>NZ_CP015583.1:3490000-3790000 GCF_001941945.1 Roseomonas gilardii | reverse complement strand
GCTGGCCAGCCACAGCGGCGACAATGCCCGCCGCTTCCGCGACCTCGTCTCGCGGCTGGAGGAGGTGCAGGAGGCCTATGCCATGACCGGCGACGCCGACTACCTGATCAAGGCGGTGGTGCGCGACCTCAAGGGCCTGTCGGTGCTGGTGAACGACGTGCTGCTGCCGCATGAGAGCGTGGCGCGGGTCCGCTCCTCCATCGTGCTCGACCGGCTCAAGGCCTCCGGCAGCCTGCCCCTCGGCCGGCGCGGCTGAGCGGGCGCGTGGCCGCCAGCCCTGCGCGATACCGGGCTGGGAAACCCAGGTCTTCCGCGGTCCGGCATCACGGCCAGCCGGCGCGGAGCCTCTCGTTCAGGAAATCCAGGAAGAGCCTGAGCCGGGGCGTAACCAGGCGCCCATGCGCGTGCACCGCCTGCAGGGGCGGCTCGGGGATGTGCCAGCCGGACAGCACGATCTCCAGCCTCCCTTGCCGCACCTCCGGCCCGATCTCCCAGACGGGCTTCGTCACCAGCCCGGCCCCGGCCAGCGCCAGGGCCAGGGCGACCTCGCCATGGCTGCTGCTGGCCGGGCCGGTGACCTGCACCGCCGCCTCCTCGCCCGCCCGCGACCGTAGGCGCCAGTGGTCCTGGGTGGTGTCGCCGGACAGGACGCAGTCGTGCTGTTCCAGCTCCCGCGGATGCGACGGCCGGCCCCGGCGCGCCAGATAGGCAGGGGCGCCGCAGACGACGCCATGGCTGGGGGCGAGCGGATGCGCCAGGAGCTGCGAGTCGGGCATGGCGCCGGAGCGGATGGCCAGGTCGAAGCCGCCGCTGATCAGGTCCACCACCGTATCCGTGGCGGTGAGGTGGATGCGCATCGCCGGGTGCAGGCGCAGGAACTCCGCGATCAGGGGGGCCAGGACGCGCTGCCCGAAGGCAACGGTGGAGGTGACGCGCAACTGCCCGATCACCTCGCCCCGGCGCAGGGCCAGGGCGGCCTCCATCTCCTCGATCTGGGCCAGGATGCGCCGGCAATGGGCCTGGAAGTCACGCCCGTCCTCGGTGAGGGCGAGGTGCCGCGTGGTGCGGCTCACCAGCCGCATGCCGAGGCGCTGTTCCAGCCGCGCCAGGCGCTTGCTGACGACCGGCAGCGACATGCCGAGCTCGCGGGCGGCCGCGGTCAGGCTGCCCACCTCGGCGACGCGGGCAAAGACCGTGATATCGACGAGACTCTCGACGATGCGCATGACGGTCCTTCCTCTCCCAGGGACGGGCCCGCAAGGGGCGGGCTGGCGTTTTCACCCCGTAACGATGCAATGGCCGCCCGGTCACCCGCGATGTGTCCCTCCTTTGACACATGGGCTGCTCCGGCAGGGGCCGGGAAGGGCGCAGGCGGGCCGGAAATGCTCTACCCTCCTTCCTTCCTGGCTCGTCCCATCCCGTGACGAGACGAAGCCGGGAAACGGGGGGCTACCGCCCCGGGCGTGCCGCTGCCCGCGCGTGCGGCGCGGCCGGCATGGAAGACCGGGTGGTGGCCTGCGGGAAAGGACAGATGCGATGGCCGAAGGGCGCCGTTTCGACCGCGTGTGGCTGGGGGGCAGGCTGCTGACCATGGCGCAAGGAAGCCCCGTGGAGGCCCATGGGGAGGCTGCCATCCTGGCGGGCTGCGGCGTGGTGGAAGGCGGCGCCATCGCCAGCCGGGACGGACGGATCGCCTTCGCGGGACCGGAAGGGGACCTGCCCACCGGTTGGCAGGCGGCGGAGGTGACCGGGCTGGAGGGACGCTGGGTCACGCCGGGGCTGGTGGATTGCCACACGCACCTGGTCCATGGCGGCGACCGCGCGGCGGAGTTCGAGGCGCGGCTCGCCGGCGCCACCTATGCCGAGATCGCCCGCGCCGGGGGCGGTATCCTGTCCACCGTGCGCGCCACGCGGGCGGCGGATGAGGACGCGCTGGTGGCGGGTGCCCTGCCACGGCTCGACCGCCTGATTGCCGAGGGCGTGACCACGGTGGAGGTGAAGTCCGGCTACGGGCTGGAGACGGAGACCGAGCTGCGGATGCTGCGCGCCGCGCGGCGGCTGGGCGAGGAGCGCGCCGTTGGCGTGGCCACCAGCTTCCTGGGCGCCCATGCGGTGCCGCCGGGGATCGGGGCGGAGGACTACACCGCCCTGGTCTGCGACGTGATGCTGCCTGCCGTGGCGGCGGCCGGGCTGGCCGATGCGGTGGATGTCTTCCACGAGAGCATCGCCTTCTCCGCCGCCCAGACCGAGCGGGTCTTCGCCGCCGCGCGCGCCCATGGCCTGCCGGTGAAGCTGCATGCCGACCAGCTGGAGAATGGCAGCGGCGCGGCGCTGGCGGCGCGCTGGGGAGCGCTTTCGGCGGATCACCTGGAATGCGCGGACGAGGCGGGCGCCGCCGCCCTGGCGCGTGCGGGAACCGTGGCGGTGCTGCTGCCCGGCGCCGCCTATACGCTGCGCGAGACCAGCCGCCCGCCGGTCGAGGCGCTGCGGCGGCATGGCGCCCACATCGCCGTGGCGACGGACTGCAATCCGGGCAGTTCGCCGGTTACCTCGATCCTGCTGGCGATGAACATGGCGGCGGTTCTGTTCCGCCTGACCGTGCCGGAATGCCTGGCGGGGGTGACGCGCGAGGCGGCACGGGCGCTGGGCCTGCTGGGAGAGATCGGCACGCTGGAGGCGGGCAAGCGCTGCGACCTCGCCATCTGGGACATCGAGCGCCCGGCGGAGCTGGTCTATCGCCTGGGCTTCAACCCGCTCCACAGCCGCGTGCGCGGAGGAGAATGATGCGCTTCCTGGCCGAAACCGCGCTGCTGGACGGCGAGATCCGCCGCGACGTCGCCATCACGCTCGACACGGAGGGGCGCATCGCCGGCGTGGCCGCGGAGAGCGCGGCGGTGGAAGGCGACGAACGCCTGTCCGGCCTCGTCGTGCCGGGGATGCCCAACCTGCACTCCCATGCCTTCCAGCGCGCCATGGCGGGGCTGGCCGAGCGCGCCGGGCCGGAGGGCGACAATTTCTGGCGCTGGCGCGAGGTGATGTACCGCTTCCTCGCCGTGCTGACGCCGGAGGATGTCGAGGCCATCGCGGCGCAGCTCTACGCGGAATGCCTGCGCCAGGGCTACACCGCCGTGGCCGAGTTCCACTACCTGCACAACGCGCCGGACGGCACGCCCTATGCCGATCCGGCGGAGATGGCCCGCCGCATCGCCGCGGGGGCCGAGGCGGCGGGGATCGGGCTGACGCTGTTGCCGGTGCTCTACCGCCACAGCCAGTTCGGCGGCGCGGAAGCGGCGCCGGGGCAACGGCGCTTCGTCCTGCCGGTCGAGACCTGGGCAGGGATCTGCCGGGAGGCAGCCTCCTGGCCCGGGGTGCGGGTCGGCGTGGCGCCGCATTCGCTGCGCGCCGTGACGCCGGAGGAGCTCTCCGCCAGCGTGGCACTCGCGGCGGAGCTGGGCCCGGACACGCCCATCCACATCCATGTCGCGGAGCAGGTGAAGGAGGTCGAGGACTGCCTCGCCTGGAGCGGCCAGCGGCCGGTGCAGTGGCTGCTCGGCCATGCGCCGGTGGATGCGCGCTGGTGCCTGATCCATGCCACGCATTCCGACGCGGCGGAAACCCTGGCCCTGGCCCGGAGCGGCGCCGTGGCCGGGCTCTGCCCCACCACCGAGGCCAATCTCGGCGACGGCTTCTTTCCCCTGCCGGACTACACGGCGGCGGGCGGGCGCCTTGGCATCGGCACGGACAGCAACGTTTCCACCAGCCCCATCGAGGAGCTGCGCTGGATGGAATACGTCCAGCGCCTGCGCCGCCGCGCCCGCAACGTCACCGAGACACGGCCTGGCGCCTCGGTGGGCCTCGCCTTGCTGCAATGCGCGGCGTTGGGCGGCGCGCAGGCGCTGGGCCAGCCCATGGGGCGCCTGGCGCCCGGCTGCCGCGCCGATCTCCTGGTGCTGGATACGGAGCATCCGGCCCTGGTCGGGCGGGAGGGCGACGCGCTGCTGGATGCCTGGGTCTTCTCCGGCAACACCACGCCGGTCCGCGACGTGATGGCCGGCGGGCGATGGGTGGTGCGCGACGGGGTCCACCACCGGCAGGCCGAGATCGCCAGCCGCTTCGCCCGGGCGATGCGGCGGATCCGCGACCTGGCGTGACCTGGGCCACCGCCGCCGGCTGACGTGGCGCCGCCCCGTTCAGACCGGGTCGATCGCCCCGCGCCCGGACAGCACGCCCGCGATGTTGTCGAGCGTGCGGAAGCCCATGGCGTCGCGCGTGTCCACGGTGGCGCTGGCCACATGCGGCGTCAGGAAGACATTGGGCAGCTCGGCGAGGCGCGTGTCGAAATCCGGTTCCTTGCGGAAGACGTCGAGGCCCGCGGCGAAGAGCTGGCCGGACTTCAACGCCTCGATCAGCGCATCCTCGTCCACCAGGGAGCCACGCGCGGTGTTCACGAAGACGGCGCCCTGCGGCAGCAGGGCGAAGCGTTCCCGGGTCATCAGCGTGCCCGTCCCGGCGCTGGCAGGCAGGTGCAGGGACAGGATCTCCGAGCGCCGCAGCAGGTCGTGCAGATCCGCGACGTATTCGGCGCCCTGTTCCAGTTCCGGCGAAAGGCGGCGGCGGTTGTTGTAGAGGATCCTCATGCCGAAGCCGCGCGCGCGCTGCGCCACGGCCTGGCCGATGCGCCCCATGCCGACGATGCCGAGCGTCTTGCCGCTCGGGCGCAGGCCCAGCAGGTCCGGCATGCCATAGGGCTTGCGCCAGCCCTCGCGCATCACCTGGTCGTATTCGCGTGCCCGGCGGCTGGCGTTCAGGATCAGCATCAGCGCGAGGTCGGCGGTGCAGTCCGTCACCACGTCCGGCGCGTTGGTCACGACGATGCCGCGCGCCTTGGCGGCTTCCACATCCATGTGGTCGAAGCCGGCGCCGGGATTGGCGATCACCTTCAGCCCGTCCGGCATGGCGGCGGCATGGGCGGCGGTGAACTTCACCTTCGGGCCGGAGAAGAGCCCGGCGATGCGCTCCTCCCGGATCACGCGCAGCGCGGTGTCGGCGTCCATGTCCGTCTCGGTGACGATGGCGTCGAACATCTCGCGGGCGCGGGCGGCGACATTGGGCGGCACCCGGCGCGCGACCAGGACGCGCGGCTTGCCCGGGGCTGGCTGATTCTCGGCCATGGTGTCGTGCAGATCCTTTTCGTCAGGGAAGGCCGGGCAGGGCGCGGGGCATCAGCGCTCCGCTTCCGGGAAGGCCACGGCCAGGGAGCGCAAGGCATGGGCACGCATCAGGCGCTCGGCCCGCTCCGCCTCGCCGGCGGCGATGGCATCCAGGATGGCCTGATGCTCCTCCAGGGCCAGCCGGGTTTCCGCCTCCCCGGCCAGGACACGCCGGCTGCCGACATGGAAATAGGCACGCAGGGCCTGCAGGCTGCGGATCAGGAAGGCATTGCCGGTGATCCGGTGCAGGGCGGTGTGAAAGGCGTCGTTGGCCTCGGCCAGCGCGGCGCGGTCGCCCCGGGCCGTCGCGGCGCGGATGGCGCCGAGCCGCTGTTCCAGCATCCGCAACTCGGCCGGGGCCGCCCGGCGGGTCGCCAGTGCCGCCGCCGCACCTTCCAGCGCTGCGCGGATGCGGCCCATCTCCGCCAGCCTGTCGCTGTCGAGGGAGGACACGAAGGTGCCGCTCTTGGGGCGGGTCTCCACCAGCCCTTCGCCTTCCAGGCGGCGCAGCGCCTCGCGCACCGGCTGGGCAGAGATGCCCAGCGCGACGGCCAAGCGGCGCTCGGACAGCTTGGTGCCGGCCGTGAGGCTTCCCTCCACGATCGCGTCCCGCAGCCGCGCATAGGCGCGTTCCGCGAGGCTGGGCGCGGCTTCAATCTCCAGGGGAGCAAGAGAAACGGCTGGCATGAATCTACAATAGCAGACGAGCAGATTCTGTCACCTGCCCGGTGTCCCGCCTGCTCCGTTCAGCCCTGGCCTTCCATCAGCTCCTGGATGCACCGCGCCAGATCCGCCTGCCGGAAGGGCTTGTGCAGCAGCGGGTATTCCTTGGGCAGGTTGTCCAGCTCGGCATAGCCGGTCACCAGCAGCACCGGCATCCGGGGATGGGAGGCCTTCACCGTGGCGGCGAGTTCCGCCCCCGACATCAGGGGCATCGCCAGATCCGCCACCATCAGGTCGATCTCCTCGGTCTCCAGGGTCCGAAGGGCGGAGGGACCGTCCCCGGCCTCCAGGATCTCGTGGCCCAGCTCCTCCAGGAAAGTCGCCGTCACCTCGCGCACCGCGGGGTCGTCATCCACCACCAGGATTCTCAGCGGCCGTGTCCGCGGCAGCGGCGTGGTGCCGGCATGGCTTTCCTCCGGGCCCGGCCGACCGGAGAGCGGCAGGAACAGCTCCACCAGCGTGCCCTGTCCCAGTTCGCTCTGCAGGCGGATGCCACCGCCCGACTGGCGCATCAGGCCATAGACCATGGACAGGCCCAGACCCGTGCCCTTGCCCACTTCCTTGGTGGTGAAGAAGGGCTCGAAGGCATGGCTCAGCACCTCCGGCGCCATGCCGGCACCCGTGTCGCGCACCGAGAGCACGGCGTAATCGCCGGGCTTCAGCTCCGGCACGTCGCCGGCCTCGGCCCTCGCGCGGGCCGTGCCCAGGGTCAGCACCCCACCCTCCGGCATGGCGTCGCGGGCGTTGATGCAGAGGTTGAGCAGCGCCAGCTCCAGTTGCCCCGGGTCCACCAGGACCGGGGCGAGATCCGGGGCGAGATCGTGCTCGATGCGGATCAGCCCGCCCAGGGTGCGGCTGAGCAGGTCCTCCATCCCCTGGACCAGCCCGTTCGCATCCACCGGCCGCAGGTCGAGGTCGCGCTGCCGACTGAAGGAGAGCAGCCTCTGCGTCAGCCCGGAGCCGCGCTCGGCGGCGGCGATGGCATTGCGGAGCTGCCGCTGCTGGCGGGACCCTTCGGGCGCCGTGCGAAGCGCCAGTTGCAGGTTGCCCAGGATCGCCGTCAGCAGGTTGTTGAAGTCATGCGCCACCCCGCCGGCCATGGTGCCCAGCGCCTGCATCTTGTCCGCCTGGCGCAGCCGGGCCTCCAGGTTCCGGCGCTCGGTGATCTCGTGCTCCATGGTCACGAGGAAGGCGGGTGCGTCCTGGCGGATCACCGGCACGCGGCTCACCGCGAACCAGCGCGTTTCGCCCTCCTGGCGCTCCTCCTCCACGGCATCGGCGGAACCGCGCCCGTGCAGGGCCTCCGCCTCGATCCGGGTCAGCGCCTCGGCGGCTTCCGAAGGCAGGAACTCCTGCTCTCGCCGGCCCAGGCTTTCCGCCACGCTGCGGCCCATCGATTCCGCCTTGGCCGCGTTCAGCCGCACGAAACGGCCCTGAGCGTCCTTGAAGGAAAGACGGCCGGGGGAATTGTCCAGCAGCCCGTGCAGCAGGCTTCGCTCGGTTTCCAGGGCACGCGCCAGGGCCCAGCGTTCATGCGCGCTGCCCACCAGCCCGCGCAGTGCCACCGGGTCCCAGGGCTTGGGCGAATAGCCGGCGATGCGCCCCTTGTTGAGCGCGGAGACCACCGCGTCGAGATCGGCATAGCCGGTCAGCAGCAGCGCCTCGGCATGGGTGAGTTCGCGTGCCCGGGCCAGCATCTGGTCGCCGGTCATGCCCGGCATGCGCTGGTCGGACAGGATCACCGAGACGTCCGGTTCGCGTTGCAGCAGCCGCAGCGCATCGGTGGGCGAGGTGGTGGCGAGGACGTCGTATTCGTCCTCGAACAGGTCCTGCAGCGCGGTGACGATCTCTGCCTCGTCGTCCACCAGCAGGATCGTGCCCCGGTGGGTGCCCGGCCGTGCCGGAGCACCGGGGCCATGCGGCGGATGGCTGCTCATGGGGTGGCCCGCAGCGGCACGCTGATGGTGAAGCGCGCACCGCCTTCCGGCGAGGTTCCCACGGCGATGTGCCCCTCATGGGCGCGCACGATGTTGTAGGCGATGGCGAGGCCGAGCCCGGTGCCGGAGCCGATCGGCTTGGTGGTGAAGAAGGGCTCGAAGATCCGCTCCCGCAGTTCCTCCGGCACGCCTGGGCCGGTATCGGCGATCTCGATCACGTATTGTCCGTCCGACTCGCGCGTGGCGATGGTGATCGCCCCCTGGTCCTCGATCGCGTCCGCCGCGTTGCCCACGATGTTCATCACCACCTGATTCAGCAGGGCAGGGGAGCAGAACAGATCCGGACGTGCATCGAACTGACGCCGCACCACGATCCGGTTGGACAGCTTGTGCGTCAGCAGCGCCACCACCGTCTCGATCGCCTCTGGCACGTCGAGCGTCTGGAACCCGCCATCCTCCAGCCGCGAGAACTTGCGCAGGTTCAGCACGAGGTCCTGGATGCGCTTCAGGCCCAGCGTCATGGACTGCGAACGCTGGCGCCCCTTCTCCACCAGCGCCCGCGCCTCCGCATCCTCCGCGACATGCGGGCCCAGCCGTTCCAGCACCCGCTCGACCGTGCCCTGGTGGGCCAGGATGAAGGCGAGTGGGTTGTTGATCTCATGCGCGATGCCCGCCACCAGCTCGCCCAGCGAGGCCATCTTGGCGGCCTGCACCAGCTTGGCCTGGGTGTCGCGGAGCTGCCGGTTCGCCTCCTCCAGCTCCGCATTGGCCCGTGCCAGGGCTTCGGCCAGCGCGGCCCGGGCCTCGGCGGCGACCGCCTCGGCCCGCGCATGGGCCAGCGCCAGCTCCCGCTCGCGCAGCTCGGCATCGATGCGGCGGTTCTCCTCCTGCATCAGCCGGCGGCGCACCACGGTGCGGATGCGCAGCCGGATCGCCTCGGCGCTGGCGGTGGCCGAGACCAGGTCGTCTGCCCCCGCCTCGAAGACCTGGGACAGCATCTCGCGCCCCGTGCTCTCGTCGTTGCCGAGGCCCACGATCTGGAAGGATGGCCCTTCGCCCGGCCCGCTGCGCAGGACGTTCAGGCGGCGGCACAGGGCCACGCCGTCGAAGCCCGGGCTCAGCATGGCGATCACGACGCAGTCCCAGGCGGCGCCTTCCGCCTGGATGGCGGCGAGCGCCTCCTCCGGCCCTGCGACGGCCTGGACGGCATAGCCATCCTGCGACAGCAGGCGGCCCATCCAGGCCCGGCGGGTGGCGCTGTCCTCCACCAGCAGGATGGCGGCGCGGCGGAAGGCCGGCTGAGCCTGCGAGCCGGCGGCCGGCGCCGCTTCCGCGGCGTCCTGTGGCCGGCGGCGCAGCAGCGCCCGCAGCCGCAGCAGGATCATCTCCTGCCCTGCGGCCTTGGAGACATAGGCATCGGCGCCGCTTTCCAGCCCCTGCCGCTCCAGATCCTGCTCCCGCGCATTGGTCAGCATCAGCACCGGGAGCGCCCGGGTGCGCAGGTTCATGCGGATGCGGCGGGAGAACTCGTCGCCGTTGATGCCGGGCAGGTGGTAGTCGGCGATCACCAGGTCGGGCAGCCCGTCGTTCAGCCCGTCCAGCGCCGCCTCCGCCGTGGCCGCGCGCGTCACCGCGAAGCCCTGCTGCTCCAGCATCCGGCGAAGCTGCAGGGCCTGGGTGTCGGAATCCTCGACCAGCAGGATGCTGGCTCCGGCCGTGCCCCCGCCGCTCATGTGCCTGCCTCCGGCATGGCCAGGCGCAGCAGGCGCGGTGCAATCAGGTGCAGCGGCAGGCTCGCCGAGGAACCGCCCAGCCGCACCGCCGCCGCCGGCATGCCATAGACGACCGCGCTGCTCTCATGCTCGGTGATGGTGAAGCCGCCCTGCCGCCGCAACTCCGTCAGTCCCCTCGCTCCGTCCTCGCCCATGCCGGTCAGCAGGATGCCCAGCCCCCTGGCCCCGGCGGCCTGCGCCACGGACTGGAACAGCAGATTGGCCGAGGGGCGCTGGCCGCCCACCGGCGGGCCGGCGCTGACCTGCAACGGACCGGCCTGCGACAACAGCAGGTGCCGGTCGCCGGGCGCCACATAGACATGGCCGGGCAGGGGCGTCACCCCGTCCCGGCCGATTTCCACCTTCAAGGGAACGAGACCGTCCAGCCAGGCGGCGAAGCCCTCCATGAAAGGCGCCCCCATGTGCTGCACCAGCAGGATCGGCGCCGGGAAGCGGGCGGGCAGGGCGCCGATCACCCGCGCCAGGGCGGGCGGCCCGCCGGTGGAGGCGGCCATGGCCACCACCGCCGGGCGCACCGGCGCCGTCATGGGGGGGGCGGGTTCCGGGAATGCGGGGAAGGGCGGCTCGGCGGCGCGGCCGATGGCGCGGCGCCGGATCACCGGCACCTGGCTCATGATGAAGAGCTGGGTGCAGATCTCCTCCGCGATCGCCTCGTAGTGGCGGGAGGACAGGCCGACCGGCTTCTCCACGACCGAGAGCGCCCCGGCGCGCAGTGCGTTCATGGAGATGCGCAGCGAGGCATCCTCCACCGCGTCGGCGATCACCACGATCGGCGTCGGGTTCTCCTCCATGATCTGCCGCGTCGCCTCCAGCCCGTCCATGCCGGGCAGGCGGATATCCATGGAAACGACATCGGGCCGCAGGCGCGGCAACGAGCGCAGGGCCTCCTCCGCCGATTCCACCGCTCCCACCAGCAGCAGGCGCGGGTCGCGGGCGATGATGTGCGTGAGGAGCTGGCGCACCACCAGCGAGTCCTCCACGATCATGACCCGGACGGGCAGCGTCTGCCCCGAGCCGGGCTGCCCGTGAGAAGGGGTAGTGCCGTTCACAGCAATTGCCCGATCGTGGCCAGGAGTTCGCGCTGGTCGAACTTCTGCTTGGTGAGATAGGCCCCGGCGCCCAGCTCCAGGCCGCGCCGGATGTCCTCCTCGTCGGCGCGGGAGGTCATCAGGATCACCGGCAGGCCGGCGAGGCGCGGGTCGTTCTTGATGGCCTGCAGGAGACCGAAGCCGTCCATCCGCGGCATCTCCACATCCGCGAGCACCAGATCGATCACCGCCTCGCCGCCGCGCAGGAGGTTCAGCGCCTCCACCCCGTCCACGGCCAGCAGGACGCGGTAGCCCTGCGCCTCCAGGATGCTCTTCTCCAGGGTCCGCGTGGTGATGGAATCGTCCACCACCAGGATGCCGGCGCGATCGCCGGCCTCCGTACTTTCTGCCGCCACGCCGGAGGGGGCACCGGGGCGCGGCAGCAGGCCCAGCCTGTCGCCCCGCTGCCCGGCGGCCTCGGGCGCCTCGCCATGGCCTTCGCCGGAGCCGCCCAGACCGCGCAGCCAGCGGTCCATCAGCCCTTCGGGGCGCAACAGCGGCACCAGGCTCCCCGCCGGCAGGACCAGGCCGGAGACCAGGGCCGGGTCCAGCCCCCAGCCTCCGCCCGCGCCCGCATCCAGTGCGGAGACCGGCAACGTCCGCACGTCGGAGAGCGCCTCCACCGCCAGCAGGCAGCGCCGCTCCCCGGCCCGCAGCAGGACCGTGCTCAGATGGCCCGCCTCAATGGGCAGCCGGGCGCCGGGAACGCCGAGAAGGGAGGCGAGGTTCGTCACGGGAAGCATAACGTCCCGTCCACCCCATGCGATGCGGGTGGCAAGGTGGCCTTCCGCCCATTGCAGCGCCGCCTCGGGCAGGCGCAGCAGACGCTCCAACCCATGGGTCGGCAGGGCCAGGGGGTGGCCGCCGGCCTCCAGCAGCAGCACGTTCTGCCGGGCGGCGGAGAAGGGCAGGTCGATCACCACCTCCGTCCCCCAGGGATGGCGCCGGCGCATCAGCGCATGGCCGTGCAGCGCCCGCGCCGCCTCCGCCACCACCGACAGGCCCATGCCGCGTCCCGACAGCCGGCCCACCGCCTCGGCGGTGGAGAAGCCGGGTTCGAAGACCAGGGCGAGGAGGCGGTCCTCGGCGGGGGGCGGGGCCTCGGTGCTGCGGGCGGGCAGCAGGCCCTGGCGCACCGCCTGGGCCTCGATGCGCTCCAGGTCCGGCCCGGCGCCATCGTCGAAGACGCGCAGCCGCAGCCGGCCGCCGCCCAGTTCGACACGCAGGCCGACCTCGCCCCGTTCCGGCTTGCCCAGGGCCCGCCGCCGCTTCGGCGGTTCGCCGCCATGCCCCACGGCATTGCGCAGCAGGTGCAGCACCGGGTCCTTCAACGCCTGCAGCACGCGGCGGTCGGCCTCGGTGTCCAGCCCTTCCAGCCGCAGCGCGATCTCCCGGCCCTCGGAGCGTGCGAGGTCGCGCGTCATGGAACCCAGGCCGCCGAGCACCGCCTCGGCCGGGACCAGGGAGATCCGCTCCACCCCCTGGCGCAGGCGGCGCGACAGCTGATCCGCGTTCCAGGCGGCGTCCCGGCCGTCGCGGGCCAGGGCAGCGACGTCCCGGCCCAGGCCGGACAGCGCCAGGTCGAATTCCCGCTGCCGCGCCTCCGTGCCGCCTCCGGACTCGCCGCGCAGGTCCTGCCAGTTCCGGCGCAGCCCCCGCAGCCGGCGCTCCAGCCGGCGCAGCGCCTCCGCCTGCCGGTCCTGCCGCTGCAATTCCCCGGACAGTTCGTGCAGCAGGCCGGACAGGGCATCAACGCGCCCCGCTTCGACCCGCAGATACTCGCCGCCGCCCGGCGCAGGATGCCGCTCGGCGGGCGCGGGCATGGCGGCTTCGGCGGCGGGCGCCGCCTCTGCTCCCCCACCGGGCCGTTCCGCTCCGTCGCGCCGCGCCGGCATGGCGGCTGGAACCGCCGCCTCCGCCCGGCCCTCCGGCGCGGTGCCCAGCAGCGCATCGAGCGCTGCCAGGGCTGCCGCCGGCGGGGGCGGCCCGGCCTCCCCCGGCGGGGTGGCCAGATGCCCGGCCACCTGCGTCTCGACAGCGTCCAGCCCCTGCTGCGCCACGGCCTGGACCCGGGCATCCAGCGCCATCCCGCCCTCGCCCAGCCGGGAGAAGAGCGCCTCCAGCCGGTGCGCCAATTCCTCCACCGCGGGCAGGTCCACCGCCCGGGCGGCGCCTTTCAGGCTGTGCGCGCGGCGGAAGATGTCGCGCAGGTCCAGCGGACGCCCGGCCTCCGCCGCCGCCAGGGCGGCACGGATGGCATCCAGGTGTTCCCGGTGCTCCACCGCGAAGGCGGCCAGCAGTTCCTGGCGGAAGTCGGACATGCGCGCGCGGCCTTTCCGTTCGCCGGTGCCGCGCTCAGAGCCGGTAGCGGTCGGCCAGCGCGACGAGCTGCTGCGCCAGCTGGCTGAGATTGCCGGCCGCCGTGTCGAGCTGCCGCGTGCTGGCCGCCGTCTGCTGGCTCGCCTGCCGGATGTTGCCCAGCGCGCCCATCACCTGCTCGATGCCCAGCTGCTGCTGGTTGGTGGAGGCGACGATCTGCTGGAAGGTCTGCACGCTTTCCTGGATGCTGCCGGTGATCTCGCGGATCGTGGCATGGGTGGTGTCGGTGCGCGCCTTGCCGGCGGAAACGCGCTTCACCGCCTCCTCCGTCAGCATCACCGAGGCGCTGATGCCGCGCTGGATGTCGCTCAGGATCGAGCGCACCTGCCCGGTCGCCTCCTTGGCCTGGTCGGCGAGCGTCTTCATCTCCGCCGCCACCACGGCGAAGGAGCGCCCCTGCTCGCCCGCCGCCGCCGCCTCGATGGCGGCGTTCAGCGCCAACAGGTGGGAGCGTTCCGAGATATCGTTCACCGTGGCGATGATCTCGCCGATCGCC
This sequence comes from Roseomonas gilardii, assembly GCF_001941945.1. Classification (NCBI taxonomy): domain Bacteria; kingdom Pseudomonadati; phylum Pseudomonadota; class Alphaproteobacteria; order Acetobacterales; family Roseomonadaceae; genus Roseomonas; species Roseomonas gilardii. Next base: position 3,776,374 of record NZ_CP015583.1, on the reverse strand, counting down.
TGGGTCTTCTCGCTCAGCGACACGATGTTCGAGGCCACGGCCTCCGCCTGCTCGCGGATCGAATCCATGGCCCGCATCGTGTCGTCCACGGCGCGCAGGCCGGCGCTGCTGTTGCGCGCCGCCGCCTGGGCGGAGGTGATGACCTCCTGCGCCCGCTTGCCGATCTGCGTGCCGGTATGCGTGATCTCGTCGGCCGTGGCCGCCGTCTCCTGCACCGCCGCGAGCTGCTCCTCGACGCCCGCCGCCTGTTCCTGGGTGGAGGCGCGGATCTCGGCGGCGGCGGCGTTGAGGTTCTCGGTCACCTCCCGGCTCTGCCGGGTGAGCTGCCGCAGCCCCTCCACCATCCCGTTCAGCGTGGCGCCGAGCTGGCCGATCTCGTCCTTGCCCGTGGCGGCCGCGGCGCCCGACAGGTCGCCCCGGCCGACGCGGGCGACGAATTCCATGAAGGCCGAAAGCGGCGCGCTGATGGTCCGGCGCACGAGTGCCGCCAGGATCACCCCGACCAGCACGGCGACGCCCAGCACCGCCAGCACGGAGAAGCGGCTGTCCTCATAGGTCTTGGCCACCACGGTCTGCCCGGCCGCCAGGGCCTCGTCCAACTCGGCATCGGCCTGCTGCAGGGAGGTGTCGAGCTCGTGCGACAGGGTCAGGATCGGGGCCGAAACGGCGTTCACGCCTTCCAGGTCGTTGGCGCGGATCGCCGCGAACTGCTTCTCCGTCAGGCCCCGCATCTGGCCTAGGATTCCGGCGCCGCGCTCCAGGGCCTGGTTCAGGCGCTGCCAGGAGCGCCGGCGGTCTTCCGAGACCGAACTGTCGCCGAAGCGGCGGGCGCGGTCGCGGGCGTCGCGGATCGCGGCCTCCGAACGGCCATGGGCGTCGTTCCAGATCCGCTGGGAGTCGTCGTCGGGCACCGACCGGTCCAGCCGGCGCAGCAGGAAGCGGGACACGGCGGTGTTGCGCGCCTCCTGCACGGTCAGGCTCTCGGTCCGCACCGAATCGAGCTGGCGCATCATGGCGAGGTCGCGGGTGACGATGGTGTCCGTCGTGTCGCGCACGAGGCTGAGCTGGCTCAGCCCGTACCAGCCGAGACCGGCCAGCATCAGGATCAGGACGACGAAGCCGAAAAGGATACGATTGGCGATCGACACGCGGATTCAGGCTCCCGCAGCGGAGGTGGCGGATAGGAAGGGTTGCAGCAGGCGGTCGGGATCGAGCAGGCCGAGCACCGTTTCCCGGGGGCCGAGCGCCCCGGCCGGGACCAGCCCGCGCCCGGCGACGGCGCTGCGGTCGCCCGGTGCTCCGGACGGCGCGGCCAGGGGGCGCGGGGTGACCACGCCCAGCGCGCGGTCCACCCGCAGGGCCACCCGCAGGGCCGGGCGGTCCGGCTGGCCGCGCAGCAGCAGCAGATGGCCCGCCGGGCCGTCCGCCTGCCCCGGACCGGTGGAGGGGAGGCCAAGCATCGCCGCTAGGTCCAGCACCGCATAGGGCTGTCCGGCGCGGGCGAAGAGACCCAGAAGCGGCGGCGACATCACCGGCAGGCCCGCCAGGGCGGTGGCCGGCTGCACCGCGAGCAGCCGTTCCAGCGGCAGGCCATAGCATTCCCGGCCGAGCGCGCAGGCCAGGACAGGCGGCGACACGGGAGCCATGGCGGCACCGGTATCCGTTGCCCGGCCCTGCCGCGCGGCCAGCCGGGCCGCCCGCTCATCCAGCAGGCGCCTGGCCCGCGCCTCGCTCAGCCCGCCCACCGCCGGAAGCGCCGGCGGCGTTTCCACGGGGCCGGCGTCCCGTCCGGGTCTTCCGTTGGTCATGGGGCCGGCATCAGGACAGGGACAGGCCGAGTTGCAGCCTGGCCAGGGCATGCAGGTTGGCAGCGGTCATCCCGTCCCCCTCCTCGACAGGCGTTTCCCCCGGCAGGGCGCGGGCGATCCGGGCGGCGGTCGCGATGGCCCGCCGTCCTTCCTGCCGCCGGCCGAGATCCAGCAGCAGCAGGCCGAGCTGGTAGTGCGCGGCCAGGAAGTTCCTGTCCAGATAGAGGGCGCGCCGCAGCGCCGCCTCTGCTTCCACCGCCTGGCCCAACGCACGGGCCAGCAGCCCGTCGTAGAAATGCGCCGCCGCCCGCATCGGGTCCTCGCGCAGGGCCTCCGCACAGGCGGCGCGCGCCGCTTCCGCCTCTCCGCGATTGGCCAGGTCGCGGATCCGCTCCAGCGCCGAAGCCCCTGTTCCGCCCTCCGGCCCGGCTGGGTCGGGAAATCCGGGTTCCGGTGGGGGCAGATGCAGGGCCGGTGGCGGGGATGGCGGCGATGGCAGGGGCGGCGGCCCCATCCCGGTCCTTCCGGCCCCGGCCCATGCCACGGGCACGAAGAGGGGCGGCGGATCGGCGGGGGCTTCCGGCCCCGAGCTCCGCCACGGCATCCTCCAGGGCTGGCCGGAAGGGAGCGCCGCATCGGCCGTCCCGTCCGAGGGGAGCTCCGCGCCGGCCTCGGGCGCCGCCTGGGGTGGGGAGGCGGGGCGGCGGCGATAGGCGACGGTGCCCGGCAACTGCTCCACCGACAGGAAGGCGGCGAAGGCCGGATTGGGCTCGGCATGGCCCAGCAGCATCCAGCCCTCCGGTGCCAGCCTTTCCCCCAGGGCCCTGACCAGCCGTGCCACGGTATCGGAGTGGAAATAGATCAGCACGTTGCGGCACAGGATCAGGTCGAAGCCGCTCAGGTCCAGCGGCGCGGCGGGGTCCAGTAGGGAGAGAAGATTGTGCCGCTCGAACCGCACCAGGGACCGGAAGGGCGGCCGCAGCCGCCAGCTCCGCCCGGACGGGTCGGGCAGGAAGTCCTGCGCCCGTTCCTCGGCCGGCAGGCTGCGCAGCGCCCAGGCGCTGAAGCGGGCTTCCCGCGCGGCGGCCAGGAAGGCTTCGTTGATGTCGGTGCCCAGGATGCGGCAGCGCCAGTCGCCGATCTCCCGGCCCAGCAGGCGGTGCAGCAGGATGGCGATGGAATAGGGCTCCGCCCCGGTGGCGCAGCCGGCGCTCCAGATCCGCAGCTGCCGCGTCGCGCGGTTGCGCCGGATCAGTTCGGGCAGGATGCGTTCCCGAAGGGCGGCGAACTGCTCCGCGTAACGGAAGAAGAAGGTCTCGCCGATGGTGATCTCGGTCTCCAGCGCCGACCATTCGGCCTCGCCGGTCGCGGGATCGTCCAGGCGGCGGAGATAGGCCTCGCTGGAGGACGAGGCCGTGGCACGCATCCGGCGCAGCAGGCGTTCCCAGAGGAGATCGTCCTTGTCCTGGTAGTAGAAATGGCCGGTGCGCCGGATGATGCGGCCCTTGATCTCCAGGAAGGCCGCATCCGGCAGCAGCGACGGCAGGCCGTGGCGGGCGCTCATGGTGGCGCGGCCCAGTCCTCCAGGCGGCGGCGGGCCTGCCCTTCCAGCTCCGCCAGGGTGGCGCGCTCGCGCTCCATCAGCAGCCGTTCCGGCGCCAGGAGCCGGGCGAAGCCGTCGGGCAGCGCGATCTCGGCCTCGGCGCAGCCGTTCAGGCTCTGCTCCGCCGGCAGCGCCTGCAGGCTTTCCGCCGGCACCCGCACCACATCCAGCACCCGATCCACCAGCAGCGCGAGACGCCCCCGCCCGTCATCGAGCAGGATGAGGTGCCGGTAGATGCTGGCCGCGGCATCATCCTCCGCCCGGATCTCCGTTTCCGGCTCCAGCAGGCGCGAAAGGCGCAGCACCGCCACCGCCTCGCCCCCCAGGTTCAGGAAGCCGGCCAGGACCCGCGGCAGGCCGGGCGGGGCCCAGAGACGCGGCAGGGGCAGCAGCTCCCGGATCGCCCCCCGGCGCAGGGCCAGCCGTGCGCCTCCCGCGGCGAAGAGCACCAGCTGCTCGGTCCGGGCAAGGGACAGGTTCGGATCGGACAGGGAGGCGACCAAGGGAGAAGAGTGCTCCGCGGCATGGCAGGCAGGTGGCGGGTCGTCGCAGGCCAGCGATCGGACCAGGGATCGGGCCAGCATGCCACAGCCGGGCGGATGCATCCAAGAAGCCACCGGGGAGTGTGTTGCCGCCACGGCAGACAACCATCGGTCGAGATCGCGGGACGGGCCATGGCCTGGATCGTCCCGGAGGCAAGCCAGGCGGTATCGCCGGAAAGCGAAGCCGCCACAGGACGAGGCCCGGGGGCGGGGCGCGGTTGACTGCATCCCCGCTTCCGATAAATCCCCTGGCTCCGGAAGACTGTCCCAGGAATGGGCCGTGGCGCTCCCCGGGAAGTCCATCCGCGTCATTGCGGGCGTGGTGGAACGGTAGACACAGACGACTTAAAAGCTCCTGTCAATGTTCGCAAATTTGCGAACATCTCATCCTTGCGAACTAAGCTGCTGGCAAAACTCCAACAATTCATTGGAGTGGGCCGCGCGCGCCCGCCGCTCTCCCAATTCAGAGACTTCTGAGACAGCGCAGCCTGCGACACGCGCAGTGCGCCAGAGGTTGCACCTCTAACCAACATCGCAAATCGGAGAATATTCCATGGACGGACTGGCCCACCTCTCGGTGGATGTCGTCGCGCGCCAACTCGCCCTTGAGGCGGAGGCGGTGGATGCCGGGCAAGCTCGCGTTCGCGAGATGATCGCGAAGGCCCGCGCTCAGGGAGAGGAGGCGGATACCCGCTATGGTCGGCGGGCGACCTCGGCGTTTCTGGAGGATCTCGCCGCCGTCATCGAGGCGACCAAACAGACCGATTCGAGCACCGGAGGGGCGGGGAACCGCCGCGCCCACGCCGCCTATCTGGGCCTCCTGCCTGCCGAGACGGTGGCCTACGTGACCCTGCGGGAGATCATTAACACTCTCACCCAGGCCGTCACTCTCCAGAAGGCGGCGAACCGGGTGGCGAGTGCCATCGAGAACGAGTACCGGGCGAAGCTGCTGGAGGAGGCCAGCCCCCAGGACTACTCCAAGATGACGAAGAAGATGGAGACGCGCACCCGCCGCAACGTGGAGTACGCCAGCAAGCGGATCGAGGCGGGTTTGAAGCGCGCCGAGAAGGTGGAGGCGAAGTGGCCCGTCTCGGACAAGATCCACCTGGGCGTCCTCCTCATAGGGCTGGTGGTGGAGAAGACGGGGCTGGTGAAGACGCGCCGCGAGGCCCGCTCCGCCAACGACACCCCGACCGTCCTCCTCCCCACTGAGACCACCCTGGAATGGATCAGGGGCGAGGAAGCCCGCGCCCTCATGTCCGCCACCTTCCTGTGGCCGATGCTCTGCCCCCCGCGTCAGTGGGCAGCCGGGGATGGGGGTGGCTACCTGTCCCCCCGGATGCGTCTGCGGCTCGTGAAGACCCGCAACAAGGCGTATCTGGAGGAGATCGAGAACCTCGACATGAGCCGCGTCCACGCCGCTGCGGATGCCAGCCACGTCCAGATCCGGCAGGCGAGCGGCTTCACCATCGGTGTCCAGCTTTTCGGGGACAGCAACGGGTGCGAGGATAGTGACCTCCACCTGGGCCGCCTGATCGACAACAAGGTGGGCCTGGATCTCCGCACCGGCACCTCCATCGGGTGGTGCAACAGCCTGCGCTTCTACGGTGGGCACTTCGCGTGCCAGAGCACCACCAACATGACCCTCGACCGCTTCGGGGTCCGCCTGTCCCGCGCCGATGGGGCCTACACGCTGCACAACGCGCTGCGCTTCTACGGCCCGAGCTTCGAACTCCAGCGCGGCGCCGGGACCGAGGCCAGCCCCTCCCGCACCGCCATCCCGTTCCTCGTGGAAGTCGATGCCGTCGCCTCGGTGACGTGGAACACCACCACGCCCGCAGCCAACGCCACGGCGTACACCTCCGTCACCACAGCGTTCGCCAATGCCTACCCCGGAGACATCGCGGAGGCCGCATGGTCCGCCGCTTCGACGCTCCGGCTCTCGGCGCAGGTGTCCGCCACCCAAGGCGTCACCCTGTACTGCCACAACCACTCGGCGGCGGCGCTCTCGTCGCTCTCGTCGGGGCCGATCAACATCCGCGTGACCAAGCGGCGCGCGTAGCAGGAGAACCTAGGGGCGGCTTAGGCTGCCCCGTCTCTCTTCATGGATCAGTTCCAGTCCAACGTCATCGACCGCCTGGCGCGGATCGAGACGAAGCAAGACGCCATTCTCCCGGTCCAGATTGACCACGAGAAGCGCATCGCTGCCCTCGAAACCCTCAAGAACAAGTACCTCGGCGCCGTCTTCGTGGTCAGCTCCTTAGCCGCTACGGCTGTGTCTGGCGCCATCGCATACCTCACGAAAGGATAACCATGCTCTCGCTCGTCGCACTCCTGGCGTCCCCCGAGGCCGCCCCCTACTTCACCATCGCGGATGCCACGATCAACCTCGCCCTGCTCATCGTGGCGCTGACGCCCACGCAGAAGGACGACGATGTGGTGAACCGCATCAAGAACCTGTTCACCGTGGTCCGCGCTGCGGTGGGCCGATGACCGTACTCGGCACCATCCAGGCGGTCTCCAGCCTCATGACCGTGGCAATGGTGGCGTCCCTCGGGATCGCCGTGGTGATGGCGGCCACCGAGAAGTGAGCCGCGCCACCGAGGAGCTTCTCGCCAAGCTCCACAAGCTGATGGCGGACGAGTTCGTGGACCGCCTCCAGAACGGCGAGAAGGACAAGGACGGGAACGAGATCCCCGCCACCGCCGCCACCCTCAACACCATCCGCCAGTTCCTCAAGGACAACGGGATCACCGCCGAGCCGAAGCCCGGTAGCCCGCTGGACCACCTGAACCGCCTGGCGAACTTCGACGGGGATGCTGATCCCCGCTTCCGGCTCACCTAGTAGGGCGAACCCCCCGTCTGGATTTCTCAGGCAGTTGCAGTACCTTAGTCTGAGCGGACGAGGGTTTGCATCTCAATGCCTACGCGGAAACGGTCACTGCGGTATTTCAGCGAGGATGATCGCACTGTAGGCGTGACACCCTCGCAGTTGAAGAAGATGTCGCGGGTTAGGCAGGTGGCCTATCTAACCTATTGGTTTAACGAGATGTTCGTTGATCCAGCGGAGGAGACCCCTTACGAGAGTAGGGAAGGCGGATACCAGTATATCTTCGGTGGCCCCTACGATGCACGAGACGAGTTGGATGATCAGTTCTCTCATCTCGTGACTGAGGGCGTCATATCACTGGCCGTTGAGGAGGTTGAGAACACAGGTATCATTGAGTGGGCACCGAGCCGTCGGCATCCTGACCAGATCCGGAACTTAGAAGACGTTCAGAGAGAAGATGAAGAGAGGGAAGAACGTAAGGCCCTCGACGACATATTGAACGAACTTCAGGCTGGCTTTGTCCCCGTGTTTGGGGATGCACGCGAGCAGGTGTTGCGCTCTAGCCTGCTCGATGCCGTAGCAAATCTGCTTCAAGCCCTTCCGCCGAAGCCGCAGGATGCCGTCAGCATAGGCATCGGGCATAACGGTGCTCCTGCAGAACCTAATGAACAACCTGTTGAGGCTGTCCGCGAGGCCGCCACAGCGGTCAAGGACGCTCTCTCCAAGCCAGAGCCAGACGCCCTTTCCGTTGCTCGTAACCTGTCCGGCCTACGAACCGCCGCGATATGGCTCGGCAAGAAGCTGGATAAGGGGGCCGACAAGCTTGTGGAATCGTTAGCTGACCAAGCCGCTAAACCTATCAATTGGTGGCTAGTCAACCACCTAACTCAGGGGCAGGCCTCAAAGATTGCTGCCGATATTGGGCAATTGCTGGAGCGGGGACAAGCGTGGCTCCACCACTTGGTGTCTTTTATGGGAAGCTAGCTTGTCTGGCAGGACGCCATCACCCACGAGAAGCGTCCCGTCCGCAGCGTCATGAGGCGATCCTTGGCCTCGTAGGTCGCCTCTACACGGCCCCTACAACGCGCCTGGGTGGGCTTGGGGTACTCGCAAGCGGCCAACCGTTCGCGCCCCTCCTTGCCCTTCCTGATGCGTTCCAGCACCCATCCGGCCCCGTCCGGACGCAGGATGTACAGTACGTCCTGCACAGCAGGGACGAAGGTGTCATCGCCTTCGTCCAGCTTTAACTGCGGCACGCATGTGATGCTCTCCGCGTGCGCCATCGCGGGGACCAGGGTTGCCCACAAGGCGATCCAAGACGCCCGCATAAAGACTCTCCAGCGGCGCCTGACGGGCGCTCCTAACTCTCTCATCCAAACCACACCGGCAACTCTCTGCAAGCCCCTAGGCGTCGATCCTAGAGGCTCGCTGAGGCGTGTCCTCATAATCCCCAAACCGAAGGAGACAATGGCTCGCGCCAATGACGAGGTGGATCTCGGTCCCCTCAACGACTTCCGGGTGTTCCTGGCTCACACATGGAAACACCTGAACCTCCCAGACCCCACCCCTGTCCAGTTCGACATCGCCCACTATCTCCAGCACGGCCCACGCCGCGCGGTGATCCAGGCGTTCCGAGGTGTGGGGAAATCCTGGGTGACTTCCGCTTTCGTCGTCTGGGTGCTCCTCAAGAACCCCCAGAAGAACGTCCTCGTGGTGTCCGCCAGCAAGCAGCGCGCGGACGACTTCTCCACCTTCACCATGCGCCTCATCATGGAGATGGAGGTGCTGGCCCATCTGCGGCCCAGGGGCGATCAGCGGTCCTCCAAGATCGCCTTCGACGTAGGCCCGGCACGCGCCTCGCACTCCGCCTCGGTGAAGTCCGTGGGCATCACCGGCCAGATCGCCGGTAGCCGCGCGGACATCATCATCGCGGACGATATCGAGGTGCCCGGCAACAGCGCCACCCAGGCGATGCGGGACAAGCTCTCCGAGGCGGTGAAGGAGTTCGACGCGGTAATCAAGCCGCTGGACTCCAGCCGCATCATCTACCTGGGCACGCCCCAGACGGAGCAGAGCCTCTACAACCTGCTCCCGGAGCGCGGCTACCAGATCCGCGTGTGGCCCGCCCTGTTCCCCACCAAGGAGCAGCACAGGAACTACGGGGAGCGCCTGGCGCCTCTCGTGGAGGAAGCCCTGGAGACCACTCCGGAGCTTGCCGGGCGCCCTGTGGATCGCAAGAGGTTCACCGATCAGGATCTCGCGGAGCGCATGGCGTCCTATGGGCGCTCCGGCTTCGCCCTCCAGTTCATGCTGGATACGCGCCTCTCGGATCTCGACCGCTACCCGCTCAAACTCTCGGACCTCATTGTGATGTCCACGAACCCCGACCGCGCCCCTGGGCACATCGTCTGGGCCACGTCGCCAGAGCTTGCGGTCAACGATCTCCCCGTCATCGGCCTCGGCTCCGACCGCTACTACCGGCCCATGTCGATGGCGGAGATCCACACCCTCCGGCACACCTCGTGCAGCCGCAAGGTGCGGGACGGAATGCTCCTCCTGGCCGTGAAGGATTGGCACGGCCACTCCTCCCTGGCCGTCACCGAACGCTACGCCCACCTCGCGCCCCACATGCTGGAGAACGAGTTGAGCAGGCTGGAGCAGGCCCTCCTCGGGACGCAGGAGGCCGCCTTATGAAGCCGTGCCGAGGCGGCTGCGGGGAGACCGATCCTGCGGCCTTTGGGTCGGACAAGGGGCGCCCTTCGGGGCGCTCCATCTATTGCCGGGCGTGCATGGCAGCCCGGACACGCGCCTACCGGATCGCCCATCCGGAGCAGCGCGACCGGCGCGGGGAGAAGGAGAAGAAAAAGTTCTCCCCCGACACCGTGGCGGCCGCCATCAACGCGGCCCAGGTTCGCGCCAGGAGAAAGGGCCTCCCCTGCACCATCCGTAGAGACAACCTGCCACCACTTCCGGAGGTGTGTCCCATCCTGGGGATACCCCTCCAACGTGGGAAGGGGCGCCCCCTCGACAGCAGCCCCAGCCTCGACCGCATCGTCCCGCACCTCGGGTACGTCCCCGGAAACGTCCGGTGGGTATCACACAGGTTCAACCGGCTCCGCTCCAACATGACCGAGGCGGAGGCGGAGGCTATTCTGGCGGACTTCCGCGCGCTAAGGGGTGCGGACGAGGGCATGTCTCAGTGTCTCGACGTGAGACAAGGCGAGAGACAGAGACAATGTTGTCGCTGCCTGCGTGGCGGAACGGTAGACGCACCGGCCTTAAAAGCCGTTTCCCTTCAAGGGAGTACGGGTTCAAATCCCGTCGCAGGTACTCCCCCTTCCGAACCCCCTTCCGACTTAAAATCGTTAGCCTTCAGTGGCTTGCCGGTTCGAGTCCGGCCGCCCGCATCTTCGGCCCGGGCCATGGGACGGGGCTTCTCACCCGTTCACATGGCCCTGCCGCTCCGCCTCATGCCGGCTCCAGTGAAACATCAGCTCGTGCTTGTTGTAGGTGCCATGGGTCAGGCGGGCACCGGGGATGGCAGCGAATTCGGCGGCCGTGTCGTGGTCCGTGCCCCCCTGGAACTTGATGGTGCAGAGCATGTGCCGCGCCTTGCCTGCCTCGATCCAGCGCCGCACCAGCCCGAGCAGCCGGACCGGGTAGCAGATCACGTCGCTCAGCAGCCAATCCACCTCCGGATGCGTGCGTGGGTCCAGGCCGAAGGCGCTTTCCTGCCGCACCGAGACGCCGGGCATGGCGGCCACGCGCGGGTCGAGCGGGGCCTTGTCCACCGCCACCACCTGCGCGCCCAGCTTCGCCAGGGCCCAGGTCCAGCCCCCGGGGCAGGCGCCGAGGTCGAGGCAGGAATCGCCCGGGCCGGGCCAGCGGCGGGCCGCCAGGAAGGCTTCCCAGAGCTTCAGGTAGGCACGGCTGGGTGGCCCCTCGTGATCCTCCACCAGGACCGGTGCGCCAGCGGGATAGGGGCTGGTCTTCTCCGGGCTGGCCAGCATCAGGTCCGGCCGGATCAGCGTCCACCCTCCGAGCGGCGCGGTGGGGACAGGGGCCGGAAAGGCCACGGGCCTCGCCTTGACCGGTGGCAACGCCGCCTCGATCAGCGCGGCGCGGCGATGGTTCCCCGTGGAACACAGGGCCCAGTTGCGCTGGATGTCGCGCAGCGCCCCGGCCGCGCCCTTGATCGAGGGGACCGGCAGCAGCCGGGGCGCCGTCCAGACATCCAGCGCCCAGGGGCATGCCACCGGCGCGTCAGGTGACAGGGCCAGCTCCCCCTGCCAGCCTGACAGGCGGGCGCCGGCCCGGCGCAACGTTTCCGCCAGATCCGCCTCGAAGCCCGGATGCGCGCGATAGGCGGCCCGGATCTCGGGCAGCAGTGCGGGATCGGCCGGGGCACCCGCTGGAACGGGAGGTGACGGGGCGCGGGAGGAGGTCATGAGGGGGCCATTAGCCCGTCGGGCCGCGGCCGTCAGCCCGCTACCGTCTCCCGCTGGGGCGGGGGCGGGCGCCGGATGCCACGCGGTGGCCACCGGCCGGGCGGGAGGAAAAAGGAACCCGGAAGGCAGAAAGCCGGCAAGGAAAACGGAGATGGGGCGGCGCCAAGAGACGGGACGCGAGAGGTGCCACGCTTCCCGGCAACCGCGCCTTGTTCCGCTCGTTCTGATCCCGGTCCAGGCACTCCGCCCCGCCGGCCGGACCGGGATCGGAACGAGGTTTTGGCGTCATGTTCAACAGGATCTGGGCCCTGATCACGGATACGGTGAGTGGCTACATCGCCGATTCCTGCCTCAGCCGCGGCGCCTCGATCGCCTACTACACCATCTTCTCCGTGGCGCCCCTGATGATCATCGCCACCGCCATCGCCGGCTTCTTCTTCGGCGAGGAAGCGGTGCGCGGTGCCCTGGACGACCAGTTGCGCGGCCTGGTCGGGCAGCAGGGAGCCGCCACCATCCAGGACATGGTCAAGGGCGCCAGCGACACCACCAGCGGCACCATCGCCACCCTGATTGGCCTCGTGACCCTCCTGCTGACCGCCAGCGGCGTGTTCGGCGAGCTCCAGGGCGCTCTCAACGCCATCTGGAAGGTGGAGCCGGACGCCGACGAGAACACCACCGAGACCGTCAGCCGCCTGGTGCGCGCCAAGGCCGCCAGCATGGGCCTGGTCGCCGCCACCGGCTTCATCCTGCTGGTGTCGCTGGCGGTCAGCGCCGGCATCTCTGTGCTCAGCACCTGGCTGCGTGGCCGGCTGCCCGAGGTCACGCTGCTGATGTCCGCCGTGAACTTCGCGATCTCGCTGGGCATCATCACGCTGCTCTTCGGCGCCATGTACAAGATCCTGCCGGACCGCAGCCTGCCCTGGCGCGACGTGGCGATCGGCGCCTTCGTGACCGCGCTGCTCTTCACCCTCGGCAAGTCGTTGATCGGCTGGTACCTGGGCAGCAGCAACATGGCCACGACCTATGGCGCGGCCAGCTCCGTGATGATCGTGCTGCTTTGGGTCTATTATTCCTCGCAGATCTTCCTGCTGGGCGCCGAGTTCACCCGTGCCTATGCCGGGCTGGAAGGCAGCCAGCAGCAGGCGCCCGTGCCGGCCGATCCGAAGGCGGCGGGGCAGAAGAAGGTGACGGCCCCGGCTCCGGCCTCCAGCATCGTCCGGCCGGCCCCGCTGGTGGCGCGGGAGGGCACGCTGTGGCGGGTGGCGGGCGTGCTGGGCGTCACCCTGGCGGCCGGGCGTGAGATCCGCCACGGGCGCCGCCCCTGGCTCGGCCTGTTCCGCCGCTCGGCAGGCGGGTAGGAGCCACCCCGGTCCTTTCGTGCTAGGCTCGCCAGCCATCGCTGGAGCATCGGGCATGACAGGGCCATGCAAGCGGAAATGCCCGTGACCCATCCCCCGGCCAGGGATGACGTCATGGAGCGGCGGGTCGCGCTCTTCGTCGATTTCGACAATGTCTTCAGCGCGCTCTGCCTGCACGCGCCCGAGGCGGCCGAGATCTTCGTGGCCGAGCCCGGGCGCTGGCTCGACTGGATCGCACAGCGCAACGCGCCGCAACCGGGGCGCGGCACGGCGGTGCCTGCCGTTCAGCGGCGCATCCTGATACGGCGCTGCTACCTCAACCCGGTCGGCTCCCTGGTCCTGCCCGATGGCGAGCGGGTGTTCTTCGGCAGCTTCCGCGACAAGCTGGTGCGGGCGGGGTTCCAGATCACCGAATGCCCGCCGCTGACCCGGGGCGGCAAGACCAGCGCCGACATCGTGCTGGTCATGGACGTGCTGGATGCGCTCGGCCACGCCACGTGCTTCGACGAGTTCGTGCTGGTGTCGAGCGATGCCGACTTCACGCCGGTCCTGCACCGCCTCCGCGCGCATGACCGGCGCACCGTCGTAGTCACGGTCGGCAATGCCGCCGAGGCCTACCGCGCCGCGGCCGACGAGGTGGTCGGCCGTGAGGCCTTCGTCGGGCAGGCCCTCGGCTGGAATCAGGAATGGCGTGCCTCTCCGGTCCAGCCCGCGCCACCCCCCGCGAAAGGAGGGCCGCAGCCGGTCCCGGACCAGGGCGCGCCGGACAGCCCTGCCGATCCCGCCGCCCCGCGCGAGGCGATCCTGTCGCTGGTGCTAGAGGAACTCGCCCACGCTCCGACGCCGCTGCACCTGCCGGCCCTGGGCAAGCGCCTGCAGGCCCGCCTGGGACCGATCCTGCGGAGCTCGGCCTATGGAGGCGCCGGCAGCCTGGCTCGCCTGCTCGCCACCGCGGGCGATCCGCGCCTCGAACTCATCCCCGGCCCCGGCGGCGGCTGGCTGCGCGATCCCACCCGGCAACCGCCCCTTTCCGAGGAGTGATGCGAACGACGGAACGCGCCGATCCGCAGGCCTGCACGGGTCTGGCGTCGCGCGTCCTGGACGGCCCCGGGGGGACAGAGCAACGCCAGGACGGGAAGCACCCGCTTGGCTGCTTTCAGTCCGGCAGCACCGCCAGCAGCTCCCGTCCCTCGATCAGCCGCAGACGGTCCTCCAGCACGGCATCCCGCGCCAGGCCCAGGGCGACCAGACCGGCTCCCTGTGTCTCCGCCTCGCTGTCCAGCAGGATCTCCATCACGCCTTCCCCCGCCCCCGCCGGATCGGGCAGCAGCAGCATGGCCTCCGCCTCCTGTCCCGGCCCCAGTTCCAGCGTCACAGCGGCTTCCTCGCCGCCCTCGCGCCAGGCGCTGATCCGCAGCCGGCAGGGCTCCGCCGGCGCGCGGACCTCCAGCAGCAGCCGCAGCGCCCCTCCCGGCACCCGGCAGCGCAGCCGCGCCAGCCCCGGCAGGCTGGGCCGTGCCCCGGCCTTCGCGGGCAGCCAGCCCGGCCCGCTGGGCAGCACCTGCGCCAGCGCCTGTTCCAGCCCGGGCCGGCGGCAGGGCGGCGGCGCCAGCCGGACGCGCAGGCCCGGCGGCAGCAGCGGCGGCACGCCCGGCGCCGCCCCGGCTCCTGCCTCGGTGAGCGCGCGCGCCTGTGCCAGCATCTCCCGCGCCACCTCGGCCCAGGGGCGGCAGCCGCCACCCGGCGCGATCCGTGCCGCCGCCTCCTCCGGCGCGGCGATCAGCGCCAGCGCCTTTTCCACCAGATCCGGCTCGGAATTCGGCGTGAAGAAGGTCGCCCCCGCCGCGCCGCTTTCCAGCAGTGCGGAATGGCCCGGCGCCAGCACCGGCCGGCCCAGGGCGAGCGCCTCGCTGACCGGCAGGCCCCAGCCCTCGCCATGGCTGGCGCTGACCGCGAAGCGGCAATGCCGCGTCAGCGCGTGCAGCACTGCATCGTCCACCCCGGACAGGATCACCACCTTTGCCGACAGTTCGGGCGAGGCCGCGAGCAGTGCCATCGCCCCCTCCGAACGCCAACCGGGCCGGCCGACGCAGACCAGCAGCGGACAGGCGTTCCCCAGCCGGCGCGTCAGGGTCAGCCAGGCCTGGAAGAGCAGCAGGTGGTTCTTCCGCCCCTCGATCGTGCCGGTGCAGAGGACATAGGGCCGGGATTCGAGCTCCGGCGGCAAAGCCGCTTCGCGCGGCGGCGGGGGAGGGGCGCCGTTGAGCGGCACCACCGCCAGCGCTGGCAGGGCCTGCCCCGGCAGGTAGCGCGCGGCGAAGCGGCGCAGATCAGCCGCCGTCGCTTCGGAATTGCACAGGATGCCGTCGGCCAGCAGCGGCAGGGCCGAAAACCAGGCGGCATAGTCCGACACGGTCCGGGCCTGGCACCATTCCGGCAAGGAAAGCGGGATCGTGTCGTGCAGCAGCGGCACGTAGCGCGCCCCAGCCTCCCGCGCCGCCGCCAGCCGCGCCGCCTGTTCCGGCATGGCCCAGGCCGTGCCCGGGCAGAGCAGCAGCGCGCCCGGCGCCAGGGTCAGGTCCGGCGCCGCCGTCAGCCAATCGTGCAGGATGCCGCTTGCCTCCTGCCAGCCGGCCTCGCGCGGATCGGCTCCCTCGCTTCCCCCCTGGGCGGCGAGCCGGCGCAGCCGCAGCAGCAGCGGTGCCGGCAGCTCGCGCCAGCCCCCCGCGATCCCGTCCGGGGGCAGGGCGCAGGCCAGCACCGCGCCCTCGCCCGCCGCGCAAAGGCTGGCGGCGATCTCGTACTGCACCCGCTGGATGCCCGACGGCGCCCGCCGCCCGCCCAGGACCCAGGACACCAGATCGGACAGGTCCAGCCCCACGCCCGTCAGCCGGCGGGGCAGGGGGCGACCGCGACGGGCCAGCGTCAGCCATTCCCGCCAGGGGTTCTCCCCCTCCGGATCCAGCGCCAGCGCCCTTCCATAGGCATCCAGCGCCTCCGGCATCCGGCGCAGCAGCTTCAGCGCATGGCCCGATTGCAGGTGGATGTCGGGATCGGCCTCGTCCAGCCGGCGCGCCCGGTCGTACAGCGCCAGCGCGGCCTCGGGATCCCCGGCCTCCTTCACCATGTGGCCTTGCTGCACAATGGCGGCGCGGTCATCCGGCCGCAGGCGCAGATAATCGCCATAAAGCAGAGCGGCTGCCTGCCATTCGCGGGCATCGCGGGCTCGGTCGGCGTCTTCGAGCAGGGTTGCGGCCTGGGACATACCAATGGCGCACCACGATGTTAATAATTCGTCAAGACACCCTTTGGTTGCAGATGCGAAAAATCACCTGCCAGAACATCTCCCAATGACCGGAGGCAGCGACTAGCCTGTGCCCATGGCGCGCATCTGCATCGATGGATACAACCTTGGCCTGGAGCATGGGACCGGCGTGGCGACCTATGCCCGCAACCTCTCCTTCCGCCTCGGCGCCATGGGGGCCGAGGTCGGCGTGCTCTACGGCAGCCGGGCCAGCCCGGCGAAGGACCCGCTGATCCGCGAGATCGCCTTCTTCGACAACCGCGTCGGCAAGCCCAGGCCGATGAACCGCCTCCTGCGCACCGCGTGCCGCTTGCTCCTGCCGATGATCGGTCACAAGGCTCAGCCTGTCCCCATCACCGGCCGGGTGATCACCCGCGCCTTCGAGGCCCGGCTGCCGCATTTCGACCATCTCTGGAACGTGGAGGAGCTGTTCAGCCTCTCCGCCAACCACTTCAAGATGCACAAGGACCGGCTCAAGGTCCGCCTGCCGCAACAGCCCGACCTGATGCACTGGACCTATCCGGTCCCGGTCCATGCGCGCGGCACCCGCAACATCTACACGCTGCACGACCTCGTGCCGCTGCGCCTGCCCTACACCACCCTCGACCACAAGCGCCGCTACCTGCGCCTGAACCGGCTCCTGGTGCGGCAGGCCGACCACATCGTCACGGTCAGCGAGGCCTCCCGCCGCGACATCATCGACCTGCTCGGCTGCCCGCCGGAGAAGGTGACCAACACCTACCAGTCGGTGGAATTGCCGCGTGCCCTGGCGCAGAAGCCGGAAGGCGAGGCACGGGACGAGCTGACCGGCTCCTTCGGCCTGGACTGGAAGGAATATTTCCTCTTCTTCGGCGCCATCGAGCCCAAGAAGAATGTCGGCCGGCTGATCGAGGCCTATCTCGCCTCCGGCGTCGAGCGCCCTCTGGTCATCGTCGGCAAGCAGGCCTGGAAGAGCCAGGAGGAACTGCGGATGCTCTACGAGGACCATCAGCGCTGGCTCCTCCCCGGCCAGCAGGAACCCATCACCAGCACCCAGCGCCGCCTGCGCGACCGCATCATTCTCGTGGACTACGCCCCCTTCCGCCTGCTCGTCAGCCTGATCCGCGGCGCCCGGGGCGTGCTGTTCCCCTCGCTCTACGAGGGCTTCGGCCTGCCGGCGCTGGAGGCGATGAGCCTCGGCACCCCCGTCCTCACCTCCAACACCGCCTCCCTGCCGGAGGTGGTGGGCGATGCCGCCGTGACGGTCGATCCCTACGACATCCGCGCCCTGACGGAAGGCATCCGGGCGCTGGACCAGCACGAATCCCTGCGCGGCCATCTCGCGGAAGTGGGGCCGCGCCGGGCTGCGCTCTTCTCCGCCACGGCTTATGAGAAACGGCTGGCCGAGGTCTATGCCCGGGTGGGTGTCCCCATCGGCGCCGGCTGATCGCAGGGGAGGGGGCCATGGAACCCGCATGAACGTATCCGAGCATCCCGCTGCCGTACGCCCCGCTCCCCCTCCCGCCGCCTCGCACCCCGACGGCCTGCCGATGCCCCGCCGCCTCTGGGCGGTCGTGGCCATCGCGCTCTCCATCACCATGGCCGTGCTGGACGGCGCCATCGCCAATGTCGCCCTGCCCACATTGTCGGAGGAGCTCGGCGTCGCGCCCTCGGCCTCGATCTGGGTGGTCAACGCTTACCAGCTCGTCATCACCATCTCGCTGCTGCCGCTCGCCTCGCTGGGCGAGATCCTGGGCTACCGCCGCATCTACCTCGTCGGCCTCGTCGTCTTCACCATCGCCTCAGCCGCCTGCGCCCTTTCCGACACGCTGCTGACGCTGACGCTGTGGCGCGTGGTGCAGGGGCTCGGCGCCTCGGGCGTCATGGCCGTCAACGCCGCGCTGATCCGCTTCACCTATCCGCACAGCCAGCTCGGCCGCGGCATCGGCGTCAACGCCCTGGTGGTCGCCGTCTCCTCCGCCATCGGCCCCACCGTCGCCAGCGCCATCCTGGCCGTCGCGAGCTGGCCCTGGCTCTTCGCCGTCAATGTGCCCATCGGCATCCTGGCCCTGCTCATCGGCTGGCGCAGCCTGCCGCACTCGCCCCTCTCGAAGCGCCGCTTCGACACGGCCAGCGCGCTGCTCTGCGCCATCACCTTCGGCCTGCTCATCATGGCCCTGGACGGCATCGCCCATGGCGAGGGCCTGGGCCTGTCCGGCCTCCTCCTCGCCGTGGCCATCGGCGCCGGCGTGGCCCTGGTGCTGCGCCAGCTCAGCATGACGGCGCCGCTGCTGCCGGTGGACCTGATGCGCATCCCGCTCTTCGCGCTTTCGGTCAGCACCTCCGTCTGCTCCTTCCTGGCACAGATGCTGGCCTTCGCCAGCCTGCCCTTCCTGCTGCAGACGCAGCTTGGCTTCACCGCCGTGGAGACCGGGCTGATGATGACGCCCTGGCCCCTCGCCACCGCCGTCCTCGCCCCCATCGCCGGGCGCCTGGCGGACCGGCACAATCCCGGCCTGCTCGGCGCCCTGGGCCTCGCCGCCTTCGCCGCCGGCCTCGCCGCCCTGGCCCTGCTGCCGGCCCACCCCTCCGCCGCCGACATCGCCTGGCGCATGGCCCTGGCCGGGGCGGGCTTCGGCCTGTTCCAGTCGCCCAACAACCGCGCCATGATCGGTTCCGCGCCACGCGAACGGGCCGGCGGCGCGGGCGGCATGCTCTCCACCGCCCGCCTGCTCGGCCAGACCGTCGGCGCCGCCTGCGTGGCCCTCGTCCTGGCCCGCTTCGGCGACCACGGCCCGGTCGTCGCCCTGGGCCTCGGCGCCACCGCCGCCATCCTGGCCGCCATCGTCAGCAGCCTCCGCATGCTGCCCGGCACCGTCCGGCGGGCCTGACCTACGGAAGGCACCGCCTTCCCCCTCCGGAGGGCAGCGCGGCGCCGGATCAGGCCACGGCGGCGGCGGCCTTGCCCTTCCGGCGCCGGAGGTTCCGCAGATCGCGCAGGTCCAGCGCCCCGAGGAGGTGGGCGGACCCGAAATAGGTGGCCATGCCCACGGCGACCAGCAGCAGGAGGCGGACCACGCGCAGGCTCTCGGCGGGGAAGAGCAGGGTGGAGAGGCCCCAGAGGACCAGCGTCATCACCCCGGCCGCCAGCACCATGCGGGGCACGCGGTTGCGCAGCCGCCGGTCCGGGTGCCAGGCGCCGCTCCGGTGCAGCAGGAAGGCCAGGGCGCCCGCATTGACCCAGGCGGCGATGCAGGTGGCGAGCGCCACGCCGACATGGGCCAGGAACTGGATCAGGATCAGGTTCAGCACGAGGTTCAGGATCACCACGGCGATGCCGATCCGCACCGGGGTGCTGGTGTCGCCGCGCGCGAAGAAGCCGGGTGCGAAGGCCTTCACCAGCACGAAGGCCGGCAGGCCGACCGAATAGGCGGCCAGGGCATGGGCAGTGGCGGCAGCGGCATCGGCCCCGAAGGCGCCGCGCTCGAAGAGGGCCTGCACGATCGGGCCGGCGGTGATCCACTGCGCCGCCGCCGCCGGGATGGCCAGTGCCAGGGAGAATTCCACCGCCCGGTTGAGTGTTCGGTGCGCCGAGAGCGGCTGCCGGGTGCGGAACTGCCGCGCCAGCATGGGCAGCAGGGCGGTGCCGACCGCCGCGCCGATCACCCCCAGCGGCAACTGCGCCACCCGGTCGGCATAGTAGAGGTAGGACACCGCGCCGGCCGGCAGCAGAGTGGCGATCAGCGTGTCGATGGCGAGGTTGAGCTGGGTGACGCCGGCGCCGAGGACGCCCGGCAGCATGCGCCAGAGCACGGTCTTCACATCGGGCGTCAGGCGAGGGACGCGCGGCAGCAGGAGCATGCCCTTCCGTGCCGCGACGACCCAGACCATGGCGAGCTGCGCGATGCCGGAGGCCATGACGCCCCAGGACTGGGCATGGCCCGGCGTGGCGACATAGGGCGTGAGGCCCAGCAGCGCCACCATGGCGAAGAGGTTGAACAGGATCGGCGCCGCCGCCGCCGCGGAAAAGCTGCCCAGCCCGTTCAGCACGCCCGAGACCAGCGCGGTCAGGCAGATGAAGAACAAATAGGGGAAGGTGATCCGCGTCATCTCGAGCGTCAGCTCCCAGCGCAGCGGATCGTCGTTGAAGCCGGCGGCCAGGACCGTCAGCACCTGCGGCATGAAGATCCAGCCCAGCACGGTCAGCAGGGCCAGCCAGAGGGCGAGGAGGGTGCCCATGCGCTCCGCCAGCAGGCGGGCGGCCGCGGGGCCTTCCGCCGACAGCGTGGCGGAGAAGGCCGGGACGAAGGCGGCGTTGAAGGCCCCCTCGCCGAACAGGCGGCGGAACAGGTTGGGCAGCTTCAGCGCCACGAAGAAGGCGTCGGCCACCGGGCCCGCGCCCATGATGGCGGCCACCAGCATGTCGCGCGCGAAGCCCAGGATGCGGCTGAGCAGCGTCCAGGCGCCGACGGTGAGGATGCCTCGGAGCATGTGTGGGGCGCGTTCCCTCTGTGCCGAAACGCGCGTGATACAGGTCCCGCGATGCGAGAAACAGCCCATGGCCGGATCGCGGGGTCAGCGGCGGTTCCGCAGACCGGCGCCCGCCCCTGGCGAGGCCACGGATTCGCCAGGGGCGGGACGTGTTTGTTAAATCTTCGTATTCTTCGCCGTCCGGGAGGAACGGCGTCCCGGCGGGGGAGGGGGCCGGCGGCCCCCTTCGCTCAGCGGGCCGGCAGGAAGCCGACCAGCTCCTCCGCCCGGCGCACGATCGGGTCGGCGATGCCGGCGGCCTTCCCGGCGCCCCGGCGCAGCGCGGCATCCACGGTGGCCGGATCGTCCAGCAGCCGCTTCATCTCCGCCTGGATGGGCGAGAGCTTCGCCACCAGCGCCTCGGCCAGCACCTCCTTGAAGGCGCCGAAGCCCTTGCCGCCATGCTCGGACAGCACCGCATCCGCCGTGCTGTCGGTGATGGCGGCCAGGATGCCGACGAGGTTGCGCGCCTCGGGCCGCGCCTCCAGGCCCCGGGTCTCGGAGGGCAGGGGCTCGGGATCGGTCTTGGCGCGGCGGATCTTCAGCGCCACCGTGTCGGCATCGTCGGTCAGGTTGATGCGCGACTGGTCGGAGGGGTCCGACTTCGACATCTTCTTGCTGCCGTCGCGCAGGCTCATCACCCGCGCCGCCACGCCCTGGATCAGCGGCTCGATGGTGGGGAAGAACTCCACTCCGTAGTCGTGGTTGAACTTCTGCGCGATGTCGTTGGCCAGTTCCAGGTGCTGCTTCTGGTCGTCGCCCACCGGCACCTGGGTGGCGTGATAGGCGTGGATGTCGGCCGCCATCAGGTTCGGATAGACATAGAGGCCGACCGAGGCGCCCTCGCGGTCCTTGCCCGCCTTGTCCTTGAACTGCGTCATGCGGTTCAGCCAGCCGATGCGGGCCACGCAGTTGAAGATCCAGGCCAGCCGCGCATGGGCGGGGACATGGCTCTGCACGAAGAGGATGCAGCGCTCCGGGTCCAGGCCGCAGGCGATCAGCGCCGCCGCCATCTCGCGCGTTTGCCGCGCCAGCTCCTTCGGGTCCTGCCACACGGTGATGGCGTGCTGGTCCACCACGCAGAAGAGCGAGGCGTCGCCGTTCTGCATCGGCACCCAGTTGCGGATGGCGCCGAGATAGTTGCCGAGGGTGGGAATGCCGGAGGGCTGGATGCCCGAGAAAACACGCTGCATCGGGGGTGGAGACCGGAGCTCTTGTTGATGGAACGGCGGTCTTCCGCCCCCGGCGCCCCGGCGTCAAGGGCGAGGCGCCTCCGGACGGCTCGGGAGGAGGGGCGCCCGGACGGGAAAAGCGGCCGTGGTCCCATGGCGGGGCCGCAACCTGGCACGGGATATGCTCGGCCGGTGCCAGGCAGCCGGATCGTTCCGGCAGGGAAGCATGGGTTCACGGAACGGGCGTCCCCTGCCAGCCTTCGCTCCGGCATCCGCACGATCCGACCGGACCATCCGACCGGACCATCCGAATGGCCCATCCGAATGGCCCATCACGACGCGACAGACCGGCCGCCGGGCCAGGGCACGGAAACAGGGTCGGAACCCGGCGCCGCAGGAGAGGATAGGGCATGAAGAATTCCGAGCAGATCTGGCAGCTCGTCGAGAACCACCGCGAGGCCTTCGAAGGCCTCAGCGACCGGGTCTGGGAGATGCCGGAGCTGAACTTCCAGGAGAAGCGCTCGGCGGCAGAGCATGTCGCCATGCTCCGGGAGAAGGGCTTCCGTGTCACCGAGGGCCTCGCCGGCATTCCCACAGCGGTGGTGGGCGAGGCGGGCGAGGAAGGACCGGTGATCGCCATCCTCGGCGAGTACGACGCGCTGCCCGGGTTGAGCCAGGAGGCCGGGGTAGCGGAGCACAGCCCGCGCCCCGGCGAGCATGCGGGCCATGGCTGCGGCCATAACCTGCTGGGTGCCGGCGCCATGCTGGCCGCCGCCGCGGTGAAGGACTGGCTGGCGGCGAACGGGGTGAAGGGCCGCGTGCGCTACTACGGCTGCCCGGCGGAGGAAGGCGGCGCGGCCAAGACCTTCATGGTGCGCGACGGCGTCTTCGACGACGTGGACATCGCCATCTCCTGGCACCCGGCGCCCTTCTCCGGCGTGAACCCGGCGCATTCCCTGGCGATCCTGCAGGTGGACTACAGCTTCACCGGCCGTTCCTCCCATGCCGCCGCCGCACCGGAGCTGGGCCGTTCGGCGCTGGACGCGGCGGAGTTGATGAACATCGGCGTGAACTACATGCGCGAGCACATGCCGAGCAGCGCGCGCATCCACTATGCCTATCTCGATGCCGGCGGCATCGCGCCGAACGTGGTGCAGGGCGCGGCGAAGATCCGCTACCTGATCCGCGCCGCCGAGCTGCCGGAGCTGCGCAAGCTGGCGGAGCGGGTGGAGAGAATTGCCCAGGGCGCCGCGCTGATGACCGAGACCACGGCGGCATCCCGCGTGGTGAGCGGCATGAGCAACCTGCTAGCCAACACGCCGCTGGAAAGGGCGATGTACGACAATTTCCAGCGCCTGGGTGCGCCGGAATTCGACGAAGCCGACCGCGACTTCGCCCGCGCCATCCAGCGGACCGTGCGGCAGGAGGACATCGTGGCCGCGCATCGCCGCTTCGGCCTGCCGGTGACGGAGGCGCCGCTCTGCGACCGCATCGCGCCGATCGACGCGCCGCCGCCGCCCAGCATGGGTTCCACCGATGTCGGCGACGTCTCCTGGGCCGTGCCGACGGTGCAGGCGCGGGGCGCGACCTATGCCATCGGCACGCCGGGGCATTCCTGGCAGCTCACGGCCCAGGGCAAAACGCCCTATGCGCACAAGGGCATGGTGCATGTGGCCAAGGTGATGGCCGGCACGGCGGTCGATGTGCTGCGGAGCCCGGACCTGCTGGCCCAGGCCAAGGCCGACCACCAGGCGCGGCTGGCGCGCACGCCCTATGACTGTCCGCTGCCCGCCGGGATGAAGCCGGTCTTCGACATGGCCGAGGGCGCCTGAAAGGGCGCGGCCGGGAAGGAGGCACGGGAAAGGCCGGGCCTCCTTCCCGGCAGGGCCGTGCAGGCTGGGGACGGGCCCATGACCGGTACAGGCCGGAGTTCCACCGGCACCATGGACGGGGCGCGGTGCCAGGTGGCAAGCCCTTCGGTGGCCCGCATCCAGCGTCCCCGCCGGAGGAGGGGCTGTCAGGCTTCGCTTGTTTAAGCCGCTGCCCCCATGCGGCCGATCTCACCCGCATCCTGCAGGCTCCACGCCTTCCAGCAGAGGTCCAGGAGCTGCCTGCTGCGATCCGCGGGAAGAATGCCTTCGGTCTGGCCCATGAATTTCTCGACGAGCTGTTGATCGGACATGGGATGCAGTTGGCTTCCCACGGCGTGCTCGACGAAGACATGCATCGTGCGGCCGTCGTTGAGCGTCACGACCATGTCCGCCTGATCCGGCTTGATGGCAGGGTCCACCGTGGCTTCGACCTTCTTGCGCAAGCTCGCGACGGTGGGGTCCTTCACGGCGGCATCGGTGAAAGCCTGTTCACCCGCGCGGCCCGTGACCAGCGCGACAGCCACGGCATGGAAGATGCTGAACTTGCCTTCCAGGCCGGTGCGTGGCTCGGTCTTGCCCATGAGGTTGAGCACGAGCGGGTGGACCTTCAGCGCCACGGAACGGATGTCCCCGGGTTTGGGGCTGTTGGCGTTGCGCAGCTGGATGGCAGCGTCGATCGAAGGGTGGGCAACGATACCACAGGCGAAGGGCTTGTAGGTGTTCAGCGCCAGTTCGTATCGCTCGCCCAGCTCCCCCGTCACCTCATCCCAGTTGCGCCGTGTGCTCAGTGCCTGTCCCCAGCCGTCGAAGCCTTCGATCGCCACATCCGAGGCGGTATAGCCTTGCTGTGCCAGCAGGGCCGCGATCATCCCGTTCTGCGCGGCCCTGCCGGGATGGAAGCTCTTCGTGTCGGTGCCGAACTGCACCTTCAGCCCCACCGGCTGCGTCGCGGCCAGGCCCATGGCCCAGGTCATGCGCTGTTCATCCAGGCCCAGGACGCGCCCTATGGCGGCCGCGGCGCCGAAGACACCCGTGGTGCCGGTGATGTGCCAACCCATGGCATAGTGTTCGGGGAACACCGAGTTCCCGATCCGGCACTCGATCTCGCATCCCAGGGTCAGCGCATTCATGAAATCCCGGCCCGAGATCGGCCGGAACTGCGCGAAGGCCGTCAGAGCCGAGGCCACCGGCCCCGCCGGATGGATGATGGTCTTGAGATGCGTGTCGTCGAAGTCCAGGACATGGGAACTGATCCCGTTGACCAATGCCGCATTCGGTGCGTCCAGCCGTTCGCCGCGGCCAAACAGACAAGCCTGTTCCGGGCCGGAAAAGGGCTTCAGGGCTGCCACGGCGCGGCCTGGAGCATCCTGGCGTGATCCGCCGACCGCACAGCCCACCCAGTTGAGGAGGGTGCGCGTGGCCTCCTTGCGGACCGCTTCCGGCACCTGATCGGCCGGAGCCGATGTGGCGTAGCGGGCGATGGTCCTGGTAACGGGCGGAGGGGCGGAACCCTTCGGCGCTGTCCCGGTGGCCGTGGCGGATGCGGGTTGGTTGCCGCCCCCGCCCTGCTGCGGCTGCGCAGTCGCCGGGCGTGCAAGGGTGGCCGCGGCAATGGTGCCCATGATGATGTTGCGACGGTCGGTGGCTGTCATGGCGTATCCCTGGGGCGGTTTTCTCGTTGGAAGAACGGCATGCCTGGCTTCTGGCGACCGCCACAGATCGTGCGCGACAGGCCAGGAGCGCATCGCCGATCGCTTCCAGGGCGAAGGGCGGTGCATGTCCTCTGCGCAGAATTATTAGATTGTCGACAATTATTAGATTGTCGACAATAAGACAACTGACAATTGGCTGGAAATGCCCGGCCTGCAATCCTATAGGGCGCTATGCCCGACCCGACCCGTTCGCTGGACCTTCTCCGCTCCCAGACTCTTGCGGGCGCGGTGGAGGAGGACATCATTCGCCGGATCAAGGCAGGCGTCATCGTGGCGGGCGCCAAGCTCAACGAAGCCGATCTGGCTGAATCCATGCAGATCAGCCGGGCGCCGGTGCGTGAGGCGTTTCGCTCGCTCGAAACGGCCGGGCTGGTCCGTTTCGAGAAGAACCGTGGCGTCTACATCCGTGAAATCACGGATGAGGAAGCGGCGGAGCTGTATGCCGTGCGCCGCAACCTGGACGAGATGGCTGGCCGGCTCCTGGCTCCCGGCTTCACCGACCGGCAGGCCAGCGAACTGGCAGGCATGCTGGAGGAACTGGAGGCGGCATCCATGTCAGGCGATGTGGATCGTTACTTTCCGCTCAACATTGCCTTCCATGACCGCCTGATCGAGATGGCGGGCAACAAGACCCTGCTCGGCTTCTATCGGCAGGTCATCGACCGCATGCATCTGCTGCGGCGCCGGGGCTTTGAGACCGATAGCAGCAGCGCCGTATCCCACCAGGAACACTTGGCGATCCTGCGAGCCTTGCAGCTTCGGGATGCCGATGCGGCGTCCCGCGCCATGGGCCAGCACGTCGGCAATGGCTTCGAGCGGACCATTGGCGCCAAGCTGGCCGTCGGAGGGGAGCCTGCCACGGCGCCCGGCGCTGGAATCGCTCCGCGCAAGACGGAGCGCAGACATCGGGCGACAGCGGCGAAGGAATGACGGTTGCCACGGAGCGGCTGGAATCCTTCCATGACGGCATCTGCGCTTCGATCCGGAACTGGTCGCCAGGAAGGTTGGCCACTAGCCTGGGCCGGGCCAAGACAGGAGAGAGCCGGTGCTGCCGACCATCGACAAGGACACGGTGCTTTGCATGTCGCTCTCCGGGCGGCCGGGCAATACGGGCACCCGCTTCCACAACTACCTGTATCGCGAGCTGGGGCTGAACTTCCTCTACAAGGCCTTCACCACGAAGGACCTGCCGGGCGCCATCGCCGGCATCCGGGCCCTGGGTATCCGCGGCTGCGCCGTGTCGATGCCCTTCAAGGAGGCCTGCATTCCTTTCCTGGACAGGCTCACCGACTCCGCGGCGGCGATCCGCTCGGTGAACACCATCGTCAACGACGACGGCCACCTCACCGCCTACAACACGGACTACATCGCGGTGGAAAAGCTGATCGCGCGCCACGCCATTCCGCCCGACACGCCTTTCGCCCTGCGCGGCAGCGGCGGCATGGCCAAGGCGGTGGCCTCGGCGCTGCGCGACGCGGGCTTCCGCCAGGGCACCATCGTCGCGCGCAACGAGGCCACGGGCCGCGCCCTGGCGGAGAGCTGCGGCTATGACTGGCGGGCCGATCTCGGCACGCTGCGCCCCGCCATGCTGGTGAATGTCACGCCGGTCGGCATGGCGGGCGGGCCGGAGGCGGAGGATCTGTCCTTCCCGGAGGCGGCAGTGGCGGCGGCGGAAACCGTCTTCGACGTGGTGGCCCTGCCGGTGGAAACGCCGCTGGTGCGCCTGGCGCGGCGGCTGGGCAAGCGGGTGATCGACGGCGGCGAGGTGATCACCCTCCAAGCGCTGGAGCAGTTCGTGCTCTACACGGGCATCCGCCCGGAGGAGGAGCTGGTTCGCCGCGCCGCCGAATACGCGCGTGGCTGAGAAGGAGCCATCCATGGCATCGCCCGCAACCCCGGATGCGGAGGAAATCCGTGCGCATTACGGCCAGCCCGACCCGCGTGTCGTGGCCAAGCAACTCACCCGGCTGGATCGCCATGCACGGGCCTTCATCGCCCTCTCGCCTTTCCTGGTGATCGCTTCGGCGGATGCGGAGGGGCGCTGCGACGCCACGCCGCGCGGCGACGCGCCGGGCTTCGTCGCCGTGCTGGATGAGGTGACGCTGCTAATCCCCGATCGCATCGGCAACCGGCGCGTGGACACCATGATGAACGTCGCCGGCAATCCGCAACTGGGACTGATCTTCCTCGTCCCCGGTATCAACGAGACGCTGCGCGTGAATGGCCGGGCGGCGATGACGCGGGACGCGGCGCTGCTCGCCCCGCTCGCCGCCCAGGGCAAGCCGCCGCTGGCCGGGCTGCTGGTCACGGTGGAGGAAGTCTTCTTCCATTGCGGCAAGGCCATGATGCGCTCCGGCCTCTGGGACCCGGCGAAACAGGTGCCGCGCGCCTCCTTCCCCTCGCTGGGCCGCATCCTGGCCGACCAGCTGGCCGAGGATGCGGAGCGCAGCGAGGCCTGGATCGCGGAAAGCTACAGCAAGCGGCTTTACTAAGCGGCTGGAAGCCTTCACCCGCAGCGCTTTTATCAGATCCGGGAGGGCTGAGGAGCGACCTCACCCCGCGTCCGTCTTGCAGGGCCCTGCGTGGGGCCTTGGGCGGGGTTGGCATCGGTATCCGGAAGCAGCCAAGTGACTCCTGATCGGGAGGAAGCCGGTATGCGCTCGAATCGGCCGTCTTCCTCCGATCGGATGATGCTTAAGACACCAATAATTCATGTTCGAAAGATCACTGTGTAAACGCGACTTTGCGGCATCGTATCAAGTTTGAGATGTCTCATGAGATTGACGACATCTGCCGGTCATTCAGAAAAGCGCTCCTGACCGCGCCCGACTGGCGGTCTGGGGAGAATCCTGTGGCGAATATCTTTGGTGACGTGAGCGGCACTCTGGGCGGCCAGCAGATTGGCGCGAGCCAGTTCCTGACCGGTACTTCCGTATCCGGCTATGCCCTGAACTACATCTATGGCGACGCCTTCGCGATGAACGGCGCGGCGCATGGCGGCGACGATGTCATCCTCGGCGTTTACGCCACCATCAACAATGAGACCATCTTCGGCGATGCCGGCGTGATGAGCGACTTCAGCATCGGCGGCAACGATCAAATCATCGGCGCGGGCGAGACGGCGTGGACCAACGCCGTCATCTACGGCGATGCCAACCGGATGACCCGCTTCGCGCATGGCGGCGACGACATGATCATCGGCAGCGCAGCAACGGTCTTCGGCGATGCGCAGACGATGAGCGAGTTCACCGTTGGCGGCAACGACTACATCCTCGGCGGCGCCTACAAGCACGACATCTGGGGTGACGCCCAGCAACTGAGCGGCTTCGCCCAGGGTGGTGACGACGTCATCCTCGGCCGCAGCGGTTATGGTGGCTATTCCGTCTATGGCGATGGCAGCTTGTCCGGCAATGCGCGTGGTGGCAATGACGTCATCACCATCCAGGACAATTCCTATCTCATCGTCTATGGCGACGGCCCACTCTCGGGCTTCGCGCATGGTGGCGACGACGTGATCGTCGGCGGCACCAACGCCAGCAGCCAGATCTGGGGGGATGGCCCGGCGACCGGGCGGTTCACCACCGGGGGCAGCGATACCTTTGTGTTCGGCGAGGGGACGAAGACCAACCGGATCATGGATTTCGAGCACGGCAAGGACAAGATCGACCTGACGGGCTTCAGCAACGTCCATGACTTCGGCCACCTGAACATCACGCATGGCGACCTGAGCGGCTACGGCGACAGCACTGCCAATTCCATTAATCTCGGCAATGGCGCCATCGTCGTGGTCGCCCACACCGAACTGCAGGCCAGCGACTTCATCTTCGCATGAGGCGATGCCCGTGGCGCGACGGCGCCACCGGCTTTTATCGCAGCCTCTGCCCCTGCCTGTTCAGGTGCTCGGTCCATCCGGCCGGATGAAGCGGATTCGGAATGCGGGAGCCAGCCATTCTCGCTGGCTCCCCGGTCGGCCGTATGTCGGTCCTGATGACGCCATGCCATCTGGGCATTGCCCGCGACCCGTTCTCGGTGCGTCCAACCGGAACGTGTTCGCTGTCAGTCCCCTGGTGCGGCGCCAGCGGCGGACCGCAATGTTCAGAAGCCGCTGCCCGTCGGTTCCCGCTGCCCTGACCTGAGCCTCATGGCGAGCACCATCCCCAGTCCCAGCAGGGAGGCCAGGGCAGAGAAGCCGAAGATGGCGGCATAACCCAGGGCATTCGCCACCAGCCCGGCCAGCGGTCCCGTCACGGCATAGGACAGGTCCTGGAAGGCCGCGAAGCCGCCCAGGGCGGTGCCGCGCATCTGCGGCGGCACGCGCTTCACCACTTCCACCCCCAGCGCGGGGAAGACCAGGGAGCAGCCCGCCCCGGTGACGGCGGCGCCAGCCAGGGCGAGGAGCGGGGTCGCCGCGCTCCAGAGCAGGAGCAGCCCGGCGGTTTCGACCACCAGGGAAGCCAGGGCGACAGGGATGCCACCGAAACGGTCCGGCGCATGGCCGCAGACGATGCGCACCAGCACGAAGGCGCCGCCGAAGCAGCTCAGCGCCAGCCCCGCATGCGGCCAGCCCCGGTCGGCGAAGTGCAGCGTGGCGAAGGCGCCGATGGCGGCGAAGCCGATCCCCTGCAGCGCCACGGCGAGGCCCGGAAGGCGGATCCGCCCGATGATGCTCCAGAAGGAACTCCGCGTGCCGCCGACCGGCCGGGTCGCTGCAATGCCCGTGGTCATGGCGAGGGCGAGAAGCGGCAGCAGCAGCGTGGCGAGGCCGACAGCGGCCATTCCACCCCCCGTCACCCCACCCGGGCCGGCGAGCCAGAGCCCGGCCGGCGCCCCGGCGGCGAGGGCGCCGTACATGGCCATTCCCATCCAGGCCAGCACCCGCCCGGTGCGGGGCTGCCCGACCAGGCCGATGCCCCAGGCCAGGGCCCCGATGACGAGCTGGCTTTCCCCGAAGCCCAGCACCAGCCGCCCAGCCATCAGCAGCAGGAGCCGGGGCAGCGCCTCCAGCGGCAGCAGGGCCGAGAGCATGTAGGCCACCCCGGACAGGGCGCAGAAGCCAAGGCCCGATCGCATGGAGCGGCGCGCCCCGGCATGGTCGGCGAGGCGGCCCGCATAGCCGCGGGTCAGGATGGTGGCGACGAACTGGATGCCGATGCCGAGCCCGGCCACGACATTGCCGAAGCCCAACCCGTCATGGACATAGAGCGGGATGACCGGCAGCGGCAGCGCCACGGTCATGTAGGCGAGGAAGACTGCCAGGGCGAGGCGCGGCAGGGATGCCGCATCCGGCGTGCCGCTGGTGGAACGGGTGCCGCCCGGGACAGCGTCATCAAGAGGGGTGGAGCGTGGCGCGGAAGCGCAGGTAGGGTCCATGGGTGTATCCTCTCCGTTCCGTCATGGAGAGGCAGCGGCCCGGCGAGCACGATGCATCCCCATCCGGCACGAGGTCCAGATGTGATGCGTTGGCTCACGTCGAACGCTTACGGCGGCCCATGGAGCGGCCACGCCGGCGATATGCCATGGCGTGGCAGGGGCGAGTCAAGGCGATCCCGCCGGACGCCACCGCATGCGGCGCGCGGCGGCCATGCCGGAAATGGCGATTTGGTCATCTACTGTGTCCTATCAGTGACAATCGGGCGTATCCGCAAGGCCACAGCGAGTCGCTGGCGTGGAGGATATTGAGATCAATTATCAAGTGGCATAGGCGCGGAGGCACATTCTGCCCGCTTGATGGACGCCGCATACACATGGCCCCCCGACCGACCCCGATTCGCCTTCCCTCCCTGGTTTCCTGGCGTGGTCTCCTGCTGACGACCGTCGCCGTGACCGCCCTGGGTCTTCCCACCGCCTTCGCCCAGGATGCGGCGACCGGAACCGCGCCGTCCGGAACCCCGGGCACGGCCGGTGCGAATGTGGCCGCTCAAAGCCAGGCGGCGGATCAGGCGGCGGCCGGCACGCTCACCCTGCCGACCGTGGATGTGCAGGGCACGGCCTGGCGGAGCTGGCAGCCGGTGGACGGCTATGTCGCCCCCGTGGCCACCACGGGCACCAAGACCGACACGCCGCTGATCGAGTCGCCCCAGTCCACCAGCGTCGTCACGCGGCAGCAGATGGACGACCAGGCGTCGCAGACCGTTTCCCAGGCGCTGCGCTACACGCCGGGCGTGCTGTCCGAGATCCGCCCCACCTCGCGCTACGACAGCAACTTCATCCGTGGCTTCGGCGGCCAGGGCGTCGGCGCGGCCTATGTGAACTTCCTCGACGGGCTGCGGCAGCAGCGCGGCGTCTCCTACGCCATCCCCTCGGTCGATCCCTGGCTGCTGGAGCGTATCGAGGTGCTGCGCGGCCCGGCCTCGGTGCTCTACGGCCAGACCGGCTCGGGCGGCATCGTCAACCTCGTCAGCAAGCGCCCGACCGAGACGCCGATCCACGAGGTCCGGCTGGAGGCCGGCAGCCACGCCCGGCTGCAGACCTCCTTCGACTTCGGCGGCAAGCTGACCGAGGATGGCCAGTTCCTCTACCGCCTGACCGGCATCGGGCGCACCAGCAACACGCAGTATGACGGCGTCAAGGACCAGCGCATCGCCATCGCGCCCGCGCTGACCTGGCGGCCGGATGCCGATACCACGCTGACCTTCCTGAGCAGCTACCAGCACGATCCGAACGGCGGCTTCTACAACTTCGTCCCGGCGGCCGGCACGGTGCTGCCGAACCGCAACGGCAAGCTGAAGCCGAGCCTCAACCCGGGCGAGCCCGATTTCGACAAGTACGACCGCACCGTCGCCTCGGTCGGCTACCAGCTGGAGCACCGGCTCGACAGCATCTGGACCGTCCGCCAGAACTTCCGCTACTCGCATATCGATTCCGAGTTCTCGGCGGTCTCCTTCCGCTCCCTCGCCGCGAACCAGCGCACCGCCTCGCGTGCCTCGACGCTGTCGATCGAGCATGCGGACACGCTGGCCCTCGACAACCAGGCGCAGGCTGACTTCAACACCGGGCCGGTGCGCCACACGGTGCTGACCGGCCTCGACTGGTCGCGCAGCTCCGCCAAGCGGCGGCTCGGCCAGGGCACGGCGACCACGCTCGACCTCTTCGCGCCCGTCTATGGCAGTTATATCGCCCGGCCCCAGATCGGCGCCTCCGGCACGACCTACCAGAACACCGACCAGCTCGGCCTCTATGGGCAGGATCAGATGGTCTGGGACCGCTGGCACCTGACGGTGGGCGTGCGCAACGACTGGGCGACCAGCGAGACCTACACCCGTACCTACAGCAGCCGCTCCAGCCAGGACGACAGCAAGTTCACCTGGCGCGCCGGGCTGCTCTATCTCTTCGACAACGGCATCGCGCCCTACGTCAACTACTCCACCTCCTTCCTGCCGAATTCCGGAACCTATTCGCCCTCGCGTGGCGGCAGCGCCTTCAGCCCGACCACGGGCGAGCAGTACGAGGCCGGCGTGAAGTACCAGCCGCCGGGAATGAACAGCTTCATCCAGGTCGCGGCCTATCACATCAAGCAGAAGGACGTGCTGACGCCGGATCCGGTCAACACCAACTACAGCATCCAGACGGGCGAGATCCGCTCGCAGGGCGTCGAGGTCGAGGGCCGCGCCAGCCTGACCAGCAACATCGACTTGATCGGCACCTACAGCTACATCGACGCCGAGGTGACGCGTTCCACCACCGCGAACGTCCAGGGCAAGCGCCCGCAACAGGTGCCCGAGCATATCGCCAGCGCCTGGGCGAACTACCGCTTCACCGACAACATCCTGCGTGGCCTCTCCCTGGGTGCCGGTGTGCGCTATGTCGGCTCGACCTATGGCGACGAGACGAACAGCTTCAAGGTGCCGGACTTCGCCCTGTTCGACGCCGCGGTGCGCTACGACGTCGGCGAGCGCTTCCCGCAGGCCAAGGGCCTGGAGCTGACGCTGAACGCGAACAACATCGCGGACAAGGCCTATGTCTCCAGCTGCTCCTCCTCCACCGCCTGCTACTTCGGCGATCGCCTGCTGGTGATCGGCGGCATCCGGGTGCGCTGGTAAGGGCACCCGCAACCATCCGGCGGGACGGCGCTTCTCCTGGCTTTGAGGAGGATCTCGCCATGTCCCGCTGGATGCTCGGAATGACGGCCTGCCTGGGCCTGACCGGGCTGGCCGCCTGTGCCTCGCCGTCGCAGCCCGTTTACACGCCCGGCGTCGCCGCCATCCCCGACCCCTATTGCCGGGAGGCCGCGGCCAATGCGACCGGGGCAGCCTATACCGCCTCCGTGACCGGCCTGCCGGCCGATCAGCGCCGCGCCGCCCGGGCACAGGACTTCGCCTCGCGCGGCTGCTGAGCGCGGTGCCCCCCCCGGCCCCGCGCCGTCCGGTCAGGCCGGATCGGGGGGCGGGGGCGGGGGTGCTTCCCCGGCCAGTGGCTGCCCTGGGACAAGACGGTGGACGAAGCCCAGCTTCTCCACCGCGCGCGGGGACAGCACGAAGGGGTAGAGATCCGCCAGCCCCATGGAGCGGTTCAGGCTGTTGACCGCGAAGCTCAGCGGCAGCCAGGCATCCACGATCTCCCCGATCGTCCCGGCCTTGTAGGGGTCGAAGTCGATATCGGTGCTCAGCGAGCCGTCATCCGGCACCTCGGCGGGATGCACGCTGATGCCGAAGGCGCCGGCCATTTCCAGCGTGTCCACGATGTGCAGGTAATGCGTCCAGGTCTCGGCGAAGTCCTCCCAGGGATGGGCGCTGGCATAGGCGCTGACATAGTTCACCTGCCAGTCCGCCGGGGCGCCATTGGCGTAGTAGGTGTCGAGCGCCTGCTGATAGTCCTGCCGCTCGTCGCCGAAGAGGTCGCGGAAGGCCTCCAGCTCCCCATTCGTGCCGCGTTCCACCAGCAGGTCCCAGTAGTGGTGCGCGATCTCGTGCCGGAAATGGCCGAGCAGGGTGCGGTACACCTCGCCCAGATGCTTGCGCATCTCCTCGCGTCGCACGTCGTCGGCCTCCTTCAGCGCGATGGTGATCACGCCGTCGTCGTGGCCGGTCATGACCTTGGTGGTGCCGGCCATGTCCTCCTTGAAGTCGAAGACCAGCCCGTGCTCCGGGTCTTCCTGGCGGGTCTGCAGCGGCAGGCGCAGGCGCAGTAGGCTGTAGAAGAGCCGGTGCTTGGCCACTTCCAGCGCCCGCCAGTGCTCGATATTCCCTGGCTCCGCGAGGTTCGGAACGATCCGGTTGTGCCGGCAGGCGAGACAGAAACTGTCGTCAGAATCCGACGGAATCAGCCAGTTGCAGACATCGTGCTGGGCATTGCGGCAGAAGAGGTAGCGCCGTTCCCCGTCACGCGCGCCCAGGGCCTGCCAGGTGTCGCCATCGGGTTCCAGCGCCGACATCGTCTCCTCCTCCGGGAGGTAGCCGAGGCGGTGCTGGCACTGGGTGCAGGTGGTGTTCTCGAAATAGAGGACCTGCCCGCAACTCTGGCACGTGAAAAGTTTCATGGCGATCGTCCGGATACCGTATCGGAGCAACAACGCCAGCCGCCCCGCGAGTTTCCGCGACCCTGCCAATGCCGGCCCGGGGATGACCGAAAAGGCACGGCGGCGGGGGACCTTCCCGCCGCCGGGGCGGCGGGGAGGGGCGGCATCACGCCGCCGGTATTACATCCCGGGCGGCACGGACCGGCCGAGGGACTGCATCAGCCGGTTCGCATTCGCGAACATGGCCACGGCATGGATCAGGTCCAGGATCTCCAGGTCCGAGAGCCCGGCGGCCCGGAGCGGTGCGAGGTCGGCCGGCGTCATGGCTTGCGGCGTGGCGGTCAGCTTCACGCTGTAGTCCACGATGGCGCGCTGCCGGGCATCCAGCCCCTCCGCCGCGACGCCGTGCTCCAGCAGGGCGCGCATCACCGCCTCCTGCTTGCCCAGCTCCACGAAGCGCCGCGCATGCACGGAGGTGCAGTACACGCAGCCGTTGACGATGGAGACGACCGCCGTGGCCAGTTCCCGCTCCGCGCGCGGCAGGCCGCGGGGCGCGTACATCACCTTGGTGAAGAGCGCCCCCCGTTCGCCCAGCGAGCCCGGATCGTGCACCAGCGTGCGGAAATAGACCGAGCCGCGCTGCCCCGGCGGGCAGGCATCCAGGGCGGCGATCTGCTC
This sequence comes from Roseomonas gilardii, assembly GCF_001941945.1. Taxonomy (NCBI): domain Bacteria; kingdom Pseudomonadati; phylum Pseudomonadota; class Alphaproteobacteria; order Acetobacterales; family Roseomonadaceae; genus Roseomonas; species Roseomonas gilardii. The sequence goes on along the minus strand of NZ_CP015583.1, from coordinate 3,741,085 downwards.
CGGCGTTGCGCTCGCTTCCTCGACCGGCGGCAGGCGTGGCTCCCAGCCGACCTCCGCCATGGTGAACCTGCTCATGCGGCGTCTCCCTGGAGCTGGCGCAGCCCGGCGAGCAGCCGGACCTGATAGGGCACGAAGGACACGAGCTGCGTCACCGCCACGATGTCGCGCGCGGTCAGGCCCATGGCGAGCAGCCGGTCGATATCCGCCTGCCCGCAATCGGCGGGGCGCTGCGCCACCATGTCGGCATAGCGGAACAGCACGGCGAGGCGGCCCTCGCCCCCGGGTGCGGGGAAGGCCTCGGCCGCCGCGATCTCCTCCGCCGTCCCGGCGGCGGCGAGCAGCGCCCGGTAATGCGCCGCCAGGGCCGCGTCGCCCTCGATCAGCGCGCCGCGCAGCGCCAGCGCCGCCCGCTCGGCCAGGGAAACGCGGCCCGGCTGCGGCGGCAGCACCAGCTCGCGATAGGCGCCCTCCTCGTGCTTCAGGATATCGGCACGCTCGCGCCGTAGCCGTCCGAGCGGGGAGGCCGCGTCGATGCCGAGGAGATGCTCGGCCAGATCAGGGATGGTTTCGGGGATGGTTTCGGGTGTGTCGGTCTTCATGCCGTGCGGCTCACCATCATCGCGGTGGTACGGTCGCTGGTCTGCGGCGTGACCTTCAGGCCCCGCTTCGCCGCCCAGAGATTCTGGTAGTGGAAGAGGGGGATGATGCCGGCATCCTCGGCCACCACCTGTGCAGACTTCTGCAGGATCGCCTCGCGCTTGGCGTCGTCGAACGCGGCCATCGCATCCTCCAGCGCCTGGTCCACCTTCGGATTGCTGTAGCGGCCCCAGTTGGAGACGCCGCGCCCCTGCTTAGGATCGACGCTGCCCAGCACGTTGATCAGTGCGTAGCTGCCCTCGCCCGTGCCGTTGCCCCAGGCCAGCGTCGTCATGGCGTAGTCGCCCGTCTTCACGCCGGAGGAATAGACCGACCAGGGCACCGCCTCGACCTGCGTCTTCACGCCGATGCGCGTCCACATCTGCGCCACCGCCTGCGCCACCTGCGGGCCGAGCACGTAGCGGTCGTTCGGCAGATGCAGGGTGAGCTGGAAGCCATCGGGATAGCCTGCCTCGGCCAGCAGCGCCCTGGCCTTGTCGGGCTCGAAACCGGGCGGCCTGATCGAGGGGTCGTAACCGAAGCTGCCCTCCGGCATCCACTGTCCGGTCGGCGTGGCGGTGCCGTTCATCAGCCGCTCGCAGAGCGCATCGCGGTTCACCGCCATGGTCAGCGCGCGCCGAACCCGGATGTCCAGCATCGGGTTCCTCGGCAATGGCGATCCGTCATTGGCGACGGCGAAGGGGCTCGGCTTCTCCGAGAAGCTCGGCTGCAGCAACAGCATCCGCAGACCGGGATAGGCGTAGAGCACCACCTCCTTGCGGGCGCGGATCTGCGCGAGGTCGGAGACCGAGACCTTGTCGATCACATCCACATCGCCCGCCAGCAGCGCCGCCGTGCGCGCCGGGGCGCTGGCGATGTAGCGGTAGTCCACCTCGTCCCATTCCTGTTTGCCGCCCCAGTAATCGGGCCGCGCCGTCATCCGCACGCGCTCGCCGGGCGTGAAGGACAAGAAGGTATAAGGGCCGGTCCCCACCATCGCCTTGCCGCTGTTGAAATCGCTGCTCGACGCGCCTTCGGTCGCGTGCCGGCTGACGATGTGCACGGAGGCGAGGTTCAGCGGCAACAGCGGGTTCGGCTCCTTGGTCGTGACGCGCAGCGTCAGCGGCCCCGTGGCCTCCACCTTCTCCACCGTGCGGAGATAGCCGGCGAAGCTCGCCGTGCTGCCCGGAACCTCCGGCGCGCGGGCATAGGAGAAGACCACGTCATCCGCGGTGAAGGGCCTGCCGTCCGACCAGGTGACGCCGGGGCGCAGGGCGAATTCCCAGACTTTCTCGCCCACCGGCTTCCAGGACAGCGCCAGCCCCGGCTGCAGCCCGCCCTCGGTGCGGTTCTCGATCAGCAGGTCGAAGAAGTGCAGGTCCACCGAACGGTCGCCGGCGAAGTTGTTGAGCTGCGGATCGAGCGAGGAGACCGGATCGCCGAAGGCGATGGTCAGCTTCCGGCCGCCCTGCGCCTGTGCCCTTCCCACCAACGGCAGAAGGGAGGCGGCGCCGAGGCCGGCGAGAAGATGTCGTCTCTGCATTCCGGAAAATCCCTTCATGGCTTTCGGGGCATCGCTTTCGTTGCACCACCCTTCGCGGGCGCCTGCGGTATCATCCGGCGCCCGGGGAGGCGCCTCAAGCCGCCACCTCCGCCGGCGCCCATTCATCCCCCAGGAGTTCCGGCACCGCGAAGGCACGCAGCCGGTCGTAATGCACCTCCCGGTCCTCGACGAAGAAGTGCCGCGCGATGGCCTGGGCGAGGCGCTGCGCCCCGGCGCTGACGGCGGGGATGTCGCCGGTCAGCTTCCCATGGCTGAGCGAGGAGGGGTAGTTGAAGCAGTGGATGCGCGACAGCGCCGGGCAGGCGCCCGGATGCCGCTCCAGGAAGCTGAAATCCGGCGCGAGGTCCGGCGAATGCGCCAGCTCGCCATTCTCCTCGCCCGGTTCCGGGGCGAAGCGGTCGCGCCAGAAGCGGATCTCGCCCGCCACCAGCGCCAGTTCCGGCCGTTGCGCGAGATCGACGCCGAAGCCGGTGGCGAAGATCACGAAGTCCACCGCATGGCGGCCCTGCGGCGTTTCCAGCACGACTGCGCCGCCTTCCTCGCGCAGCGACAGGACCGGGCTGCCGAGATGCAGCCGCGCCTGCGGATGGCGGGACACGCGCAGCGTGCTGTCGCGTGGTGGCGGCGTCTGTTCGCTCAGGACATGGTGCATGAAGCGCCACTTCCATTCGTCCGGCAGGCCGGCGAAGCCATGCACCACGCCCTGGCTGCCGATCCCGGTGAACTTGTTGACGCGGGGCAGGGCCTGGCGCCGAACGAACATGTCCAGGCTGGCCGCGCCCTCCTCCAGCGCCGTGGCGGCATTGTCCATGGCCGAGGCACCGGCGCCGATGACGGCCACACGCTTCCCCCGCAGTGCGGCGAAGTCGATGGCATCGCGCGAATGCGCCCAGAAGCGCCGGTCGATCCCGCGCGCCAGTTCCGGCACGAAGGCGCCGCCCAACCCGTCGCGCCCGGTGGCCAGCACCACGCGCCGCGCCAGGATGGCGGGCCCCGCGCTGTTCTCCACCGCGATCAACCCATCCGCGCGCGGGCGCAGCAGGGAGACGGCGACGCCGTTGCGCACCGGCACCCGCATCGCGTGACGGTACCAGCGCAGATAGTCCATCCACATCGGGCGCGGGATCTTGCCCAGCGCGTCCCAGGCGGCGCGGCCGTGCTGCGCCTCGTACCAGGCGCGGAAGGTCAGCGCCGGCAGGCCCAGTGCCGGCCCGGCCAGCGTCTTGGGCGAGCGCAGCGTTTCCATCCGCGCCCAGGTGATCCAGGGGCCTTCCTCGCCCTCCGGCGCGCGGTCCAGCACCTGCTGGTTGTCGATGCCGAGCAGCCGCAGCGCCGCCGAGGCCGCCAGCCCGCACATGCCGCCGCCGATGATGGCCACGTCGGTCACGGGCCGGCCATCCGCCTCCCGCGCCGGGACCCAGGGCTTGCCAGGCAGTTCCAGCCATTCGAGGTCGGCGCGCAGCCGCGCCTCCAGGGCCGGAAGGCCGTGCGGCGCTTCCGCCACGGCCGGGTCGTGGGATTGCACGGGCTCGGTCATCATGCCGGCTCCTCTTTGTCTTGGGGGAAGGCCGCCTGGCGGGCGGTCAGCAGGTCCATGGACCGGGGCGGATGAAGGCGGAAACCCGGCAGCTCCTCCGCCGCCTCGCGCGCCGCCTCGATCACCCGGCGGGTGAGGGGGGAGGGTGGCCGCGCCGCCGGGGTCAGCACGCTCCAGAAGAAGGGGATCGCCGTGTCGAGCGGCCGGATCGCGAGCCCCGCGGCCGGCAGGCCCTGCGCCGTCACCGGGTCGATCAGCGCCACGCCCAGCCCGGCCTGGGCCGCCGAGGCCGCCAGGATCGAGGCATTCACCGCCAGCAGGCCGCGCGGGCGCGCCCCGGCGCGGGCCAGCGCCGTCTCGATCCGGTGGCGCAGGCGGTGCGGGTCGGCCACGGTGATCAGCCGCTCCCCATCCAGGGCGCGCAGCGGCAGGCAGGTCTCCCCGGCCAGGGGATGGGTGGCGGGCAGCACCGCGACGCAGCGGCTCTCGCCCAGCCAGTGGACGTCCAGCCCCTGGTGATCCACCGGCAGGCTGGCGAAGCCCAGCCCGGCGCGGCGGTCGAGCAACTGCCGCACCACCTCGCCCGCCGGGGCGGCGCTCAGCCCCAGGTTGCGCGGTAGGTCCTCCGCTGGCAGCCGCGCCAGGGCCCGGGGAAGCAGACCCGTGGCCAGGGCGGGGATGGCGGCGATATCGAGCGAGGCCAGCTCGCCCCGGGCGATGGCCTCGGCCCGTTCCTCCAGGCGCCGGAGGCCGGCCAGGGAAGGCTCCACCTCGTCATGGAACCGCAGGCCCTGTTCGGTCGGAGTAACGCGGGGGCCGTTGCGTTCGAAAAGGGCAAAGCCGAGGGCCGTTTCCAGCTCCTGCAACTGGCGCGAGATCGCCGGCTGGGAACGGCCCGTCAGCCGTGCCGCCGCGGTCAGGCTGCCGCCCACGATGATGGCGCAGAAGGTCTCAAGCTGCCGGAGTTCCACGGACCGAGCCAATCATGCGTGAATGTGCTGATGCAAGATTTATCATGCAAAAATTTTATGATCCTGCCGCGATGATGACCCGTGGCAGGATCGGTGCCGTCCTTGGCAGGGCACAAAAGACCGAGTTAATTATGAAGCATAACTAATCTGCACGGGAGGAAAACAAATGACGACGGAGATGAGTCGGCGCGGATTGCTGTCCGCCAGCGCCATGGGCGCGGCCACCCTGGGCACCGGCCTGGCGCCGCCCGGCGCACAGGCCCAGACTCAGGCCCCGGCCCAGGCTGCGCCCGTCACGCGACAGCCCAACATCATCTTCATCATGGCCGACGACCTGGGGGTGGCGGATGTTTCCTGCTACGGCCAGCGCGCCTTCCGCACCCCGGCGGTGGATGGCCTGGCCGGGCAGGGGCTGCGCTTCCTCCAGGCCTATGCCAGTTCCGCCGTCTGCTCGGCGACCCGCACGGCCCTGATCACCGGCCGCTACCAGTACCGGCTGCCCCTCGGGCTGTGGGAGCCGCTGTCGCGCACCAACGAGGTTGGCCTGCCGCCGGAGCATCCGACCCTGCCCTCGCTGCTGAAGCGCGCCGGCTACAGCACAGCCCTGGTCGGCAAGTGGCACCTGGGCGCCCTACCGAAGTTCGGACCGCTGAAGAGTGGCTACGACCGGTTCTGGGGTTTCCGCGGCGGCACCATCGACTACTACACGCATCGTGGCACGGATGGGAAACCCGACCTCTGGGATGGCGACCTGGCCATCGACCAGCATGGCTATGCCACCGAACTGCTCGGCCAGAAGGCGGTGGAGGTGGTGCGGGACTTCGCGCAGGCCGGCCGGCCCTTCTTCCTCAGCCTGCACTTCAATGCCCCGCACTGGCCCTGGGTCGCCCCGGGTGACGAGGCGGAATCCGAGCGGCTGAAGGGCAAGGACCTGCGGAACTTCGACGGCGGCACGCTGAAGACCTATGGCCGCATGGTCGTCTCGATGGACGAGCAGATCGGTCGCGTGCTGGCGGAGCTGGAGGAGAGGGGGATCGCCCGCGACACCATCGTCATCTTCACCAGCGACAATGGCGGCGAGCGTTTCTCGGATGTCTGGCCCTTCAACGGCCGCAAGACGGAGCTGCTGGAGGGCGGGCTGCGCATCCCCGCCATCATCCGCTGGCCCGCCCGGGTCAGGCCCGGCAGCACCTCGGAGCAGGTGATGGCCAGCATGGACTGGCTGCCCACCCTGCTGGCCGCCGCCGGCGGGCAGGCCGATTCGGCCTATCCACCGGATGGGATGGACCTGCTCCCGGCCCTCGACGGCGCGGCGCCGGTGCCGCGCCGGCTGTACTGGCGCTACAAGGCCAACGCCCAGCGGGCGATGCGCGATGGCGACCTGAAGTACCTGAAGATCGGGGAGAACAGCTTCCTGTTCAACGTGGTCGAGGACCCGATGGAGCGGGCGAACCTGAAGACCCGCCAGCCTGCCGTCTTCGAGCGCCTGGAACAGGACTGGCTCGCCTGGAACGAGACGATGCTGCCGGAGATCGAGGAGAGCTTCACCGAAGCCTATAGCGCCTCGCAACTGGCCGATCATTTCGGAGCCAGCCCACCCAGCGGAAAGCCGGACCTGCCGCCGCCGCCGAAGCGCTGAACCGGCCTGCCGGTGCGCCTGCCCGGGAGCGACGCCTGCGAATGGTCGAGGTGACGCCCCGGGGGCCCCGCTGCCCCCCGGAGCCACGCGGCCATCGAGCATGGGCGACCGGAGGCCGGCACGGGGCCTCCGGGTCTTATCCTGTTCCCAGGGGGCGGGGAGCGTGTAGAATTCCCGGCATGCTGTCCCCCGATATGGAGCCCCAGCGCGCCGAAGCCCATCAGAGGCTGCGGCAGCAGGAGCTGATCGCCGAATTCGGTCTTTTCGCCCTCCGGGGCGACAGCCTGCAACCTTCGCTGGACGAGGTCTGCCGGGTGGCGGCTGACGGTCTGGACGTGCCCTTCGCCAAGGTCTTGCGCTTTCTGTCCGGGGAGAATGCCTTCCTGGTGCAGGCGGGGGTCGGCTGGCATGCCGGGGTCGTGGGCCATGCCCGGCTGGGGGCGGACCTGGAAAGCCCCGCGGGCTATGCCTTCCGCACCGGGCGACCTGTCATCTCCAACCACCTGACGGAGGAAGCCCGCTTGCGCACACCCGCCCTGCTGATGGAGCACGGGGTCAAGCGCGCGCTGAACGTGCTGATCGGCAGCGGCCAGTCCGTGCCCTATGGCGTGCTGGAGGTGGACAGCGGCGACCGCACGGATTTCGAGCCGCGGGACATCGCCTTCCTCCAGTCCCTGGCCAACGTCATCGCGGCGGTGGTGGACCGGCAGGCGCGGCAGGTGGCCCTCGCGCGCAGCGAGGCGATGCTGCAGAGCGTCTTCGAGAGCAGCCCCGACTGCATCAAGGTGCTGCGGGGCGATGGCACCCTGCTCCGGATGAACCACAACGGCCTGTGCCTGATGGAGATCGACGATTTCTCCAAGGTGGCGAACTGCCCCTGGGAAAGACTCTGGCCCGTCGAACAGGTGGAGCATGTCCGCGCCGCGATCGGTGCGGCGCGCCAGACCGGGATCGGGCATTTCGAGGCCTTCTGCCCCACCGCCAAGGGCACGCCGAAATGGTGGGACGTGCTGGTGGCGCCCCTGGGCGGGACAGGCGAGGACGAGCAGTTCGTCGCCATCTCCCGCGACGTCACCGACCGGGTGAAGGCCGTGGAGGCCAAGGACGCGCTGCTGCGGCAGCAGGACCTGCTGATGCGCGAGGTGCACCACCGCATCCGCAACAGCCTGCAGCTCGTCCACACGCTGCTGCAGCTCCAGGCGGGGCATGTGAACGACGGCAGCGCCCGGGCGCATCTGGGCGAGGCCGCCCGCCGGGTGCTGACCATCGCGGCGGTGCACAAGCGGCTTTATGAAGGCAGTGACGTCACTGAGGCGGATCTCGCCACCTATCTCGGCGGGCTGCTGGAGGATCTCCGGGGCAGCCTGTCGGACGAGAGCGCGGGCCGGCATATCCGGCTTTCCACGGAATCCCTGATGTTGTCGCCGGACAAGTTGACGTCCCTGGGGCTGATCGTCACCGAGCTGGTGACCAACGCGCTGAAATACGGGTGCGGCACGGTCTCCGTCACGGTCCAGCCGCTCGACGGGGTGGCGCGGATCTCGGTCGAGGATGAAGGCCGGGGCTTCCCGGCCGATTTCGATCCGGTCCGCAGCCGTGGCCTCGGCATGCGCCTGTTGCTGACCCTGGCCCGCAAGCCCAACGGGATCCAGGTGGATCGCGACGTGCCCTGGGGCCGGATCGTCGTGGAGATGCCGCTGGGCTGACGCCTCCCCCGCCGGGCCGGGCTGCTACAGCCCCAGCACGGGACCCGGATCGATCGAGACGCCCCGGACGAAGAAGCCCAGATGCAGATGCGGCCCGGTCACCCGCCCGGTGGCGCCGGAATGCGCCATGCTCTCGCCCCGTCCCACCGTCTGCCCCTCGCGCACATCGATTCGCGACAGATGGGCGTAGAGGCTGGCCACGCCCTGCCCATGCTCGACGATCAAGGTGTTGCCGGTGAAGTAGAGATCGGCCGCCAGGGTCACGCGGCCCGGCGCCATGGGGGCGACCGGCGTGCCGGTGGGCACGGCGATGTCCAGCCCCAGATGCGGGGCGCGCGGCTCACCGTTCAGGATCCGCTGGCTGCCATAGACGCCGCTGATGCGGCCCCGTGCGGGCCAGTCGAAGCCCGCCGCATAGAGGGCCACCGGGGTTTCCACCGCGCGGGCGGCGTTGATCCGCACCTGTTCGGCGCGGATGCGGGCGAGGTCCTGCGCGTTCGGTGTCACCTGCCGGGGCGGCAGGCCGTTCAGCCGCTGGATGTCCCAGTGCCGGGGCGCGATGGCGAGGCGGCGGATCTCCGTACGGCCGCCAGGGGGGGTGACACCCAGCGCCGCCTCCGGCCCCGCATCGCGGGGGAAGCCCAGGGCGAAATGGCCATCCGCCGAGACCGGCACCGGCTTGCCTTCCAGGACGAGGCGTGTGCCCGGCGCGGTGCGCCCGGCGACGAAACCGCCCTGGGTCAACCCGGCCTGGTTCATCTCCAGCATCGGGGCGGAGGCGACGCCGGGCCGCGACTCGGCGGAACCGGCGCAGCGGGTGAGCAGCAGGGCCGGCAGGGGCAGCAGCAGACGTCGCGCGATCACAGCAGGGAGCCCTGGTCCTTGGGTTTGCCGGTGCGGGCGCGGCGCGGTGCGGCGCCCCTGGTATCGGCGGCCTCGATGATGCCATCGGCGAATTCGATCTGCAGCCGGGCTCCGGGATCGACCTGGGCCGCCCGGGTGACGGGCCGGCCATCGGCATCGCGCACCAGCGCGAAGCCGCGTGCCAGCAGCCCCTGATAGGAGGCGCCCTCCAGCCGGGCGGAAAGCCCCTCCAGCGCCAGCCGTCCCTCCCGCAGCCGGAAGAGCAGGCGCGGCGTCGGGTCGGGCAGGCGGGCGAAGCGGCGCCTGTCGCGGTCCAGCACCCGGGCGACGGCGGCGCCGGAACGGGCGTCGAGGAGCTGCAGCCGGGCACGGCGGGCGGCCAGCATCTCACGCGGGTGCAGCAGGCGGGCGGCGGCGTCGTTCAGCCGCGCCCGGCGGTCGCGCAGCAGCACGCGCGGCGCCAGGGCGAGGCGCTCCCCCCGGTCGTCGAGACGCTGGCGGGCGTTCAGCAGCATCCCCGGCAGGTCCGGCAGGGCGGCGGCGGCACGGGCGAGGCGGTAGCGCACCTGGTCCAGATGCGACTGCCCGGCGCGGGTGAGGCGCAGGGCACGCTGCTGCACCTGGGCCAGCAACTCGGTACGGGACGGCACGGCCAGTTCGGCGGCGGCGGTGGGGGTGGGCGCGCGCCGGTCCGAGGCGAAGTCGATCAGCGTCGTATCCGTCTCGTGCCCCACGGCCGAGATCAGCGGGATATGGCTGGCGGCGGCGGCACGGACCACGGCCTCCTCGTTGAAGGCCATCAGGTCCTCCAGCGAGCCGCCGCCGCGTGCCACGATCAGCACGTCGGGGCGCGGGAAGCCGTCCGGCAGGGCGTTGAAGCCGGCAATGGCCGCGGCGACCTGCTCCGCCGCGCCGACGCCCTGCACCGCCACCGGCCAGAGCAGGATGTGGGAGGGAAAGCGCCGCAGCAGGGTGGTGCGGATGTCCTGGATCACCGCGCCCTGGGCGCTGGTCACCACGCCGATCACCCGGGGGAAGGTGGGGAGGGGGCGCTTGCGCTCCTCCCCGAAGAGCCCCTCCTCTTCCAGCGCCTTGCGCAGCCGCTCCACCCGCGCGAGCAGCGCGCCCTCCCCGGCATAGTCCAGCCGGTCCACCACGATCTGGTAGGTTGAGCGGTCGCCATAGGCGGTGATCTTGCCGGTCGCGATCACCTCGGTGCCGTTCTCGGGCCTGATCCCGGTGCGTCCGGCGCTCCAGGCCCAGATCACCGCGCGGATCTGTCCGCCCTCATCCTTCAGCGAGAAATAGAAGCGGTTGGCGCCATAGGGACGGCATTCCGTGACCTCGCCCCGGATGCGGACGCGGCCGAAGGTGCCCTCCAGCGTGCGCTTCACCGCGCCCGAGATCTCGGCCACCGTGTATTCGGGGATGTTGGAAGCCTTGGCGGAGGCCGAGGCGGCAGCGGCGGTTTCGCTCATCGCCGCCCATTATGCTACGCGCCGGGGCGATGGACAAAACCGGGCCTTCCCTGGGGCGCCGGGCGACTGGTGGAGATCGCGCGATGAAGGTGCTGCTGGTGGGCGGCGGGGGGCGGGAACACGCCCTGGCCCGGAAGCTGCTCGATTCCTCCCTGCTGACGAAGCTCTGGGTCGCCCCCGGCAATGCCGGGATCGCCGGGATCGCCGAATGCCTCCCCGTGGCCGCCGAGGATGTCGCCGGACAGGTCGCGCTGGCGCGGGAGAAGGGCGTGGACCTCGTGGTGGTCGGCCCTGAAGCGCCGCTGACCCTGGGCCTGGCCGATGCCTGCGCCGAGGCCGGCATCCGCTGCTTCGGCCCCTCTGCCGCCGCGGCGCGGCTGGAAGGCTCCAAGAGCTTCACCCGCGAGGTCACCGAGGCCGCCGGGGTGCCGGGCGCCGAATGGGCCCGCTTCACCGACAGCGCCGGGGCCCTGACTTATGTGCGGGCGAAGGGCGCGCCGATCGTGATCAAGGCCGATGGCCTCGCCGCCGGCAAGGGCGTGGTGGTGGCCGCCACGCTGGAGGAGGCCGAGGCCGCCGTCACCGACATGCTGGATGGCGGCATCCACGGCGCGGCGGGCGCCGCGATCCTGGTCGAGGAATGCCTGATCGGCGAGGAGGTCTCCTTCTTCGCCCTTTGCGACGGCACCCATGCCCTGCCGCTGGTGGGCGCGCAGGACCACAAGCGCGTCGGCGACGGCGACACCGGGCCGAACACCGGCGGCATGGGCGCCTATTCCCCCGCCCCGGCCTTCACCGAGGCCCTCCAGGCCGAGGCCATGGAGCGGATCGTCCGACCCACCCTGGCGGAGATGGCGCGGCGCGGCACTCCCTTCCGCGGCGTGCTCTTCGCCGGGCTGATGCTGACGGCGCAGGGGCCGAAGCTGATCGAGTACAATGTCCGCTTCGGCGACCCGGAATGCCAGGTGCTGATGACGCGGCTGCGCTCCGACCTGCTGGCCGCGCTGCTCGCCGCCTGCGATGGGGAACTGAAGGATTTCGATCTCCGCTGGTCCTCCGACCCCGCCATGGTCGTGGTCATGGCGGCACGCGGCTATCCTGGCCCCTATGTGAAGAACACGGCAATCCGTGGGCTGGACGAGGCCGGCGCCGTGCCGGGCGTGGTGGTCTATCACGCCGGTACCTCCGCCGGGCCGGGCGGCGAGGTCCTCGCCACCGGCGGGCGCGTGCTGGGCATCACCGCCACCGCGCCGACGCTGCGCGGGGCCCGCGACGCCGCCTATGCCGCCGTGGATGCGCTGGACTGGCCGGAAGGCTTCTGCCGCCGCGATATCGGCTGGCGGGCGCTCGGCGCGGGGTGATCCACGGCTCGTGACTTCCGGCCCCGGGGGAAAGGCTCCGCCTTTCGCCCCGGACCCCCTATCCGCCAGGACCCTGCGGGCCCTGAACCCGATGAGTCGACGCTCGCCGCGGTCGGATCGCGCCGGAGAGCCATGCTCTCCGGCGGGCTGCCGGCACCACCAGCACGGACAGGATGCTTTCCTTCTTCTCGGGAGCCCCGCGTCTCCACCTGTTCCCAGGGATCGGCCGAAAGGCCAACGGCTCTCACCGGCGCCCACTCAAGGCGGGGTCCGGGGACCGGCTTCGGTCCCCGGCGGTGAGGGGGGCCGGCGGGAGAGGCAGCGCCTCTCCCCCGGGGGTAAAGGCCGGGCGCGGCGCCGGAACCTCTGCCTTCAGCCGCGTTCCCGCCGCCAATAGGCAGCGCAGTAGCAATGGTCCTTGTCCAGCCCGCGCTCGTCGCGCAGGTGGCAGCGCATGGACTGGGCGACCTGGAACTCGGCGGCGGCCCAGGCGGCGATGCTGCCGCTCTCCGGCCAGCACAGGGCGCGCAGGGCGGCGGGCAGGAGGTTGGGCGTGCCGGCGGGGAGGCCGTCGCGGTGCAGCCAGCGCAGCTCGATGCCGGGCGGGTGGACCAGCGCCTGCTCCTCACGCGCATCCGCAACCTCGACCAGGGCGATGCCACGCGCCCCGGAGGGAAGCTCCTCCAGGATGCGGCCAATGGCGGGCAGGACGGTCTCGTCCCCGGCCAGCACCACCCAGTCCGCTGCCGGCCCCTCGCCGCCGCCGGGGCCGAGGATGCCGACCACATCTCCCGTCTCCGCCGCCAGCGCCCAGCGCGAGCCGGGGCCTGAGCCCGCCTCGTCATCGTCCTCGCCATGCACGACCATGTCCACGTCCATCCAGCCGGCGGCGGGGTCGATGCGGCGGATGGTATAGACGCGTGGGATGGCGGCACGCGGCCCCTGCGGCCAGACGGGCGCGCCATTCGGCCCGGCGACGGGCCATTCGGGGGCCAGCACGCCCGGCGGCGGGATCAGCAGGCGCAGATGCAACCCGCCCACCGCGAAGCGCGCCAGATCCGCCCCCGCGAGGCGGATGCGGCGCATATGCGGGGTGACGGCATGGTTGGAGACCACGCGCATGGCGCGGAAATAGGGGAGTTGCGCCGTGTCGCAGCCATCGCCCGTCCAGGCGAAGTCCGGCTTCAGCCCCTCTTCGAGATTCTCCACATACCAGGCCAGGAGGCCGCGCAGCATGGAAAGGGATGCCGCGTCGCCGGAGGAGACATCGAGGCTCAGCGCCCGGCCCTCGACCGTCATCATGGTGCGGCCCAGGCGATGCGAGATCCAGGCGAGGCCTTCCTCCCGCCGGACGGTGGCGCCGTACTCGCCCAGATGCTCGCAGAGCCGGTCGAACTGGCGCGGCGGGTCCGGAAGCTCGATCCGGGTGCGGGCACGCAGGGTCGTGATCGCGTTCATTCTGGGGCCCCTGGGATGGGACTTGTCCGCACGGGACTTGTCGTGACACGCCGGCAGAGGAGGCTGGCCGGTATTTGATAATGATTATCAATACAGGTTGGATCGGTCCTCCGCAACCGCCTTCCGGAGCAGCAGGGGCCATGACGGCACGCGCAGACCTCACCGAGAAGATCGTCCGCATCAAGATCGAGCGGGACCTCACCTGGGCAGGCCTTACCGCCCTGGCCGGAGGGCTGAGCAAGGAATACGTGACCGCGGCCCTGATGGGGCAGATGCCCCTGCCCAGGCCAGCGGCGGAGGCGATCGGGGCGGAACTCGGCCTCGACGACTACGAGACCAAGCTGTTGCAGCAGCCGCCCTATCGCGGCTCGCTGCCGACGCAGGTGCCGACCGATCCGCTGATCTACCGCTTCTACGAGCTGGTCTCGGTCTATGGCACGACCTTCAAGGCCCTGATCCACGAGGAATTCGGCGATGGCATCATGAGCGCCATCGACTTCCGCATGGACCTGCAACGCGAGCCCAACAATGCCGGCGACCGCGTGAGCATCACCATGAGCGGCAAGTTCCTGCCCTACAAACAGTACTGAGGCGCAGCCCCGCTTGCCATGTCCCGGGGGAAACGCGCCGGCCGGCCGCGCCGCTACAGCACCGCGCGGTACATCGCGACGACATCCTCGCGTGCCATGTCGCGCGGGTTGTTGGCGAGCAGGCGTTGCAGCCCGCCGACCACCTCCTCCGCCATGCCGGGAAGGTCCGTCTCAGCGACGCCAAGTTGGCTCATCCGCGTTTCGAGGCCGACGCTGCCGACGAGTTCCTCCAGCGTGGCGACGAAGGCCTCGGCGGCCTCCCCCGCGCTGGCGAAGCGGCGGCCGGGCAGCAGGCAGGGGGCCAGTTCGGCATAGGCTTGCGCCGCCGCGGGCAGATTGAAGCGGAAGACCGGCCCCATCACCAGCGCGTTGCTGTGCCCGTGTGGCACATGGAAGCGCGCCCCGAGCGGGTAGGACAACGCATGCACCGCCGCGACGGAGGCGTTGACGAAGGCCATGCCGGCCAGCATCGCGCCTTCCAGCATCGCCTCACGTGCCTGGAGGTCCGTGCCATCCGCCACCACGCGGCGCAGGTTGCCGCCGAGCAGCGCCAGCGCCTTCACCGCCAGCGCGTCGGAGACCGGGTTCTTGCGCGTGCGGCTGGTATAGGCCTCGATGGCATGGACCATCGCATCCAGGCCGGTCGCGGCGGTGACGCGCGGCGGCATGCCCAGCGTCAGCCCCGCATCCAGCAGGGCGATGTCGGGCAGGAGCTGCGGCGCGTAGATCGCCTGCTTCTCGTTGCGCTCGCTGGTGACGACCGAGGCCCAGGTGACCTCGGAGCCGGTCCCGGCGGTGGTCGGCACCTGGATCAGCGGCACGCGCTGCCCGCGCGCCTTGTCCTGGCCGTAGAGATCCTCGATCGCCTGGTCGGAGCGCAGCAGCAGCGCCACCAGCTTCGCCGTGTCGAGCGAGCTGCCGCCGCCGAGGCCGACCACGCCATCCGCCGCGAAGTCCCGCGCGGCGGCCAGGGTGGCGCGCACCACGGCCACCGGCGGATCGGCCTGCACGCCATCGAGCACGCGCGCGGTGAGGCCAGCGGCGGTGAGGGCGGAACGGGCGCGCGCCGCCAGCCCGCCCTCCACGATGCCGCGGTCGCAGACGATGGCGACACGCCGCGCGCCCAACCCGGCCATCAGCGTGCCCAGCCGGTCCAGGCCACCCGTCTCCGCGACGATGCGGGGGACGGAAAGGAAGGTGAAGCCGGGCATCAGTCGTAGTATTCCGGGGCCTTGCGGAAGCCGGGCCAGGCATCCGGGTCATGGCCGGTCACCACCTGGGCCTTCGTGCGCTCCGCCAGGTGGCGCAGCTTCTGCACGGAGCGCACCGTGTCCACCGTGGAGGCGAGGAAGCCGGGCAGCGCCTTCTCCTCCCAGTGGTCGGTGGTATAGGCGGCATCCACGGTCAGCAGCATCGGCCCGGACTTCGGCAGGCGGACCAGGAAGCTCTGGTGCCCCGGCGCATGGCCCGGGGTGAAGACCGTGGTGAGCGTGCCGTCGCCATAGAGGTCGAAATGGTCGTCGGCCGTGCCGTTCAGGAACTCCCAGCGCAGGCCGGGGCGGTCGAAATCCTTGCGGATATAGCCGCCGGCGGCGAACCAGTCCGGGGTGAAGGCGTATTCGTATTCCGCCCGCTGCACCACATGCGTGGCGTTGGGGAAGCGGCCGATCGCGCCGGTATGGTCGAGATGCAGGTGGGATTGCAGCACGAAGCGCACGTCCTGCGGCCGGATGCCGAGGCGTTCCAGTTGCGCGACGCAGCCTTCCTCGGGCTTCATCTCCGGCCAGTACACGTCGCAGATGCCGCCCCAGTGGCCCCGCGCGTCGGTGGCGACCTCCACCGCATTGCCGCCATCGATGATGGTGTGGCCCTGCGGATGGGTGATCAGGAAGAAGGGCACGGGGATCTCGTAGGGCGCGCCGTCGCCCTGGTTCATCTTGATGTTGTGGACCTTGCACTTCAGCGTGCCCGACTGGAGCATATAGAGCCGGATATCGCTCATGGCGTTTCCCTGTCGCTGATCGTTGTTCCGTCGCCTCAGAAGGCTTCGCGGTAGAGGGCGAGGGCGTCGGCCTCCGTCACCTCCACCGGGTTGTTCACCAGCAGCCGCGTCTGCTTCATCGCATCGGCGGCGAGCATGGCGAGGCTGTTGTCGGTGACGCCCACATCGCGCAGGCGCCGCGGTGCGCCGCTGCCATCCATCAGCCGCTGCATGCTGTCCACGAAATGCAGGGCGCGTTCCTCGGACCCGCCCGCGCCGGGACCGTTCAGCACGGTGTCGAGTTCGGCATAGAGGGGCGCGGCGGCACGGGCGTTGAAGCGCAGCACCGGCCCCAGCATCAGCGCGTTGGAGAGGCCGTGCGGCACGTGGTAGTGCCCGCCCAGCGGATAGGCCAGCGCATGCACCGCCGCGACCGGCGCGTTGGCGAAGGCCTGGCCCGCCAGCATGGCACCGAGCAGCATGGCCTCGCGTGCCGCGCGGTCCCGCCCGTCCCGGCAGGCGGCGAGGAGGTTGCCGCCGAGCAGGCGCAGCGCCTCCCGCGCCAGGGCGTCGGAGAGCGGGTTCTTCTTGTGCCGGCTGGTATAGGCCTCGATCGCATGGACCATGGCGTCGATGCCGGTGGCGGCGGTGTGCAGCGCCGGCAGGCCCAGCGTCAGCTCCGCGTCCAGCAGCACCGCATCCGCATAGAGCTGCGGCGCCACCACGCCCATCTTGGTGGTCTCGCCGGTGGTGAGGATGGAGATGTTGGTGACCTCTGACCCCGTGCCGGCGGTGGTGGGCACCAGCACCAGCGGCAGGCGGGAGCCCGTCACCTTGCCGATGCCGTAGATCTGCGACAACTCCTGCTCCGCGACCAGCAGCACCGCGGCCAGCTTGGCGACATCGAGCGAGGAGCCGCCGCCCAGGCCGAGCACGATCTCAGCCCCGGCCTCGCGCCCCTGCCGCACGCAGTCGAGCAGCACGGATTCCGGCGGGTCCGCCACCACCGCGTCGAAGACGGCGGCATGGAAACCCTGCGCCTCCAGCCCGGCCAGGACGGGAGCGAGCAACCCTGCCTTCACCAGCCCCGCATCCGTCACCACCAGGACGCGGCGCCCGCCGTAGCGGGCGGCCAGCATCTCGCCCAGGCGTTTCGCCCCACCCCATTCGACCTGGACCGAGGGGACCGTGCGAAACTCGAAGGTGGGCAGAGGACCGGTGGACATGCGTTGCTCCGTTCGGATTGTTCTGGCGCTCCGCTTCCAGCGCCTGAGCAGGCAGGGCTACAGGCGCCGCCCGGAGCCCCCCGTCGATGGGGAGCGGCTCAGGAGAAAGGCGGCAAGGGCGGAGACACGGCGTTTTCCTCGGGCGAACCGTTTCGGTTCTGTTCTGTAACCATGCACTGGAGTGCCGGGGCCGGATTCGGTTTCCAGGACGATCCTCCTGGCTCTCGGAAGCTGTCAAGGGTCGCCTGCCAGGCGCCGGCGGCGATCCGGTCGCCGGCCGGGAGAGGGAAGGAAATTCAGCCAATCACCCTGGCATCGCAGGGAAGTGATCCCTAACAGGGCCCGCTCCGGGCTCCATGCCATTCCAGCCTGCCGAACGAAGAATGAAGACCACACCATGCAGAGACTGACCACCTACATCCTCGTCGCCATGCTGCTCGGCATCGGCGTCGGCTATGCCTGTCACGAGGTCTGGCCCGATCCGAACACCTCCCGCGCCATCGCCGGCTACATCTCGCTGATCAGCGACATCTTCCTGCGCCTGATCAAGATGATCATCGCACCGCTGGTCTTCTCCACCCTGGTCGTGGGCGTCGCGCATATGGGCGATGTCGGGGCGGTGGGGCGGATCGGGGGCAAGGCGATGCTGTGGTTCGTCACCGCATCGCTGGTCTCGCTACTGCTGGGACTACTCCTCGTCAACCTCCTGCAGCCGGGGGCCAGCCTGGACCTGCCGCTGCCCGCGGCCGGGGCGACGAGCAGCGTCCAGGCCTCCTCGCTCACGCTGCGGGACTTCGTGGCGCATCTCGTGCCCGTCTCGATCTTCGACGCCATGGCGCGCAACGAGATCCTGCAGATCGTCGTCTTCTCGCTGCTCTTCGGCGTGGCCGCCGCCGCGCTGGGGGAGAAGGCGCGCCCCGTGGTGGTATGGATCGAGGCGCTCTCGCACATCATCCTGCGCGTCACCGGCTATGTCATGCTGATGGCGCCGCTGGCGGTCTTCGCCTCCATGGCGGCGATCGTGACCACGCAGGGGCTGGGCATCCTCGTCACCTACGGCAAGTTCGTGGCGGAATTCTATCTCGGCCTGGCGATCCTCTGGTGCCTGCTGACGGCGGTGGGCTTCCTGTTCTTCGGGCGGCGGGTGATCGAGCTGGTCTCGCTGGTGCGGCAGCCCTTCCTGCTGGCCTTCAGCACCGCCAGCAGCGAGGCCGCCTATCCGCGCCTGATGGAGCAGCTCGCGCGATTCGGCGTGAGCCCGAAGGTGATCAGCTTCGTGCTGCCGCTGGGCTATTCCTTCAACCTCGACGGCTCGATGATGTACTGCACCTTCGCCGTCGTCTTCATCGCCCAGGCCTACAATATCGACCTCACCTGGGGGCAGCAGGCGGTCATGCTGCTGGTGCTCATGCTGACCAGCAAGGGCATGGCCGGCGTGCCGCGCGCCTCGCTGGTGGTGATCGCGGCCACGCTCTCCACCTTCAACATCCCCGAGGCCGGGCTGCTGCTGATCATCGGCATCGACCAGTTCCTGGACATGGGCCGGTCCGCCACCAACGTCATCGGCAATTCCCTGGCGGCGGCCGTGGTCGGCAAGTGGGAGGGCGACCGGACGCCGGAACCCGGCTCGGCACCGCAGCCGGAACCGCTGCCCGGCACCTTCGACGAGGCCGAAACGCGGGAGGCCGCCACCGCCCCGGTGGCCTGACAGAAGCCGCCCTCTCCGGCGGGGGGGGCGTCGGAGGGCGCGCTTCAGACGCGCCGACGGCGGCCGCGTGTCATCAGGCCCAGCACGTCGTCGTGCCAGAGGTAGCGGTGCACCAGGGCCATCGCGACATGGCCCAGAATGAGCGCCAGCAGCACCCAACCCAGGAAGCTGTGCAGCAGGTCGCCCGGCGCCATCATCCAGGCGATCTTGCCCTCGAAGCCGCGCATCACCGGAATGCCATAGGGCGTGAAGGGCTCTCCCGACCCGTATTGCCGCAACAGCGCCAAACTGGGGATGAGGATCATCAGCGCGTAGAGCACCAGGTGCCCCATGGTCGCGAGGTGCCCCAGCCGGCCCGGATGCGGCGGGCGGCGCCGAATGTTCAGCAACCCCCAGGCGCCGCGCAGCAGCACGAGCACGAGCAGCGTGAAGCCCATGGTGAAATGCGTGCTGCCGACGAGTTTCGTCACCCCGGCTTCGGGCACGGTGACATAGAGCAGGGCGCCGGCGAAGTGCCAGGCGAAGCAGGCGGCCATCAGCCAGTGCAGCGTGCGGCTGACGATGCCGTAGCCCGCGGGACTGTCCATGCCCCGAACCCTCCTTGGCGCTCCTGGCCGGGGCGGTCCCCCCTGCCTTCACGCCCGGGATCTGGTCCCGCATCCCCCGGCTGCCTAGCCGTGGCCGCAGAGGTTGTGATCCGGCGGCCTATTGCTTCTCGATGCCCGCCTTCTCGATCACGACGCGCCAGCGCTCCATCTCCTTCGCGGTCAGCGCATCCAGATCTTCCGGGGTGGAGCCGCGCGGCTCCACCCCGGCCTCCAGCAGGATCTTCTCCACATCGGGCATGCGGAGGATGGCGTTGACCTCCCTGCTCAGCCTCTGCCGGATCTCGATCGGCGTGCCGGCCGGCGCGACGAGGGAGTTCCAGGATGCGACGTCGAAGTCCGGCAGGCCGGTCTCGATGAGCGTCGGCACGTCCGGCAGGTTGACCACCCGCTTCGCCTGCGTCACCGCCAGCACGCGCAGCTCCCCGCCCTGCATCTGCGACCAGAGCGGCCCCAGCGTTTCGAAACCCACCTGCACGTCGCCGCGCAGCAGCGCGTTGATCAGCTGGGGCGTCGAGTTGAACGGCACGGTGGTGGCGGGCGAGCCGGCGAGGGACTTGAACATCTCCGCCGCCAGGAACTGCGTGCTGCCGACGGCGATGGTCCCGATGTTCATGTTGCCGCCGTCCTGCCGCGCCTGCCGCAGGAAATCCGCCGCGGTGCGGAGAGGCGAGCTGGATGCCACCACGATGGCGATCGGGAAGAAGGCCAGGGTGGTGACGCTGGCGAAATCCTTCTGGATGTCGAAGGGATAGGACTTGAACAGGGAAGGCCGGATCGCCGTGGCGTTGCCGGAGGTCATCAGCGTGTAACCGTCGGGTGCCGAGGCCATCAGCTGGTTCCCCGCGAGGATGCCGCCCGCGCCCGCGCGGTTGTCCACCACCACCGGCTGGCCGACGGCCTTGGACAGCTTCTGCGCCGTCAGCCGCACCACCAGGTCGCCCACGCCGCCGGGCGCGTTGTTCACGATGATGCGGATCGGCTTGTTCGGGAAGCCGGGCTGCGCATGCGCGGCGTCGCGCAGGCCGAAGGCACCAAGGGCCGATGCACCCAGGGAAGCAGCGAGGAGCGATCGCCTCGATGCCATGCGCCGGGCGACGGGCGTGTTCCAACCTGGCGGATCGTTCTGGATCTTCATGGCCGTTCCTCCGCGGGTCCTGCGGGGCGGTGCGCCGTGTCGGTCTCTGCCCCGGAAGGTGCCTGCATAGCAGACGGGGTCCGGCAGTCGCCGGGAGCGGCCGGGGAATCAATCGCGCCCGGGGCAGAAATGATGGCCGTCGCGCGGGCCTCCGGCGAAGCCCTGGGCCGGGCGTCGCATCCGCACGAGGCCCGCCGCGCCGCAGGATGCAACGGCCTCCATGGGCCTCGCGCCCTTCGGGCGAGCGGACGCAGATTCAATCGCATGCCCGGCCATACCAATCGGCGCGCCGCCGGGCGATGCTCTAGGCTCCGCAACCAGCTCACGGGGATACAGCGATGACCGACAGCCAACGTCTCAATGGCGTCATCCGGGCATGGGAACAGGGCAAGCCCGCCTTCACCGCCTTCGCCAAGGTGGACAGGCAGACCGCGACCGAGATGACCGACGCGCCCTATGACGGCATCGTCTATGAGATGGAGCACAATCCCTACGACGTCGCCGGGCTGGGCGATGCGCTCCAGTACATGCTCAACCGCAAGCAGATCGCCGCTTCCGGCTCGGTCGCGCCGTCGGTGACGCCACTCGCGCGCATCCCCGCCAACGGCATCGAGATGAACCAGGCCTTCGCCAAGCAGGTGCTCGACCGCGGCGTCTATGGCGTGGTCTGGCCGCATGTCCATACCGTCGAACAGGCCTACAACGCCGTCGCCTCCTGCCGCTATGCCCGCCCGAAGGATGCGCCGCTGTACGAGCCCAAGGGCGTGCGCGGCGACGGCCCGGCGGCGGCGGCGCGCTACTGGGGGCTGACCCAGACGGAGTACTACGCGAAGGCGGATGTCTGGCCGCTGGCGCCGCAGGGCGAGCTGCTGGTCGGGCTGATGATCGAGAGCACGACGGCGATCGAGAATCTGGACGACATGCTGGCGAACGTGCCCGGCATCGGCTTCTGCCTGATCGGCGAGGGCGATCTGAGCCAGGAGCTGGGCTATCCGCGCCAGTACGAGCATCCGGTGGTCGTCGATGCGATGCGCAGGATCGCGGAGACCTGCCACAGGCACAAGGTGGTGGTCGGCAACCCGCATGTGACCGCGAAGAATGTCGAGCGGCTGCTCCAGGAAGGCTACCGGTTCCTGATGTCGGCGCCCAGCCGCAGCTACGGCGTGGTCGGACAGGGCCGGGAACTGGCGGGCTACTGACGAACGGCGCCGGGAGCCCCGCCGCCTTGTGCGGCGGCCGGCTTCCGCCTGCCGGCGATATCCGCCCGGAGAGCGTGCCCTCCGTCGCGGCGGAGGGCCCGGTGCCGATCGAAGTCAAGCTCTAACCGAGGCAAGGAGAGGGACGCATGGTGACCACGGCGGTGATGACGCTGAAGACCAACCTGGCCGACTACCCGCAGACCAGGGCGATGAAGGACGGGCGCGTGACGTCCGATATCGTGGATCTGGAGTATTGCGGCCCGGTGCAGGCCCATGACGGCTTTAAGCCGATGCTGCGCGAGAACAGGTTCGACGCGGGCGAGCTGGCGATCGTCACCTACCTGCAGGCCAAGGTCTACGGGAAGCCCTTCCTCGCCTTGCCGGCGCCTATCTCGGGGCGCTTCCAGCACCATTGCGCCGGCTTCAACCGCGAGCTCGGCCACCTGAACCCAAAGGATATCGAAGGCAGGCGCGTCGGCGTGCGCACCTATGCGCAGACGACCGGTCTGTGGGTCCGCGGCGTCCTCCAGCACGAGTACGGCGTCGATCTCGACAAGGTGACCTGGTGCACGGTCGGCGAGGGGCATCTCGCCGAGTATTCCGACCCGCCGAACTGCGAGCGCCTGCCCAAGGGGTCCGACATCGGCCAGATGATGCTCGATGGCGAACTCGCGGCGACGCTCCAGGGCGTGGACCTTCCCAAGGACCCGCGTGTCGAACGGCTGATCCCCAACGCGCAGGCCGCCGCGCGGGACTGGTACGCACGCGAGGGCGTGGTGCCGATCAACCACCTGTTCGTCGTGCACGAGGATCTCGTGAAGAAGCGGCCGGACATTGTCCGCGAGATCTACCGCATGATCGGCGAGAGCCGGCGGCTGACCGAGGGCGGCCTGCCGGACCCCTTTCCGCCCATGGGCTTCGAGGCCAACCGCAAGGGCATCCAGCTCGCCATCGACTGGGCCCATGAGCAGAAGATCATCCCGCGGAAGCTCTCGATGGACGAGCTGTTCGACGATGTGACGGGCAGCCTGGAAGGATAGGAAGGAGCGTCACGGAGGGGGCGGCAGCCGGAGTCTTCGGGCGGAGGGCTGCCGCCGGCCCGGGTTACGACAGCGCGCCCTGCCGCTCCACCCTGGCGGCCACCGGGCCGCGTTCCAGGAAATTCTCGTTCAGGTCGGTCACCCGGGCCGCGCCGGTGAGGGTCATGGCCACCCGCATCTCCTTGTCGATCAGGTTCAGCAGGTTCAGCACCGCCGCCTCGCCGCCCGTGGCCAGCGCATAGACGAAGGCCCGGCCCAGCATCACCGCATCCGCCCCCATGGCCAGCGCGCGGACCACGTCCAGCCCGTTGCGGAAGCCGGAATCCGCCAGGATCGAGAGCTTTCCCTTCACCGCCGCGGCGATGGCGGGCAGGGCCCGCGCCGAGGAAAGCACGCCGTCGAGCTGCCGGCCGCCATGGTTCGACACGACGATGCCATCCGCGCCGAAGCTCACCGCGTCACGCGCATCCTCCGGGTCGAGGATGCCCTTGATGACCATCGGCCCCTCCCAGAAGTCGCGGATCCATTCCAGGTCCTTCCAGGAGATCGACGGATCGAAATTGGCGCCGAGCCAGCCGATATAGTCCGCGAGCCCGGTCGCCTGGCCGCGATAGCGCGACACGTTGCCCAGGTCGTGCGGCTTGCCCTTCAGCCCGACATCCCAGGCCCAGAGGGGATGCGTCATCGCCTGGACCATGCGGCGGAACGCCGCGTTCGGCCCGCTCATGCCCGAATGCGCGTCGCGGTAGCGCGCGCCGGGGGTCGGCATGTCCACGGTGAAGACCAGGGTGGTGATCCCGGCCGCCTTGGCCCGCTCCAGCGCATTGCGCATGAAGCCGCGGTCGCGCAGCACGTAGAGCTGGAACCAGATCGGCTTCGTGACCGCCGCGCTCACCTCCTCGATGTCGCAGACCGAGACGGTGGAAAGGGTGAAGGGGATGCCCTTGGCCTCGGCCGCGCGCGCCGCCTGCACCTCGCCGCGCCGGGCGAACATGCCCGTCAGCCCGACCGGCGCCAGCACCACGGGCATCGACAGGTCCTGCCCCAGCACGCGCGTTTCCAGGCTCAGGTCGGACATGTTCTGCAGCACGCGCTGCCGCAGCGCGATCTCGGCCAGGTCATCGACGTTGCGGCGCAGCGTGCGCTCCGCATAGGCGCCGCCATCGGCGTAGTGGAACAGGAAGGGTGGCAGCCTCCGGCGGGCGGCTTCGCGATAGTCGGAAGGGGAGGAGATGATGGGGGAAAGGATCACGGGTCTGTCTTCCGGTCAGCGCCACCGCTTCGTCCTGGCCGATGGGGATGGGGCAGGGGGGAACGTGGCGGGTTGGAACGGGCGAGGCGGGCCTCGTCCTCGTCGATCGCCTTCAGGGTGAGGCGCACGAAGTCGATATGGGCATCCGAGGCGGCGCGTGCACCGTCGGGATCGCCGTCGAGCACCGCCTGCATCAGCAGCCGGTGCTGTTCCGCCAGGGCCTCGGGGACCCGTGGCACGAGATAGAGCTTCTCCAGGCTCTGCGAGGTGCTGGCCGCCAGAAGGTCGAACATGCCGCGGATGACCTGCTGCAGCACGAGGTTGTGCGACGCCTCGGCGATGGCGAGGTGGAAGGCGGCATCCACCCGGGCCAGCACGGCCGGCGTGGCGTCGTCGCCATCCTGCAACGTCGCCTCGAAACGCTCGCGCAGCCGCTCGCGGTCCTCCGCCGTGGCCCGCCGCGCGGCATGGGCGGCGGCCGCGCCTTCCAGCGAGAGGCGGAGCTCCAGCACGTCGTAGCGGTAGTCCGGGTTGTCGCGGAACAGCTGCTCCAGCGGCTCCACGATCGCCTGCCGTCCCCAGCTCTCCCCATGGGCATCCGGCAGCGCCCGGACGAAGGTGCCGCCGCCCTGGCGGCTCGACAGCAGGCCCTGGCTGGCGAGCATCTGGATGGCCTCCCGCACCGAGGAGCGGGACACGCCGAACTCGCCGGCCAGCGCGCGTTCGGCCGGCAGCCGGTCGCCCACCCCGAAATCCCCCGCCACGATCCGCTTCCGCAGCGCCGTGGCGAGCTGCGAGGCGAGCCGTTCGCCGTCGGCGGGGGATGTCGCGGCCTGGTCCATCAGGGGATCATACCGGTCAGCCAGTAGGCCTGCACCAGGGTGATCAGGCCGGCCATGCAGGCGAAGGCCAGGCTGTGCCGCACCGTGAAGCGGAAGAGGTCGGATTCGCGCCCGACCAGCCCCACCGCGGCGCAGGCGATGGCGATCGACTGCGGCGAGATCATCTTGCCCGTCACGCCGCCGGTGGTGTTCGCCGCCACCATCAGGATATCCGACACCCCGATCTGCTGCGCCGTCGTCGCCTGCAAGGCACCGAAGAGCGCATTCGACGACGTGTCCGAGCCGGTCAGGAAGACGCCGACCCAGCCCAGGAAGGGCGAGAAGAAGGGGAAGGCCGCCCCGGTATGCGCCAGGGCGAGCGCCAGCGTCGCCGAGAGGCCGGAATAGTTGGCGATGAAGGCGAAGGCCAGCACCATGCCGATGGAATAGATCGGCGTGCGCAGCTCGGCCAGTGTCTCGCCGAAGGTCCGCACCGTGTCCACCGGCCGCTGGCGCAGCAGCAGGGCCGAGAGCAGGGCGGCCAGGAAGATCGCCGTGCCGGTCGCGGAGAACCAGTCGAGGCGGTAGATCGCGTCATAGGGCACCGGCGCGGCGGTGATCGGCGGCATCTTCTCGACCAGCCGGTGCAGCGAGGGCACGGGGATGGCGAGGACCCAGCCGCTCAGCGCCCCGCCCGCGGCGAAGAGGGCCTTGAAGGGCTTGATGCTCCACAGCGTCACCATCGCCGTGAGGATCAGGAAGGGCGACCAGGCCAGCGCGATCTCGCCCGGCGTGTGGCGGCGCCCGGGGGAGGAAGCGGGGGCCGACGCCGCATCGCCGACCGCCGCGACCTGCGCCCCGGCGGGCCGCGCCCGGGCCAGGCCCGAAGCCTCCGCCTCCGCCGTCTCGAAGCGGAAGATCCGCGCCGGCTTCCAGACACGCAGGAAGAGGGTGAGGCAGAGCAGGGAGGCCAGGGAGGAGGTGATGTCCGGCAACTCGGGGCCGATGAAGTTCGAGGTCAGGAACTGCACGATGGCGAAGGAGCCGCCCGCGACCACGACCGCCGGCCAGGTTTCGCGCACGCCGCGCCAGCCATCCATGATGGCCATGACCCAGAACAGCACGATGAGCGTCATGAAGGGAAGCTGGCGGCCCGCCATCTGGCCGATGACAAAGGGGTCCAGCCCCGTCACCTGCCCGGCCACGATGACGGGAATGCCCATGGCCCCGAAGGCCACCGGTGCCGTGTTCACGATCAGGCAGAGCCCCGCCGCGTAGAGCGGCCGGAAGCCCAGGCCGACCAGCAGCGCGGCGGTGATCGCGACCGGCGCGCCGAAGCCCGCGGCGCCCTCCAGGAAGGCGCCGAAGGAGAAGCCGACGATCAGGAGCTGCAGCCGCTGGTCCTCGGTGATCGAGAGGATCGAGGCCCGCACGATCTCGAACTGCCCCGTCCGGACCGAGATCTTGTAGAGGAAGACCGCCCCGATGATGATCCAGGCGATCGGCCAGAGCCCATAGACGAAGCCATAGGCCCCGGAAGCGACGGCCTGCCCCATGGGCATGCCGTAGAACAGCACGGCGACCGCGAGGGCGAGCGCCACCGTGATCGTGCTGGCGACATAGCCCTTCAGCCGCAGGACCGTCAGCGCCAGGAAGAAGAAGGCGATCGGCACGAAGGCGATCAGGCTCGACAACCAGATATTGCCCAAGGGGTCGTAGTTCTGCGGCCAGGCCGACATGGATCGTCCTCCACACTCACGGGTGCGAGTGGCTCTCGGTGAGACTGAATTGGTAGGACCAATTCAGTGTGTTTTCCCTGAGATCCGGTTCTATCGACCCGGACTTTGCATGGTCAACTGTCTTTTAACAGTCTGAGCTGGATTATTGGTCAGACCAAAAATTCACTCCGAAGATTGACGACAGGACGCCGCCCGGAATGGCCACCGGGTCAAGAAGGCGATTTCCGCATGGGAGAAGATGCAGGACCCGTGCGGAACTCGCAGCGGAATGCCCTGGCGAAGTCCCTGGGATCGGAATCAGGGAGAGGGACCGGCGCGCGGTGGCGATAACGAGACCGATGCCCATCGCCAGGACGGCCGGCATCGCGTCATGCGCCGTGTGCAGGTCGATCGGAACGGGCAAAGGGATGGGCGCGATTTCCGGCACCGATCCCGGCACGAAGAAGGCCAGGATCGGGGCCGTGGTGAAAGCGGGGGCGCCGCCGGGCAGCCCGATGTATCAGTCGGCCAGCGCGGGATAGAGCTTCTTCGCGGTCCGCCCGAAGATCGTCGCACGGTCGGCTTCGCTCAGCGACGACAGACGGTCCTCGGCGGTCTTCCTGATCTCGGACAGCGTGCCCGGCGATGTCGGGAAGTTCGATCCCCAGGCCAGCCGGTCCGCGCCGAACACCTCGACGAGCCTGGGAAAGAACGTTTCCGGCGTCGCCGCGCCCTTCCGGGAATCGCCCATGATCCGCGGCGTCAGCTTGAGATGGATCGACGGGATCGCCGCCAGGTCGAACAGGCTTTGCGCCGCCGCATAGGGCGGCCCGTCGGACACGTCGGGGCGGGCGAGGTGGTCGAGGATGATCGGCACGTCCGGGAAGCGCTTGGCGAGGGCGGTCACCTGCGGCAGACCGACCGCCCCGGTCTGGATGCACATCGGCAGGCCGAGCTCGCCGCACAGTTCCCAGGCGGGGAAGGCGCGGGGGTCGTCGAGCTCGCTGGGATCGAACTCCTTGGTGCTGCCGCCCGTGAAGAGGCGCAGCCCCTTGAGCCCCTTGTCCACCCAGCGCCGGATGGTTTCCACGGCATCCGGCTCCAGCACGTCCACCGAGCCGACCGCGACCAGCCGGCCCGGATAGCGGCTGCAGGCATCGACGACATAGCTGTTGTCGAAGCCGTAGGTGGTCGAGGAGTGCACGACGGCGGCCTTGTCCACCCCGGCCTCGTCCATCGCGGCGATCAGCGTCTCGACCGTGCAGGGGCGTTCCTGCGACCAGTCGGACCGCTTGCCGAACAGCGGCGCCGGGGGATAGCGCCCCTCGTCGTCCGAAATCACATGCGGGTGGATATCGATGATCGATGACATCTGGGCCTCTCAACTGGGTCGGCGCGGTCCATGCCGGTGTTGCATTGGGGACCGCGCCGGATGCCCCGGGAAGTTCATCTTCCGTCGCGGGCCATAACTTTCCCGCATCCGCCCTTCAGCGGCCCTGCGCCCTGAGAAGGGCATCGAGCCGCGGATAGACCCGGCGTGCATTGCCCTCGAAGATCTTCCGCTTGTCCTCCGCACTCAGCGCCAGCCCGTCGACATAGCGCTTGGTGTCGTCGAAGTGGTGGCCGGTGCAGGGGTCCTTGCCGCGCACCGCGCCGATCATCTCCGAGCCGAAGAGGACGTTGTCGGCCGGGATGACCTCGGTCAGCAGGGCGACGCCCGGCTTGTGGTACACGCAGGTGTCGAAGAAGATGTTGTCGAGCAGCCCTTCGAGCGGACGCTCCATCATCTCCAGCGACATGCCGCGATACCGGCCCCAGTGATAGGGCACCGCGCCGCCGCCATGCGGGATGACCAGCCGCAGCGTCGGGAAATCCCTGAACAGGTCGGACTGGAGGATCTGCATGAACACCGAGGTGTCGGCGTTGAGGTAATGCGCGCCGGTGCCATGGAAGTTCGGGTTGCAGGAGGCGGCGACATGGACCATCCCCGGCACGTCCAGCTCGCACATCGCCTCGAACAGCGGATACCATTCACGGTCGGTGAAAGGCTTGCCGGTCCAGTAGCCGCCGGTCGGGTCGGGATTGATGTTGCAGCCGACGAAGTCCATCTCCTCGACGCAGCGGCGCAGTTCCGGGATGCTGTTGGCCGGCGGCGCACCGGGCGACTGCGGCAACTGGCAGACCGGCGCGAAGTTCTGCGGGAACAGCTCGGTCACCCGCTTCACGTTGTTGTTCGAGATTTCCGCCCATTCCAGGCTGGTGCGCTCGTTGCCGAGATGGTGGCTCATCAGCCCCGCGATCGGCGAGAAGAGCGTCAGGTCGCTGCCGCGCTCCTGCTGGAGCCTGAGCTGCCCACCCTCGATCGCTTCCCGGATCTGGTCGTCCGAGAGGACGGCATCGCGCTTGTCCGGCGCGTTCAGCGGGTCGTCGGCGGTTTCCACCTGCCGGGCGCGCCAGTCCCGGAAGGACTTGGGCACGGTGGTGAAATGGCCGTGGCAATCGATGATCATCTTGCTTTCCAGTGCGCGCGCTGGGTTGGGGCGGGAGGCGGCTCAGATCCGTTCCGGAACGCGGACCGGATCGACGAAGAGCTCGTCGATGCGCATCCGGCGCGGGGTGAGGCCCTGCCTGAACGCGGTCTCCTCCAGCGCCTTGATCGTCGCCAGGTTCTCCTCGATGCCATAGGGCAGGGGGTCGGGGCCGACGATCCCGGTCAGCTTCATGTACTTCTTCTCGGTGGCGTTCTTCGGCCCCTCGGCGCGCATGCGCTCCAGCCACTCGCGCTTGGCGCGGTCGAAGGCGTCGTAGAGGGACTTCGCGACCCAGGGATGCTCGGCGAGCACGGAATCCTTGACCACGATGGTGCCGTGCATCGGATAGACGCCGGTGCGGCGATAGTAGTCCGCCTCAAGTTCCGCCGCGTTGGGCAGCAGGTCCGGGTAGTCGGCCTCGACCTCCTGCCAGCCGCCGGTCGGCGCGCCGGTGCGCCCGATCCCGGCCGCGCCCTCGACCCCGGCGGAAAGCTCGCCCGCGGCCATCATGTCGGCGAGGCTGCGTCCCTCCGGCGCATGGACGACATTGGGCGGGAGCCTGAGCTGCGTGACATGCTCCTCGTCATCGACCACCCAGGTGACCTTCGACGCATCCAGCCCGCAATCGTCCATCAGCGCCTGCCGCAGCCACACGCCCGTCGTCACCGAATAGGCGCGGACGCCGACCTTCTTGCCCTCCAGGTCCTTCGGCGTGGCGATGCCCGCATCGGGGCGGACCAGCATGCCCGAATGGTGGAAGCGCCGGACCACGAAGATCGGCAGAGCCACGAAGGGCGCGCCATAGGCGCGGGCGATGATGTAGGTTGTCGGCGCCAGCTCGCAGACATCGAACTCGACGTCACGGACCATCCGCCGGAACGCGCCGATCTGCGGCTTCACGGTGATGATCTCGGCATCGACGCCCTCGATCGGGATCGAGCCGTCGCGGATCGCCGAGGTGTGCGGATGCTCGGCGATCGCCAGCGTCAGATGGAGCTTGTCGGCCATGTCTTTCTCCCTCGGGGGCAGCGCGGGCCGGCCTGTGGCGGAGGCCCAGTGATCGGCCTGAGGGAAGCGAGCGGGACCGGCGGCTGTCAACGCGACCTCGATCAAACGAACCAGCCGCGACACAGAACTTATAGACGCCCGGTCCGATCCCCCGATCCGGTCCTGCCGTGCGATAGGATTGTTGCTTTTGCGGCGTGGCCAGAGGTGATCGATATTGCGCTGCACCGATATAAGATCAGCCACCGGAGTGATAGATTCGACATCCGGCCCGAGGGCGCCCGATGTCCCGCGCGTGCGGCGCGTCATGCAGAATAAATCATTGATATTGAATAATTTTACGGCTGAAACGTCGTGGCTTCTCCCGGCATTCGCGCCCGGCCGCGCGCGCCGGCAAGCCTTCGGGCCGCTTGGATGGAGCACCGTGCCCCGATAGGATTTCCGGAAAACGAATATCGGGGAGGATATAA
The DNA here is from genome assembly GCF_001941945.1 of Roseomonas gilardii. Classification (NCBI taxonomy): domain Bacteria; kingdom Pseudomonadati; phylum Pseudomonadota; class Alphaproteobacteria; order Acetobacterales; family Roseomonadaceae; genus Roseomonas; species Roseomonas gilardii. Next base: position 3,710,587 of record NZ_CP015583.1, on the reverse strand, counting down.
GAATGTCGAACCAGCCAGCCGACACACCTGCCGGCGCCCTCAGCTTCCGCCAGCTTCGCCTGTTCGAGGCCATCGGCGATTTCCGGAGCGTCCGCCGCGCATCCGAGGGATGCGGCCTCTCGCAGCCCGCGGTCACCCAGGCCCTCGCGAAGCTCGAGGAACAGATCGGCGCGGTGCTGGTCGATCGCCGCGCCAGCGGCAGCTACCTCAACGAACTTGGCGAAATCTTCCATGCCCGTGTGAAGCGCTTCTTCGACCAGACGGAGCGGGCGGTCATCGCCACCGGCGCGGCGGCGACCGCGGCCGCCGCGAAGCCGATCGTCAACCGCCTGACCCGCTCGCAGGTGCGGACGCTGGTCGGAGCGATCGAGCATGGCTCCTTCGAGGCGGCAGCGAAGGGGCTCGGCATCTCCTCCGCCTCGGTCCAGCGCGCCGCGCGGGATCTGGAAGGGAACCTCCGCGTCTCCCTGTTCTACCGCACCGCGGCCGGGATGCTCGTCAGCCCGGCCGGCGCCCGCTTCGGCCAGCAGATGAAGCTGGCATCGCAGGAAATCGAGCTGGGCATCGACGAGCTGGAGGCGGTCCGTGGCGGCGCCAGCCGCCAGATCGTGATCGGCGCCATGCCCTTCGGCGGCAGCGTCCTCCTCGCCTCCGCGCTCGACGACTTCCTGCGGATGCATCCTCAGGCGGACATCAAGATCGTCAGCGACAGCACGGCGGAGATGGCGAAGAACCTGCGCGCCGGCGATGTCGATCTGGTGGTCGGCCTGTTGCCCGAGATGCATGCCGAGGAGCTGACGAGCGAGGCCTTCGCCGAGACACCCTATCTGGTCGTGGTCCGGCGCGGGCATCCGCTGACGGTGAAGGACGGCGTCACCATCGAGGATCTGGTCGCCTGCGACTGGATCATCGGCACCCATGGGTCGAGCCGCCGGCGCTGCTTCGAGCGGATCTTCGCCGGCCGCCAGGGGCCGCAGGCGCAGATCGCCACCTGCGCGACGCCGGTGATCCGGCGGCTTCTGGAACGCAGCGACCGCGTGACGCTGATGACGACCTATGAGCTGCAATACGCCGATGGCCGGCTGCGCTCGCTGCCGTTCGCGCCGATCGGCCAGGCGCCGTCGATCGGCGTCACCATGCGCTCGAACTGGCTGCCCACGAGGCTACATGCCGATTTCATCGCGCTCGTCCGCAACCATGTCCACATGGTGAACGGGCGCCGTCACCTCCGGGTCGTGGGATGACGCCGCGATGGGCCACGCGGACATCGCGGCCTGCGACAACCGATCGCGCCGGCCCGGGAATCAATCGGGCCGTTGCGTCCCGCCGCTGATAGCTTGCGGCAGCGGCGCGGGCCGGTCCGGCCATCCCCGCATGGCGCGATGCGGGAGGAATCCACGCCTCCCGGCCATGGAGGGCCGGTTCCTGGTGCCGGAAATTCTCATCCGGTGGGCTTCCCAGCAGCGCGCCGGAGAACAGTGTGTCAGGAGGATCGAGTGTCCATTCCGAAGGTAGAGCTTTCGCCGCCCTTCAACATCACGCGGTCGAGCCATGTGCGGTATCGCGTCGGGGACCTGGACAAGAGCCTCCGCTTCTACACCGAGGTGCTCGGCATGGTCGTCAGCGACCAGGAAGGTGGCGTCGCCTATCTGCGTGGCATCGAGGAAAGCTGCCATCACAGCGTCGTTCTCGTCGCGTCGGAGGACGGCCCTTCCGCCGAATGCCTGGGGATGCGCGTCGCCTCCGAGGACGACCTGCACCGCGCGCGCGACCATTTCATCGCCGCCGGCGGCAGTGCCGAATTCGTCGAGCGCGCCCATCAGGGCCCGACGCTGCTCACCTCCTTCGGCCCGGGGACGCCGCCGATCGAGCTGTGCTCCTCCATGCCGGTGCTGCCGCGCCTGCTCAACAACTTCCCGGCGCAGAAGGGAGGACGGGCACTCCGGCTCGATCACTACCAGTGCGCCGTGCCGGACGTGCCGGGCACCGTGGCGAAGTTCATGGCGCTGGGCTTCCGCCCCTCGAAGTACACGACCCATGTCGAGACCGGCAAGCTGCTGAGCATCTTCCTCACGCGCAAGAACAACCCGCACGACCTCGTCCTGGCGCAGGCCGCCGGGCCGCGCCTGCACCACGTGGCCTTCGTCGTCTCCGACCTGCAGACGATGCTCCGGGCGGCCGACATCGCCGGGAATCTCGGCTATGGCCGCGATGTCGAGCACGGGCCGGGCCGGCATGGCCCGCCGAACGGCGTCTTCCTCTATTTCCGCGATCCCGACGGGCACCGGATCGAGTTCATCCTGCCCCCCATGCAGTTCATGGACCCGGAGGACGTGCCGAATGCCTGGGATTCGACCCAGGGCGTCTCGCTGGTGCCCTGGGGCGGCGGCCCGCCGCAGCAGTGGCGGGAACAGATGACGCACTTCACCGGCATCGAGCCGGCGGGCGGCCCGCTCGCCCGTTGGACGTCCCTGAGCGGCACCTGATCCCTGTGGGCCCGGCGCGGGAATGCGATGGGCCGCGATCTTCGGAGGTGCCATCCCATGATGAGCCGGCGGGCGAATATCCTACTCCTCTCGGCCGGGCTCCTGGCCGGCGGCGTCCCGTCGCCCCGTGCGCAGGATGCCGGCGGGACGCTGGTCTATATCGGCACGCATGGGGGTTCGGGCCCCGGGGAGGGAATTTTCCTGGCCCGCCTCGATCCGGCCACAGGCGCCCTGGCGGGTCCGGTCCTCGCGGCGCGGATCGAGCGGCCGACATGGCAGGTCAGCGATCCCGAGCGGTCGGTCCTCTATTCGGTCAGCGAGACCGGGAATGACGGCAAGTCCCAGGCCGGCGTCCAGAGCTTCTCGATCGATGTTCCGACAGGACGGCTCACCCCGCTGAGCCGCGTGGATTCCGGCGGGGGCGGCGCGACGCACTTGGCCTACGGGGCCGGGTCGGGAACCCTGTTCGTGGCGAATTACGGGGATGGCCGGGTGAGCGCGATCCCGGTGCTGGCGGATGGCTCGCTGGCGGGCCTGCGTTCCGTCCAGGCCCATGCCGGTTCCGGCCCGCATCGCCGGCAGAAGGGGCCGCATGCCCATGCGGCCGTCGTCGATCCGGGCGGCAACTTCCTGCTCGTGCCCGATCTGGGGGCGGACCGCATCTTCATCCATCGCCTCGATCCGGCGACGGGGGCGCTGTCGCCGGATGGCCCCGCGGCGGAGGTCCTGCCGCCCGGTTCCGGACCGCGCCATCTGGTCTTCTCGCCGGACGGCCGCTTCGCCTTCGTCAACACCGAGCTGACCGGCGAGGTCCATGTCTATCGCTGGGACGCGCGGGAGGGCCGCCTGACACTGCTGTCCCGCACCGATATCGATCCCCCTGGCGGCACCGAAAGAAGTTCGGCGGAGATCGCCATCTCCGGCGACGGCAGCTTCCTGTACGTGTCCAGCCGTGCTTCCGACAGCCTCGTGGCCTATGCGGTGGACGGGATGTCGGGGGCACTGAGCGAGGTGCAGCGCGTGCCCGCGGGCGGCCATTCCCCGTGGAGCTTCGCGATCGATCCCTCGGGGCGCTGGATGCTGGTGGCCAACGAGGCGTCCGGCACCGTCACCCAGTTCGCGGTGGACGCGGTGTCCGGCAGGCTCACCGGCACGGCGAATTCGCTGACCGTGCCGAAGCCCGTGAGCTTCGCCTTCTACCCGCCGAAGGAGACGGCGCGGTAGGCCGGCCCCCGGTCCATGGCGGCCGCTCCGCCCTCTGCCTCAGCGCAGCGGCGGCAGGCAGGCCTCGGCCAGCAGGGCGAAGGCGCGGGCGCGGTGGCTGATCGCGTTCTTCCGTGCCGGGTCCATCTCGGCGAAGCTCAGCGTCTCCCCGGCCGGCACGAAGATCGGGTCATAGCCATGTCCCTCCGTGCCCCGGCCCGGCCAGATCCAGGTGCCATGCGCCTCGCCCAGGAAGCCTTCCGTGTGCCCGTCCGGCCAGGCGAGCACCAGGGCGCAGGAGAACCAGGCGCCACGGTCCTTGCCTTCCGGATCGGCCTCGCCGGCCTTGCGGGCGACCTCGGCCATGGCCTTGGCATAGTCGCGCGTGCCGTCCGGCTGCTTCGCCCAGTCGGCGGTCCAGACTCCCGGCATCCCGTCCAGCGCTGCGACCGAGAAGCCGGAATCATCGGCCAGCGCCACCTGCCCCGTGGCCATGGCGGCGGCCAGGGCCTTGATCCGGGCATTGCCGAGGAAGCTGGTCTCCGTTTCCTCCGGCTCCGGCAGGCCAAGATCGCCCACGCCCGTTACCTCCAGCCCCCAGGGCGCCAGCAGGGCCGCGACCTCGCGCACCTTGCCGGCATTGTGGGTGGCCAGGATCAGGCGCTTCTCCGTCAGGCGGCGGGTCATGCCTTGGCTCCTTCGCCGATGGCCCGCCGTTGCGCGGCGAAGAGCTCCTCCGTGCCACGCCGCGCCAGGGCCAGCAGGCCGTCGAACTGCTCCCCGGTGAAGGGCGCGGCCTCCGCCGTGGCCTGGATCTCGACGATCCCGCCAGCGTCGGTCAGCACGAAATTGGCGTCCGCCTCGGCGGCGCTGTCCTCGGCATAGTCGAGGTCGAGCACCGCCTCGCCCTGCCACAGCCCGGCCGAGACCGCGGCCACATGCCCGGTCAGCGGGTTGCGCGACAGGATGCGCATCCGCCGGCAATGCTCGAAGGCCAGGTGCAGCGCCACCCAGGCGCCGGTGATGGCGGCGCAGCGGGTGCCGCCATCGGCGGTCAGCACGTCGCAGTCCAGCACCACGCTCATCTCGCCCATGGCGGCACGGTCGGTCACGGCGCGCAGCGAACGGCCGATCAGGCGCTGGATCTCCTGCGTGCGGCCGGACTGCTTCCCCTTCGCTGCCTCCCGGTCGCCGCGCTGGTGCGTGGCGCGGGGCAGCATGCCGTATTCCGCCGTCACCCAGCCCTGCCCCTTGCCGCGCAGGAAGCCGGGCACCCGTCCCTCCACGCTGGCGGTGCAGAGCACCTCGGTCAGGCCCATGCGGATGCGGCAGGAGCCCTCCGCATGGCGGGCCACGCCGGGTTCGATGGAAACAGGGCGCAACGCGTCGGGGGCGCGGCCAGAGGGGCGCGTCATGGAAAACTCCGTCATCCGGTCGAGGCATCCGCGCGACAGGACCGTGTGTCAACCGCCGATCCGGCAAAGGCACGGCCCCCGCCATCGCCGGAGCAACGGTGGCGCCTTGCCCGGCCGGGTTGCGCTCCATGGCCAGCCCCCGGGGGAGAGGCCCTGCCTCTCCGCCCGGACCCCCTCACCGCCGGGAACCGAAGCCGGTCCCCGGACCCCGCCTTGAGTGGGCGCCGGTGAGAGCCATTGGCCTGTCGCCCGATCCCTGGGAACAGGTGGAGACGCGGGGCTCCCGAAAAGCAGGAAAGCATCCTGCCCGCGCTGGTGGCGCCGACAGCCCGCCGGAGAGCATGGCTCTCCGGCGCGATCCGACCGCAGCGAGCGCCAACTCATCGGGTTCAGGGCCCGCAGGGTCCTGGCGGATAGGGGTCTGGGGAAAGGCGGAGCCTTTCCCCAGGGACGGCGCAACGCCGGACGCGCAAGGCGCGACCCAGGCCTTCGGCCGGCGCCCGCATCATTCCGGGCTGCCGGCCCGTTCCTCCGGCGTTGCCGCGATCCCGTGGCGGCGCAGCAGGGCGGAAAAGCATGGATCGGCTGTCAGCAGGCAGAAGGGCACGGCCAGGGCGAGACCCAGCAGGAAGGGCAGGCCCCAGAGAAGCGCGCCCAGGGAATGCAGCCCCAGCAACAGCAGCAGGAGGATGCCCAGCAGCGTATGCGGCCAGAGCAGGCGCAGCGCCTCCTGCACCCGTAGCCCCCGCGCCGCGCGCTGCTGCACCCCCCAGCCGCCCCGGCGCCCGAAGGGCAGGGCGATCAGCACCATCGCCTTGTTCAGCAGGCTGACCGGGTCGAGCAGGGTGGTGAACAGGATTTCCGCCCCCGCGCCCCGCAGCACGGCGCCCCGCCCCCCATAGGGCACTGCCCGGCCCGGGCGGAGCAGCAACTCGGCATAGCCCATCAGCTTCGGCGCATAGGTGCAGAGCCAGGTCGCCGCCAGAAGCAGGGCCAGGGCCGCGCGGGGCGTGGCCTCGCCGCCGCCGTTGGCCACGTTGCCCACCGCCGCCACGGCCAGCAGCACCCAGAGCGGCGCCCCGGCGAAGAGCAGGATCGCCTGCAGGAGCTGCCACCGCCCCATGGCCCGCAGCCCCGGGCGGAACAGCAGGCGCCAGTACTGCATGTTCCCCTCGCCCCAGCGGCCGTCGCGCGCCAGGAAATCCGGCAGGGTGGGTGGGTTGCCCTCCAGGCTGCCTTCCTCCACCGGCAGGCACCGCACCCCCCAGCCGGCGGCCTGGAGCTGCACCGCCTCCACCTGGTCATGCGACAGGATGGCCCGCCCGCCCGGCAGCGGCGCCAGCCGGGCGTGGGCGCGGAAGGGCGCGATCCGCAGCACGGCGTTGTGCCCCCAATAGGGCCCGTCATCCCCCTGCCACCAGGCCTGCCCCGTGGCCCAGGCCCGCATCCCCGCCCGCATCCCGAACTGGAACAGCCGGGGAAAGGCGGATTCCGCGGGCCGGCCGACGATCAGCGGCTGCACCACAGCCAGGCGTGGATCGGCCTCCATGCAGCCGACCAGCCGCAGCACCGCCGGGGCGCTCATCCCGGAATCCGCGTCCAGGCAGAGGAAAAGGTCCAGTCCCCCGGCATGGCGGTCCAGGAACTCCATCACGTTCCCAGCCTTGAAGCCTGTGTTCTCGCGCCGCCGCCGGTAATGCGCCCGGCCGGGAAAGCGCAGCGCGAGCGCCGCCACGCCCGCCGCCTCCTGCGCCGCCAGCGCATCGTCGCGCGTGTCGGAAAGCAGCCAGAAGACGAAGCTCCCGCCCACCCCGGCGGCCTCCAGTCCGGCCAGCAGCCGTTCCACCGGCGGCAGCACGGCTTCCACCGGCTCGTCCCGCACGCAGCAGAGGATGCCCGTCCTGAGCCCAGGGGGCGCCAGGGGCGTGTGGATCGGCGCCATGCGGAGCTGTGGCATCACCGCCGCCGCCGGATCGCGCGATCCCAGCAGCAAGACCCCTCCGATCACCCCGTTCGCCGCGCTGAGCGCCGCCCAGGGGAGCAGCCCGACGAAGGCGGCGAAGCCCAGGATCTCCCACCCCGTCCAGCCGCCCGGCGCCATCGTCCGCCAGGCCAGCCAGGCCAGCAGCAGCCCGGTCAGGGCGCAGAACAGCCCGAAGCAGAGGCGTCGGAATCGGAGAGAGGGTCGCGGCGGTTCAGGCGGCACGCCTCCTCCTGGCGCAGGCGTGTCTCCCTGGCCAGCCGGTATCGGAAGGGCGTTCCTGCCGTCCGCCCGGGTATTCCGGATGGCAAGGTGCCGGACCTGCGGCGCGGCGGGCAGGGAGCGCCGCTTCAGGCGGCCCGGGGCTGGGCCGGGGCGAGGCCGCGCAGCAGGTCCCGGTCGCCGATCAGGGCCGCGAGGCTCCGCATCTCGGTCAGGATGGCCGGGAGCAGCCTCTGCCCCTCGGGATAGGAGAGGTCGGGCACCAGCAGGCTGATGGCGACGGCTTCCTCCCGCGCCGGGTCGAGCACGGCAAAGGCCAGGCTTTCCAGCCGCTCATCCGGCCCCGGCAGGCGCACGAAGCTTTCCCGCCGCGCCGCCGCCACGGCCTGGGCCACCGCTTCCGCCCCGGGTTCCGGCGGTACCTGGGCCAGCAGCGCCGACAGGGCGGCCTCGGGCAGACGCGCCAGCAGCGCCAGCCCCGCCGCATCGTCCCAGACGGGCGCCCGCCCGGGGGCGCATCCGGGCGCCGGGGGCAGCGGCAGGCCGTCCTTCATCCGCAGCAGCCGCACCACCTCCGCGCCGTCCCGCAGGCTGACCTCGCCGCTCAGCCGCCCGAGCCGGGACAGGCGCAGCAGCACCGCCTGGGCCTCCCGCCACTGGACGGAACCGTTTCGCAGGACCTGACCCAGTTCGAGATGCAGCAGCCCCGGACGATAGCGGCGGGAACCGGGCACCGCATCGACGAAGCCGGCCTCCCGCATCGCGCGCAGCACGCGGGAAGCGTTGCTCTTCGGCAGGTGCAGCAGGTCCGCCACCTCGGAGGTGGTCAGTTCCGGATGGTCCGGCGAGAAGCAGCGCAGCACCGCGGCAGCGGTATTCAGCATCGACATGGCGGTTCAGACCTCAGCGCGCCGGGGTCCAGGGGCCGGACAGGCCCGGGACGGGGTGGCGCGATCGAAGGGGGCGGGCGGGCCGGGGTGGTGGCACCGGAACCGGTCCGCCGGCGCGGGAGCGCGACGGAAAAGCGAGGCCAAGGCCATGCGGCCAGGGCGGCGGGGGTGCTGGAACAGAGGACTGACGGCTGACTTACCTTCATGGATGAATGTCACGAGGTTACAGCGCCTCCCCGCCGGGGGCTACCCCCCGCCCAACAGCCCGTCCAGCAGATCCCGCAACAGCCCCGCCCCCTGTTCCAGCCCGTCCAGCTTCAGCGGCCGGCCCGCAGCCGCGCCCAAGGCGGGGGAGCCTGCGGGGGACCCCGCCGCAGCGCCGGGCAGGACACCAGGGCCTGCCCCGGCGGCGGGCGAGGGGGAGAGGGTTCCCCGGTCCTGCGCCAGTTCCCGGGCCGAAAGCCTGCCGTCGCCATCGTAATCCAGGCTGCCCAGCATCACCCGGGCGGCGGCCAGCCCGCCCAGCAGCGGTCCGCCCACGGAAATCAGGTCGTCATCCCCCGCCGTGCCCGCCCGCACGGCGATCATCCAGCCCAGGCCACGTGCGATGCGGGCGATCTCGGCCGGGCCGAGCAGCCGGTCGCCCGACACGTCCGCCGCCGCGACCACCGCCTCCGCGCAGGCCAGGGCGGTGGTGCCGGGCACGCAGCCCGCCTCCATCCGCTCCACCGCGCCCAGCACGGCCGCCCCTTCGCCATGCCGCAGCATCCAGGCCAGGGGCGGCGGATCGCAGCGGCGCCAGGCGGTCACCGGGACATCGCCGGGCAGGCCCGCATCCAGGGTCTTGGCCTCGGGCTCCGCCGTTTCCAGCCCCGCATCGCGCGCCCGCAGCAACAGGCGCGGGGCCTCCACCCCTTCGGAGGTGCCGAGCAGCCAGCCGGGGATGTCACGCAAGGCGGTGAAGCGGTCGAGCCGCGAGGAGCCCTTGCCGATCCGCGCAGCGGAGCGGGCGGTCAGCGCCAGCATCGCCTCCGGTGCCTCGCAGGAACCGGCGAACCAGTTGCCGCGCAGCGTCACGGGGATGGCGTGCGGCGTCTGGGCGGCGACAGGCATGGCGGCCAGCAGCAGCACGGGCAAAGCCAGGGCCGCCAACCAGCCGGAAAGAGCGGGGCCGGACCGCAGGGAGCCGGATCGCGGGGAAGGGGGCTTCATCGCAGGGCGAGTTCCTGGCCGGAGCACAGATCGACGGAATCGTGGTGGATCTCGGTCCCGTCCCGCAGCACGGCGAGCAGGCGCGCGCCGCAGGCGCCGGGTTCCGGGGGCGCCAGATCCAGCGTCTCGCCCACCCCCAGCACGTTGCGGCCCAGCCGGTCCGGCCCCCGCTCCGGTCCCCCGCCTTCCTTCCGGCCCGCATCCACGTAGAGCTGCACCACCGGCACCCGCGCGGCGTTGCGCAGGCGCAGGCTGCCCGGGCGTGGCGGCGGCGGTTCCGCCAGCCCGGCATCCAGCCGCGCGGCCACGGTCCAGCCGGGGCGGAGGACGATCAGCGTCTCGGCGCAGAGATCCACCTCCCGCCGCTCCTCCGCCGCGCCGTTGGGGAAGACGATGCGCATGTCGGCGGTGCAGTCCACCGGGATGTCGAGGCGCCGCCGGCTGCCGCGCTCCAGCGGCGTTTCCAGCCGGTCCGGCCCCCATTCGTCCTTGTCGGTGCCGGAGACGTAGAGCTCCGCGATCGGCGCGTCATGCCGGTTCAGGAAGCTCAGCGGGATGTCCGGCGGGTGCGGCACGCCGCTGCCATCGAAGACCAGGTTCCGCACCGCGCAGGCATCCACCCCGCGCTTCTCCTCCGCCTCGTCATCTTCGTAAACGGCCCGCAGGTCCACGCGGCAGTCGGGCACGCGCAGCGTCAGGCGGAAGGTCTCCCCGTCCCCCACGGGCTCCTCGCCCAGCCGGTCCACCCCCCAGTTCGGGGTGTTGTTCGGGGTGTTGTTCGGGGTGCCGTTCTGGTCGCGCAGCCGGCCAGCGGGCAGGGCGTAGAGTTCACGCAGCGCCTGACCGGACCGATTTTCGATCAGTAGCGACCGCTTCGGCACCGCCGGGTCGCCGAAGACCAGACGCGGATTGCGGCACAGATCCTGCCGCGCCCGCTTCTCCTCCGAATCGTCGGCGAAGACCGCCGTCACGTCGAAGACGCATTCCCGCCCCCGGCCCAGCCGCAGCCGCGTGCTGGCATCCGGGCCGAGCATCTCGTTGCCCAGCCGGTCCGCCCCCCGTTCCGCGGCGCCCTCCGGCCGCAGGTACAGTTCCCGCAGCGGCATGTCGGTGGCGTTCTGCACCACCGCCTCGCGCTCCGCCGTGCGGGCCGGGGCCTGCGGCTGGCGCGGTGGCGTCGCGGCCCATGCCCCCGGAACGGCGGGCAGGAAGGCTGCGATGCCGGCCAGCAGGGAGAGGGCCAGAAGGCCCGCCGCCCCCGGTACGCATGCCCGCATCCACAATCCCCCGAATCCAGAGACCCAAGATTCACAACCACCCCTCCGGGCGCAAGCCACGCGGCACCGACCCGAGCCGTGAATTGCCCTTTCCGGGCCGCTTGTTAAGCTGTCGTCATAACCCGACAACAATAGGGAACGTCATCGTGCTCCGTCGCAGCCTCCTGCTTTCCTCCCTGCTGGCACCCGCCGCGGGGGCCGCACTGCTCGCCGGCCTGCCCCGCCACGCCCTGGCGGCGCCGCTCTTCCGCAGCCTGCACATGTTCGTCCCCGCCAATCCCGGCGGCGGCTGGGACGGCCTCGGCCGCGCCATCGAGCAGGTGGCACGCGAGGGCGGGCTGGTGGAAACCTTCCAGTTCGAGAATGTCGGCGGCGCCGGTGGCATGGTCGGCCTGCCCCGCTTCATTTCCCAGCGCCGCAACAAGCCGGACAGCCTGCTGGTCGGCGGCAGCATCATGGTCGGCGCGGCGATCAGCAACAAATCGCCCTACAGCCTCAAGGACGTGGCCCCGATCGCCCGGCTGACCGCCGAGGCCGCCGCCATCGTGGTGCCCGCCGACAGCGCCTACAAGGATGTCGGCCAGTTCGCCGCCGCGCTGAAGGCCGACCCGCGCGCCGTGCCGGTGGCGGGCGGCAGCGCCGGCGGCACCGACCACATCGTGCTGGGCCAGCTCATCAAGACCATGGGCCGTTCGGCCAGGGACGCCAACTTCGTCGCCTTCGCCGGCGGCGGCCCGGCCATGGCCGCGATCCTGGGCGGCCAGGTCAAGGCCGGCATCTCCGGCTGGGCCGAGTTCTCCGAGCAGGTGAAGGCCGGCCGCCTGCGCGCGCTCGCCACCTCCGGCGAGAAGCGCGTCGTTCCCGACGTGCCCACGCTGAAGGAGAGCGGCCTCGACGTGGTGGCCACCAACTGGCGCGGCGTCTTCGGCCCGCCGGGGCTGAAGCCCGACGGACAGGAGGCACTGATCCGCTTCGTCACCGCCCTGCACGGCCTGCCGGCCTGGAAGCAGCTGCTGGAGACGCGGGGCTGGGACGACGACTTCCTCGCCGGCAAGGCCTTCGAGACCTTCCTGGCGGAGGACACGAAGACCACCGAATCCGTCCTCAAGGATCTCGGGCTCGCGGCATGAACCAAGCCTCCCGGTCCGACCTCCTGGTCGGGCTCGGGGTGGTGGGGCTGGGCCTGCTGACGGTCTGGCAGGCCCTCGTCATCCCCCCCACCCCCGTCTATGCGGAGGTCAGCGCCACGCTGGTCCCCTGGCTGGTGGCGGTGCTGCTCCTCGCCCTGGGGATCGGCCTCTGCGCCTCCGCCCTGCGCGGCGGCTGGAGCCACGGGCTGGAGGACATGCAGGACCCGCCGCCGGTCAACTGGCGATCGCTGGGCCTGCTGGCAGCCGCCCTGGTGGTGCAGGTCGCGCTGATCGAATGGCTCGGCTTCGTCATCGCCTCCACCATCCTCTACGTCCTGGTCTGCGCCGCCTTCGGCTCGCGCCACCCGTTGCGCGACCTGCTGATCGGCGCCGTGGTCACGCTGCTCGCCTACCTCGCCTTCAGCCACCTCCTCGGCGTGAACATCGGCGCGGGCGTGCTGGAAGGGATCCTCTGACGCCATGGACACGCTCTCGGGCCTCTCGCTCGGCTTCGGCAACGCGCTGTCGCCGGCCAATCTCGGCTGGGCGCTGCTCGGCTGCTTCCTCGGCACCGCGGTCGGCGTGCTGCCGGGCATCGGCCCGGCGCTCACCATCGCGCTGCTGCTGCCGATCACCTTCAAGGTCTCGGCCACCGGCGCCTTCATCCTGTTCTGCGGCGTCTTCTACGGCGCGATGTATGGCGGCTCCACCACCTCCATCCTGCTGAACACGCCGGGCGAGAGCGGCTCCATCATCACCGCGCTGGAAGGCGCCAAGATGGCCCGCAACGGCCGCGCCGGCCCGGCGCTGGTGACGGCGGCGGTCGGCTCCTTCATCGCCGGCACGGTGGGCACGCTGGGCATCTCCTTCCTCGGCCCGATCCTGGTGGAACTGGCGCTGAAGCTCGGCCCGGCCGAGTATTTCTGCCTGATGGTGCTCTGCTTCGTCACCGTCTCCGCCGTCCTCGGCGGCTCGGCGCTGCGCGGCCTCACCTCGCTCGCCTTCGGGCTGATGCTGGGCCTCGTCGGCGTGGACCTGCAGACCGGCCAGCCGCGCATGACCTTCGGCATGATCGACCTGCTGGACGGTATCGACGTGGTGCTCGTCGCCGTAGCCCTCTTCGCGGTGGGGGAGACGCTCTACCTCGCCTGGCGGCATGTGGAGGGGAACCAGATCGTCCGCCCCGTCGGCCGCCTGTGGATGAGCCGCACCGACTGGCGGCGCTCCTTCTGGCCCTGGATCCGCGGATCGGCGCTGGGCTTTCCCTTCGGCGTCATGCCGGCGGGCGGCACCGAGATGCCGACCATGCTGAGCTATTACGCCGAGCGCCGGATGGTGAAGCCGGAATACGAGAAGGAGTTCGGCACCACCGGCGCGATCGAGGGCGTGGCCGGGCCGGAGGCCGCCAACAACGCCGCGGCCGCCGGCATCCTGGTGCCCATGCTCACCCTCGGCCTGCCGACCTCGGCCACGGCCGCCATCATGCTCAACGCCTTCCAGTCCTACGGCATCCAGCCCGGGCCGCTGCTCTTCACCTCGCAGCCCGAACTGGTCTGGACGCTGATCGCCTCGCTCTACATCGCGAACGTCATGCTGGTGGTGCTGAACCTGCCGCTGGTCGGGCTCTGGGCGCGCATCCTCACCATCCCGACGCCGCAGCTCTATGCCGGCATCCTGGTCTTCGCCACCATCGGTACCTACGGCATCAGCAACAGCGTGACCGACCTGATCCTGCTCTACGTGATCGGCACGATCGGCATGTTCATGCGCCGCTTCGACTTCCCCACCGCGCCCGTGGTCATCGGCATGATCCTGGGGCCCATGGCGGAACAGGCGATGCGCCAGGCGCTGACCATCAGCCAGGGCGACTGGACCGTCTTCCTCACCCGCCCGATCTCGCTGGCGCTGCTGGTCATCGCCGCTTTCGCCCTGCTCGGCCCGCGCCTCTACGGCGCCTGGGCCCGGCGCCGGGGGCTGATGGGCGGCAACAGCAGCAGCGACGGGGTGGACGCCTGACGGGGGCGGGCCGGAGGCTTCCGGCCCGTCGTTCGGGGAGGCGGTGGCCTCCCTGACCTCCCGCGGAAAAGGCCCGAATCGGTCTGCGTGGTCCTTCCCGGAGCGGGATAGAAGCCGGGCAAGTGGGGCCGGGAGATGTCACCGGCGGCGCATCACACCTCCAGGTCTCCGGCGCGGAGCATGAGATGCACGGCTTGCGCTGTGCTGGCCGCGCCAAGGCGCTGGCGGATGCGACGCAGATGATTCTCGACGGTGCGCTCGGACAGACCCAGAAGCAGCGCGATATCGGCTTGCCGACGGCCGGAAGCGACCCAGCGGATCACCTCCATCTCGCGTTCGGACAGGCGCGGCATGGAGACGCGCCCGTCCTGGCCGGCGAGGCGCTGAGCCGTGTAAAAGGCAGCTCCTGCGATCAGCGTCAGGGCCAGCCGGGTCTCGACCGCACTGCTGATCGAAGTGCCGCCGAAGCTCATCGCGCCAATCAGCCCTGTATGGCCGAACACCGGCACCTGCAGCCCATGGATGCCCGGTCCGCTTGGGCGACGGACGACCTTATAGGCTTCATGGCCCGGCTCACCCTTCTTCGTCCAGAAGAAGGGATGATCGGTTTCCAGCACGTGCCGGTTGACCGGACAACGCGCCAGATAGGTCTTGGGCTCGACCTCGCTCCCTTCGCCGAACCAGTCGCCCTCCAGCCAGAACAGCTGCTCGACGATGCCTTCGCCGGCGGGCGGCGCGGCGTAGAGGACGAAGCGATCATATCCCAGCGGGCCGGCGAAGGCGCGGACGGCCCCGCGGAGCGCGTCCATCTCCGCGCTCCGCTCGATCGCGACGACCGTCGTGGCCAGCCCCGGCCGGTCCATGTCAGCCCCCGGCGACCTCGGCGAGCAGCGTCTCGGCCGCGAGCCTGCCGAGTGCGTTGGCGGCAAACGGACTGGCGCCGGTCAGCACCTTACGGTCCTTGTGCGTCGAGTTGTCCGGCTCGGTGTTGAGGATGGTGACGCCGCGCGCCTTCAGCCTCTCGCCGAAATGCCAGGTGAGTTGCCCGGGCATGTAGCCGATGTCCGGGGTCATGCGGTCGGCCGCGTCGGGGAAGGCCGTGATCGAGTAGCCCGCGAAGGGGAAGTCCCCGGCATCGTCTTTCGCGCAGGCGAGGAAGGCCGCGGGACCATGACAGATCGAGATGATGTGTCGGTCGGCGCCGAAGGCCCAGCGGATCACCGCGGCGACATCCTCGCTGAACGGCAGGCCGGCCAGGGGACCATGCCCGCCGGGAATGAACACGGCGGCATAGTCACTCTCGGGACCGAGGCCGGCGACCACATCGGAGAGCTTCAATGGTTTCTGGAACTGTTCGAGATAGGCGCCGTGCAGGCCGGTGATCGCCTCGTCCTCCTTGGGCATGGCCCAGAATTCGAACTTCACCGGGTTGCCGGACACGGTTGCGATATCGAACTCGAAACCGGCCTTGTGCAGGTGGTACATCGGCACGAGCGTCTCGACCGGATGGTTGCCGGTCGAGAACAGCGTGCCGTTCTCGGTTTTCAGATACCGCTCGTCGGTGCCGATCACCAGGATACGGCGCGTGCCGCGATAGGGTCGCGGATAGTCGGCACCCTCCAGATCGCTCTTCGGGCTGGTGAACTGCTTCAGCGAGAAGGGAGAGGGGAAGAAGGCGTTGAACTCGGCTTCGTCAGGCTGCGGCTTCTTGCTGAGGGATAGGATGCTCATTTCGTTTCTCCTCGACCGGCACGGAAAATAGGTGTCCTCCGGCGAACGGGAATGGGGGATTTCCCTCATTCCCGGCACGGAAGCCCCATGGACGCCGCGAGTGTCGTCCTTCGGAATCTCTGTTCACGCGCCCGGCCCGGTCGTCACGACTCTGGGCCCAGATGTCCTCGCCCCGAGGCTCACGCCTTTTCGGCATGGCTGCCCTGAATTTAGTTTCATTCCCTTATAATAAGCAAAGCATACTAAATATCGCCCAGATGCCTGATCCCCAACCCACACTCGGCTTCGTGCTGAACGACGTCGCCCGCTTCCTGCGGCGGCGTTTCGAGCAGAATGCGCGTGCCAGCGGCCTGGAACTGACCCGCGCGCAATGGCAGGCCCTGGCCTGGCTGAGCCGGGGGGAAGGCCTCCAGCAGAACCAGTTGGCGGACCAACTGGAGGTGGAGCCGATCACCCTGGCCCGCCTGCTGGATCGCCTGCAGGCGCAGGGCCTGATCGAACGCCGCCGCCACCCCACCGACCGCCGCGCTTGGCAGCTCTTCCTGACGCCCGCCGCCCATCCCATCGTCGCGCGCATGCACGAGATCGGCGACCGCACCCGGCAGGAGGCGCTGGCCGGGCTGGGCGACGAGGAGCGCGCCGTATTGCTGCGCTCGCTCTCCCTGATGCGGAAGAATCTGATCGCGGCCTGCGAGCGGCCGCCCGAAGCGGTCCCGTCCGAAGACCGCGACCCCGAGAACACGCCGCTGCGCCGCCGGGCCTAAGGCGGCGACCGAGGAAACTCCATGAGCCTGACCACAGCCAGAAACCGGGACGGCGACCGGCCCGCCCCCGCCACGCCGGCCGCGCCACAGCCCTCGGCCCACCCCACGCAGGCGGCCGAGCGCCCGCGGCGCCGCTGGCTGCGGCCTTTCCTCTTCCTGCTGCTGCCGGTCGCGCTGGTCGCGGGCGGCTATCTCTACGTCACCGGCGGGCGGGTGATGTCCACCGAGAATGCCTATGTCCGGGCGGACATGCTGGGTGTCTCCACCGACGTCTCCGGCATCGTGAAGCGGATCGCCGTGCGGCAGAACCAGCCGGTGAAGGCCGGCGACCTGCTCTTCACCCTGGATGACGCTCCCTTCCGCTACGCGCTCGCCCGGGCGGAGGCGCAGCTCGGCATCGTCACCAACGATATCGCCGCCTTGAAGGCCAGCTATCGCGACATGCAGGCGCAGATCGCCCAGGCCCAGGTCGATGTGGATTTCTACAGCCGGGAACAGGATCGCCAGCGCCAGCTCGTGGCGCGGAGCTTCGCCTCGGAGGCCGCGTTCGACCAGGCGCGCCGCAACCTGCAATTCGCGCGGCAGAAGGTCGCATCCCTGAACCAGCAGCTCGGCGGCATCGTCGCCAACCTCGCCGGCGACCCCGATATCGCGCTGGAGCGGCATCCCCGCTACCTGGAGGCCGTGGCGGAACGGGAGGAAGCGGCGCGGCAGCTCGCCCACACCACCGTGCGTGCGCCCATGGACGGCACGGTGACCAACGTCCCCTCCCTCCAGCCCGGCCAGTACCTCGCCGCTGCCACGCCCGCCTTCAGCATCGTGGCCGCCGACCATCTCTGGGTCGATGCCGACCCGAAGGAGACGGAGCTGACCAACGTGGTGCCCGGCCAGGTGGTGACGGTGACGATCGACACCTATCCCGGCGTCGAGTGGCACGGCACGGTGGACAGCATCAACCCCGCCTCCTCCGGCAGCTTCAGCCTCCTGCCGGCGCAGAACAGCAGCGGCAACTGGGTGAAGGTGGTGCAGCGCATCCCCATGCGTGTGCGCATCGAGGACGTCGCCGGCAAGCCGCAGCTCCGCGCGGGGATGAGCGCGGTCATCGCCGTCGATACCGGCAAGCCGCGCGGCCTGCCCAGCTTCGTCCAGGATCTGCTTGGCCCGGAGAAGGCGCCGGGCACCGCGCTCGCCGCCTCGGCCAGCCGGTAGCACCATGGCCCCCGTCGCCAACCGCGGCGCCATCACCGCCTGCGTGATCCTCGCGGTGATCATGCAGGCGCTGGACACCACCATCGCCAATGTGGCGCTGCCCTATATCCAGGGCAGCGTGGCGGCGAGCGCGGACCAGATCAACTGGGTGCTCACCTCCTATATCGTGGCGGCGGCGATCATGACGCCGCCCTCGGGCTGGCTCGCCGGCCGCTTCGGGCGCAAGCGCGTGCTGCTGGCCTCGGTGGCGGGCTTCGTCGCCGCCTCTGTGCTCTGCGGGCTGGCACAGTCGCTGGTGCAGATCGTGGGCTTCCGCCTGCTCCAGGGTTTCTTCGGCGCGGCGCTGGTGCCGCTCTCCCAGTCCATCCTGCTCGACATCTACACGCCGGAGGAACGCGGCTCCGCCATGGCGCTGTTCGGCGTCTCGGTGATGGTCGGGCCGGTGCTGGGTCCGGTGATCGGCGGCTGGCTGACCGACAACCTCTCCTGGCGCTGGGTCTTCTACATCAACGTGCCGCTCGGCGCCCTGGCCTTCCTCGGCATCTCCGCCTTCGTGCAGGAAACCCCGGTGAACCGCGCGGCGCGGCTGGACTGGCTGGGCTTCGGCTCGCTCAGCATCGCCATCGGCGCGCTCCAGCTCGCGCTCGACCGGGGGGAGCAGCTCAACTGGTTCAGCTCGGGCGAGATCATCGTCGAGATGACCATCGCCGCCGCGGCCTTCTACGTCTTCCTCGTGCACACCTTCACGGCGCGCGGCAAGTCCTTCGTCAACCCGCGCCTCTTCCTCGACCGGAATTTCTGCGTCGGCCTGCTCTTCATCTTCGTCGTCGGCATCACCTACCTTGCCTCGCTGGCGCTGATGACGCCCTATCTGCAGACCCTCATGGGCTATCCCGTGGTCACCGCCGGCATCGTCATGGGGCCGCGCGGCGTGGGCACCATGGTCTGCATGTTCCTGGTCGGGCGGCTGATCGGGCGGGTGGACACGCGGCTGCTGCTGGCCACCGGCCTCGGCCTCACCGCCTGGGCCATGTACGACATGACCGGCTGGACCGCCGATGTCTCGCAATGGACCATCGTCTCCACCGGCTTCATCCAGGGCGCGGGGCTGGGCTTCCTCTTCGTGCCGCTGACCACCGTGACCTTCTCGACCCTGCCGGCCGCCTCCCGCCCGGAGGGGACGGGCCTCTACAACCTGTCCCGCAACATCGGCTCGGCGGTGGGCATCTCCCTCGTCACCGCGCTGATCAGCCAGAACACGCAGCAGAACCACGAGGAGATCGGCCGCGCCGTCACCGCCTTCAACGGCGTGCTGCGGCACCCCGCCCTGCGCGCCTTCCTGGACCCGACGACGCTGGACGGCCGCGCCACGCTGGACGGGCTGGTGACGCAGCAGGCGACACTGATCGCCTATATCGACGACTTCAAGCTGCTGATGCTGCTCTCGGTCGCGGTGATGCCGTTGCTGCTCCTGCTGCGCCCGCCACGGGCCTCGTCCGCCCCGGCGGATGACCATGCGATGGTGATGGAGTAGCCGCCAGGGGGGTGCGGGCTGGCCCGGCCGCCACACCCCGCTTTCCGTCCTCCGCGGCGGCTGGTAGCGTCCGCCGCAAGCGCCCCCGAGAGCGCCTCTCCCGCATGTTCCGGGGGCAATGGAGGAAACGCATGGAATCCGTCGAGCAACGGACGATCCGGAAGGTGGCCTGGCGGCTCATCCCCTTCCTGATCCTCTGCTACTTCGTGTCCTATCTGGACCGCGTGAATGTCGGCTTCGCCGGCCCCGCCATGCGGGCCGATCTGGGCCTGTCCGCCACCGCCTTCGGCACGGCGGCGGGCATCTTCTTCCTGGCCTATTTCATCTTCGAGGTGCCGAGCAACCTCGCCCTGAACCGCTTCGGGGCCCGGATGTGGATCGCCCGGATCATGTTCACCTGGGGCCTGCTCTCCGGCGCCCAGGCCTTCGTGACCGGCGAGACCAGCTTCAATGTCGTCCGCGTCCTGCTCGGCGCCGCCGAGGCCGGCTTCTTTCCCGGCGTGATCTTCTACCTGACGCTCTGGTTCCCCTCCGCCTATCGCGGGCGGATCATCGGCTGGTTCATGTTCGCCATTCCCTTCTCCTCGGCCATCGGCTCGCCCATCTCGGGCTACCTGCTGAACATGAACGGGGTCTGGGGCCTGCATGGCTGGCAGTGGATGTTCATCATCGAAGCCATCCCGGCCCTGCTGCTAACCGGCGGCGTGCTCTGGTACCTGACCGACCGCCCGGCGGAAGCGAAGTGGCTGGAGCCGGACGAGAAGGAATGGCTGGACCGCCAGCTCCGCGCCGAGCAGCAGACGCGTGAATCCGTCCATCGCATGGAATGGTGGCAGACCCTGCTGAACCCGCGCGTGCTGGGCTACGGGCTGATCTATCTCGGCCTGGTCTCGCCGCTCTACGCGCTGGGCTTCTTCCAGCCGCAGATCCTCAAGGCGGTGGGCGAGATCTCCAACGTCCAGCTTGGCTTCCTGAACGCCTTCCCCTATGCGGTGGGCGCCATCAGCATGGTGCTCTGGGGCTATTTCTCCGACCGCACCGGAGACCGGAAGTGGAGCACGATCTTCGCCGCGCTCTGCGTCACCGCGGGCCTCATCCTGGCCGCCAGCACGCCGGACCTGACGCTGAAGATCCTGGCGCTGGCGCTGGCCAGCTTCGGCATCTTCTCCGCCCTGCCGATCTTCTGGACCCTGCCGACCGCCGTGCTCAGCGGCACCGCCGCCGCGGCCGGCATCGCCTGGATCAACTCGGTCGGCAATCTCGGCGGCTATTTCGGCCCGCAGGTCTTCGGCATCATCAAGGACCGCACCGGCGCCGACTATTACGGCCTGCTCTTCCTGGCCGCGCTGCCGATCATGTCGATCGTGCTGGTCCTCGTCCTGGGCCACAACCGCGCCCTGGAACGCGCCTCCACCGCCCCGGCGGAATAGTGCCGGGCCGGGGCCGGGGGGTGTCCCCGGCCCCCGCGCCGCGCGGCGACGCCATGAGGGCGGCCCTGGCGGGTCGCCCCTACCGTTCCGCGAAGTCGCGAAGCGGCGCGCGAAGCAGGGTTCCGGGGGTCCTACCGGCACCGGAGCCGGCCTCGCTGAAGTCGGTGGGTGACCCGCCCGGCATGTTCGCCGTCGTGTTCATCTGCCCGGCGATCCGGGCATAGCGCGCGTCGATGTCGCTCGACCCCGTATTGCTGAAATCCGTCGGCGAGGAACCGAGATCGGTCCGCGATGTCCGCTCATAGCGGGCGGAGCCGAAGGTCCGGCTCGAGGCGTCGTTGGAGAAATCCAGGCTCTCGGCCCGCGCAGCCATGTTCCAGAGGGACAGCGTCAGGGCCAGGCCCGTGGCGGCGAGAAGGGTGGTGCGCATGGACGTGGGCTCCCGTGTATGTTGTTGCGACACCCCCATCCTTGCTCTCCCGCGACGGGCCAGGCTGTCCCGCAGAGAACAGTTCGAAATCGAAACATTGAAGCCCGCCGCCCCGGCGCGTTAACATCCTCGTCCTGAGTTCCAGCGACCGGGGCACGGACACGCCTTTCCTTCCGCACGGCTCCGCACCGGCTTTCCCGGCCGGCCGCTTCGCCGGAACATTCCCGGGCAGGGGGCCGCTCCGGCGTGGTTTGCAGACCGCAGCGGGCATGGACGCGTCATGGCATCCCATCCGGATACGCGCCGCCTTCTCGACGGCGTGGCCTTTCTGGCGCTGGTCCCGGCATCCGCGAAGGAGCGGCTGACCGGGATCGCGCGCCCCGTCCACTACCCGTCCGGCCGGGCGCTCTTCCGCCGTGGCGACGCGGGGGAGGGCATGCTGATCGTGCTGGACGGCCTGGTGCGGATACACCTCTCCACGGCCGATGGCCGCGAGCTTTCCCTGGCGCTGGTCGGCCGGGGGGAGCCGATCGGCGAGCTGGCCCTGGTGGATGGCGGCCCGCGCAGCGCCGACGCGACGACCTTCACGCCGGTCTCGGCGCTG
This sequence comes from Roseomonas gilardii, assembly GCF_001941945.1. Lineage (NCBI taxonomy): Bacteria > Pseudomonadati > Pseudomonadota > Alphaproteobacteria > Acetobacterales > Roseomonadaceae > Roseomonas > Roseomonas gilardii. The sequence goes on along the minus strand of NZ_CP015583.1, from coordinate 3,689,053 downwards.
CTCATGCGGCATGACGACGTGGCTCCGCTGATCGCCACGGACGTGGCCTTCGCCGGGGCCCTGCTGCGGACCCTGGCCGCCCGCCTGCGGCAGTCGAGCGCGCAGGTCGAGGCGATCGGGCTGCACAGCCTGCGGCAGCGCCTGGCCGCGGTCCTCCTGCGCCTCGCCGCCGTGGAGCCCACGGGCCTCGTCCGGCTGCCCCAGGCGCAGATCGCCTCCCTGGCCGCCGCCACCCGGCCGAGGGTGAACCACCTGCTCACCGAGTTCCGCCAGCAGGGTCTGGTCGAACCCTCGCGCGCCGGGCTGCGCCTGCGCGACCCAGCCCGGCTGCGGCGGATCGCCGAGGAGGCCTGACGCGGATCGCGCGGAAGGGCCGCAACACCGGACGCCGTCCGGATCAGCCCTCCGCCCGCATGCGGCGGGCGAGGTTCTCGCCGATCATGACACAGGTGAAGTGCAGGTTCGCGCGGCAGTCGGTCGGCATGATCGAGGCATCGGCGATGCGCAGCCCGGTGACGCCCTTCACCGTCAGGTCCGGGTTCACCACGCCGCGCGGGTCCTCATAGGCCACCATCCTGCAGGTGCCGGCGGCGTGCTGGATGTCGCCCGCCTCCCGCAGCATCAGCGCGTCCAGCTCGCCATCGGGCAGGGCGGCGGCCTGTACGACGGAAAGCGGGCTCTCGCCGAAGGTGATGCCGTCGCAGAGATCCGCCACGGCGGGCTGCAGGGTGATGCGCGCCAAGCGGCGCACCGCGTCGCGCAGCCGCAGGCGGTCGTCGGGGTGGTCGAGCATGTTCTCCTCGACCACCGGATTGGCCTCCGGATCGGCCGAGACCAGATCCAGCGAGCCGCGCGAGTAGGCGTCGTAGAGCGCCGCGCCGATGGCCCCCTCCGGCCCCGGCTCCGGCGTGATGGCGCCACGGTGGTTGTAGGCGATCATGATCATGTCGCGCTCGCCGCCGCTGCCGAGGTGGCTGCTGTAGGTCAGGCAGCAGTTGGTGTGCCGGGCATCCACGCCCTGGGCGCGGTGCTGCGGCTTCAGCTTTAGCGTGGCGCGCAGGATCGGGTGGTCCATCAGGTTCTGCCCGGTGGCCGGCTGGTCGAACAGCACCGGGATGCCCAGCGCCGCCAGCTTCGCCGCCGGGCCGATGCCGGAGCGCATCAGGATGGCGGGGCTGTGGATCGCCCCGGCGCAGAGCACGATCTCCCGCGCCCGGATCTCCTCCCACGCCCCGCCGCCGAAGCGCACCCGCACGCCCACGGCGCGGCTGCCCTCGAAGAGCACCTTGTCCACCAGGGCCTCGCCGCGGATCTCCAGGTTCGGCCGCCCGCGCGCCGGCTCCAGATAGCCGTCGTTGGTGGTGACGCGCCGGCCGTCGCGGCTGTTGATCGGGTTGCAGGAGATGCCCTCGCCCGTCGGCGCGTTCAGGTCGGCCTTCCAGGGATAGCCCTCGGCCAGACCGGCATCGCGCAGCGCCAGGTCCACCACCCCCCATTGGTCGAAGGGCGCGCGATAGACCGGCAGCGGCCCGCCGCGCCGGACGCCCGGCGCCGTGCCCGTCTCGGCATCGTCCTCGATCCGGTCGAAGAGCGGCAGCACGTCCTCCGCCGCCCAGCCCTCGCAGCCCGCCTCGGCCCAGCCGTCGAAGGCCTGCGGCACGCCGCGGATGGCGATCTGCGCGTTCACCGTGGAGGAGCCGCCCAGCGCCTTGCCGCGCCAGTAGAACTTCGGCTCCTGCGCCCGGGTGCGGCGGGTCATCAGCCCCGGCCACTGCCACTTCGCCTGATAGGCGGGGTCGTGCATGAAAGGGATGATGTTGGCGCTGCGCAGCTCGTGCGGCGCCTCGGCGGAACGCCAGTCTCGCCCCGCCTCCAGCAGCAGCACCTTGCGATGGGAATCCTCGGAAAGCCGCGCGGCCACCGGGGCACCGGCCGAACCGGCGCCCACCACGATCACGTCGTACATGTCAGTTCTTCTCGATGTTCCAGAAGAGCGGGATGGCGGAGGGGATCACGCCGCTCAGATTGGCACGATAGGCCGCTGGCTGCGCGAACTGCCCGAAGGGGATGCCCAGCCCCTGCTCATAGACGATGGCCTGGATCTTCCCCGCGACCTCGCGCTGCGCCTCGCGCGTCGGGGCACGGGCGAATTCGTCGAAGAGCGGCACCAGCCGCTGTTCGCACATGAAGCCCGCCGTGGCGGAATCCGTGCAGTTGAAGTTGATCACCGAATTGGTCAGCGGCGAGGACAGGTCGAGGCCCAGCGCATGCACGCCATAGACGCTCCAGCCCGCGCGCTGGGTGCGGCGGGCCAGCAGCGTCGCCCAGTCGGTGAGCTGCGCATCCACCTTGAACCCCGCCCGCGCCAGGCGGTCGGCCAGGATCTGCGAGGCCACGCGCGGCGCCTCCAGGTCGCTGGCGATCATCACCACGACCGGCGTGCCGTCGTACTTCGTCTCCTTCAGCGCCTTGGCGGCCGCCTCGATCGACGGGTCCTGCAGCAGCTCCGTGCCGACATGCGTCTCGTTGGTCGATCCGCAGATGAAGAAGGCGTCGCAGCTCTGGCCGTAGCGGCTGTCGAGCCCCAGCCCCGCGATCACCTCCTTCTGGTCCACCAGCCGCAGCAGCACGCGGCGGATCGCCGGGTCGTCGAAGGGCTTGGAGGCGGTGTTGATGCGGTAGTGGCCGGTGAACATGTGCGGCCCGCTGAAGTCCAGCACCTTGAGCTGCCGGTCCTTCTCCATCACCGGCAGCAGGTCGAAGGGCGCGTACTGCATGTAGTCGATCTCGCCCTGCTGCAGGGCCGCCGCCGCCGTCGCGCCATCCGGCACCACGCGGATATCCAGCGCATCGACCTTCACCACATGCCCGCCGGCCAGGAAGTCCGCCGGTTCGGAACGCGGGACATAGTCCGGGTTCTTCCGCAGCAGCATCCGGTCGCCCGGCCGGTGATCCGCCTTGCTGTACACGAAGGGGCCGGAACCCACGATCTCCGCGACCTGCGTGCTGCCCGGTGTGTTCGCCGCGATACGCGCCGGCATGATGAAGGGCGTGGGCGAGGAGGTCGTGCCCAGCGAATCGAGCACCAGCCCATAGGGCTCCCGCAGCACGAGCCGGAAGCTTTTCGCGCCCGTCGCCTCCAGCGAGGCCGCCACCTTCAGCAGCCGCCCGCCCAGCGCGCTACGCGAACCCCAGCGCTTCAGCGAGGCGACGGCATCCTCGCCCGTGACCGGTGCGCCGTCATGGAACTTCAGCCCGTCGCGCAGCGTGAAGTCCCAGGTCAGCCTGTCGTCGGAGACGGTCCAGGAGCCGACCATCTGCGGCTGGATATTGCCCTTGCCGTCCGGCGCGAAGAGCGTGTCGAACACCATGTAGCCGAAGGTGCGCGTGATATAGGCACCGATGAAATGCGGATCGAGCGTGACGATCTCCGCTTCCAGCACGGCGTTGATCGTCTTCGCCCTGGCCTCCGGCGCGGCCGAACCGAGTGCGGGTGCCGCCAGCACCGCCGCCAGAAGCGTCCTTCGCCACCATGTCATCGTCCCCGCGCTCCCCTCTGCCCACATGTTCGCGGGCTCTCGCAAGCAAGCATGGTGCCACGGTGCGGGGCGGCGTCAGCCGATCTGGAAATCCATGCAGCCGGCGGTCATCATCGCCTGGTGGAATTCCTGCACCGCACCGTCGAAGCCGATGCTCTCGACATAGAGATTGCGGTCGGTGTCGGGCGTGCCGCAATAGGCGTCGTTGAGGAAGGAGACCGTGACCTGGTGCGGGCCCTCGCCGGCTTCGACCCGGAAGACGAAGCTCTGGCTGTCGCCCGCGGAACGCAGCGCCGTGACGGCCTGTGCCTCCCCGAGCGGCTGGCCGTCGAGATAGGCCACGAAAAGCGCGTCGCCCTTCCAGGCATCCTCCGACAGGGTCAGCACCAGCTCCCTCGCGCAGGGGGCCGGGCCATCGTCCCGGATGATCGCCACGACCTGATCGACCGTGGTGAGAAGGGGAGTGGGAAAGTTGCGGTCGGGTTCCCACAGGCCATAGGCGATGCGCGCGACGAAGCTCTCATCCGCTTCGTGAATCCTGTCGTCGGCCACCGCGACGTCGAAGCTGCGGCGCGTCTCCCCGGCGGCGAAGTCCAGGCTGTAGGTGCTGAAGCCTCCCACGATATCGTCGGCCGAGGCCGGGTGCGCGCCCGCTGCGTCGGCCTGGATGGAAACGCCGACCGTGCCCGCGATGGAAAGATCGCCGCCCACCCGGGTGACGGTGAAGCGGAAGGCCTCGCCGCCGCCCTCCGTCAGGACAGGTGTCGCCGTCGAGATCGCGAGGACCGGCGCGTCGTCATCGGTGATCGAGCCCTCCTGGACGGTGGAATCGCCGAGCGTGGCGCCCACCGGATCGGCCAGGCGCAGCAGGAAGGCGCCGGTCGTCTCGTGCAGCGTGTCGTCCACGACACCGATGGAGACCGTCTTGCTCGTCTCGCCCGGGGCGAAGGTGACGGTTTCTGGCGCCATGTGGTTCGTGAAGTCGTCCGCGCCCGCGAGGTACCGGGATGGCGGTGGGTAGAACTCCAGCGTCACGCTGCTGCTGCCTTCGCCGCTGCTGCGGCTGACGATCGCCTCCAGGCTGTTGTCGAGACCCTCCACGAGATGGGGATTCACCAGGGAAAGACTGAGCACCGGCAGCACCTCCGGCGCCTGGATGAACCAGTCGGCCGACACCGTGCCCGGATCGACATGCGGCAGGGTCAGGACGGAGGCGCCGGCCTGCAGCACGGTCCCGCCGGCGCCATCGGATGTGGCGCTGGCGACCGTGGCCTCGATCCCGGCACCGGCCGGCAACTGGATCGTGTCGCCCTGGCCGAGGGTGACGTGCAGGTCCTGGATCTGCGCCCCATAGGTGACCCATCCGGCATGGGAGTCGATCTGCCTGTACTGGACGGTGAGCTGGTCCACGAGCGTGGACGCGAAGGTGAAGACCCTGTCGCCTTCCGTCGTCGTGCCACTCGTCGTCACGCCATCATGGGTCCAGGAGATCAGGATCTCCTTGGCGTAGAAGCCCGGAAAGCCCGGGTAATAGCCATCGCCGGGATCGGCCACATAGAAGCTTTCGAGACGGAAGGGTTCGCCGGGCGCGTAGGTGCTGCCGACATCGGCGATCGTCACGGCGCGCAGCGGCGAGAAATCCGCGATGACGTCCGACCCGCCCAGCGGCACGAAGATATCGGCCGCCATGGTCCCCGCCAGGAGGTCATTCCCGGTGGTGCCGGTGATCTGGGACATCTGCGTTCCTCCGGTTCGTTTCCTGTCGCGGGCACCAATTCATTCCGCGCGATGCCGCCCGCCAACCCATCGCGCGGGTGCGGCTCCGCGTCTCTCAGGCGCACCGTCGCCCCGGGGGCGGCTGGCACCGTGATCCGGTGAGCCCCGCAGGGCCCATTTCCCGCTTCCAGGGGCCGCCCTTCATTGACTTGCGTCAACGTAACATTGCTAACCCGGAAAAATACCGTGGATGCCCGCCGCAGGCCAGGGATGGAGCTTTCCCTGGCCGCCCTTGGCCCGGGATCAGGCCCGCAGATGCCCGCGCAGGAAGCGCGCCACGGCCTCGTAGATCCGCCGCTTGTTGTCGCGCTTGAGGAAGCCGTGGCCCTCGTCGGGAAAGACCACGTATTCCACCGGCACGCCCCGCGCCTTCAGCGCCGCCACGATCTGCTCGCTCTCATAGGGCGGCACGCGCGGGTCGGTCAGGCCCTGCGCCACCAGCATCGGGCAGGCGATGCGGTCGGCGCGGTGCAGCGGAGAGAGCCGTTCCAGCAGGGCCGCGTCCTTTACCGGATCGCCGTATTCCGCCGCGCGGTGCCCGACGCGCCAGGGGCCGGTGCGCTCGAAGAAGGTCTTCCAGCGGGCGATGCCGTAGTAATCGACACCCGCCGCCCAGAGGCCCGGATATTCCGTCACCGCCGCCAGCACCATCCAGCCGCCATAGCTCTGCCCCATGATGGCGATGCGCGACCCGTCCAGCCCCGGCTGCCCGCCGATCCAGTCATGCGCCGCCGCCAGGTCGCGCACGCTGTCCAGCCGCAACTCGCGGTCGTCCAGCGCCGCATAGGCGCGGCCATAGCCGGTGCTGCCGCGCACATTCGGCACCACCACAGCGATGCCGAGCGAGAGCACGGTCTGCAGGTCCGGCCGCCAGTTCGGCCGCGCCTGCCCCTCTGGCCCGCCATGGACCCAGAGCAGCACGGGCCATCCGCCCTCCGGCGCGCTCCCGGCCGGAAGCGCGAGATAGGCCGGGATCTGCCGCCCGTCGAAGGTGGGGAAGGAGACCGTCTCCCAGTCCCGCATGTCCTCCGGGGCCGGGCTCGCGGCGAAGATCATCCGCGCCGCGCCGCCGCGCTCCGCCAGCCAGATCGTCCCCGGCGCGGTCGGCCGGGCGAGATCGAAGGCCACCGCCCGCCCATCCTTGCGCCAGGTGATCTTGGTGATCACCCCGCGCGGATGCGCCGGCTCCTCCACCACCGCGCCGCTCGCGGCATCCACCAGGCGCAGCCGCGACCAGCCGCCCTCGTTCACCACCACCGCCAGGGTGGACTGGTCGGGCGAGACCTCCATCGCCTCCAGGTCCGCCTCGGGCGCGTAGAGGAAGCGTGGTTCCCCACCCGGTGCCATGAAGGCGGCACCCAGGAAGTCCCGCCCCCGGTCGGTCACCAGCCAGAAGCCGCTGCCATCCCGCTTCCAGCGCGGGAAGAGATGCCGCCAGTCGCCCTCATGCGGCGCCAGCGCTGTCACCGCGCCGCCATCCAGTGGCACGCGCAGAAGATCGTCGGCGAAGGTCCGCGGCGCCACGGCCAGCACCAGCGCCTGTCCGTCCGGCGTCCAGCCGCGCAGCTCGTGCGGCCCCTCGACCTCATGGACCCGCCGCGCCTCCCCGGTCGCAAGGTCGATCACCACCGGATCGGTATGCGCCGGGTCGCGGCTGTTGGCGGTGCAGGCGATCCGCCGCCCATCCGGCGAGAAGGCGCCCCAGCCATGGATGGCCTTCGGATTCGCGGTCAGCGCCCGCGCCTCCCCTTCCGGCGGCAGGGCGTGAAGCTGCACCCGCTCATCCCCCGCCATGTCGCGCCCGAAGACCGCGCCCCCATCCACCGGGCTGCCCGCCACGAAAGCCACCGGGTCGCGATGCGCGCTGCGCGGGCGCGCCTCGCCGCCCCCGGCCGGGATTTCCCAGACCTGCGCCGATCCCCCGGCATCGTTGAGGAAGTACAGCCGTCCATCCGCCGCGAAGGACGGGGCGGTGGCGGCAGGGGCGGCGAGGAGGCGGTCGATCCGCCGGGTCAGCTCGGTCATGGCGACCATTTGCAGCACCGGGATGTCGTCCTGGGAAGCGCCCGCCAGACGCAATGACGTCATGCCGGCAACCGGACGTCATCTGCTGCGCTGCAACAAGGTAGCCCTTGAAGATCCTCGACGCATCGCCAGATACCATCCAACTGGATGGTGAGAGGATGGTACTGAGATGACCGCCGAGATTCACAGCCTGAGGCCGCGCAGCGGCGGCGAGACCGAGAAGATCACGATCAACCTCGGCCCCGTCGATCTCGGCCATATCGACCTGCTGGTCCGGGACGGCTTCTATTCCAACCGGACGGACTTCATCCGCACCGCCATCCGCAACCAGCTGGAGCGCCATGCCGAGGCCACGCGGCAATCGGTGGCGCGGCAGCAGTTCGACCTCGGCACGCGCCATCTCGGCCGGGCGGAGCTGGAACGCCTTCGCGACTCGGGGCAGAGGCTGCGCCTCCACGTCCTGGGCCTGGCCAGCATCGCCGCCGATGTCTCCCCGGAACTCGCCCGCGACACCATCGAGTCGGTCACCGTGCTCGGCGCCTTCCAGGCGAGCGCAGCCGTGAAGGCGGCCCTGGCCGACCGGATGGGCTGAACGCCTTCTCCACGAAACTTCCCAACAACCCCCTTCCCGGACAGGCGGCGGCCCCGGCCGCGCCTTGCCCTGGCCAGGAGAACACAGCCGAGATGACCAGCATCCTACCGCGCGACATCGCCGAGGCCGCGCGCCTCACGCGTGACGGACGGCTCAGCGAGGCGACGGCGCTGCTGCGCCGGCACCTGACGGGCGGGCCAGCCCCCGCCCAGCCGGGCCCATCGGATCCCGCTCAGGCCAGCCCTGGCGGGACGTCCCGCGGATCGCGCCCGGGTGCGTCTTCCCCAGCCTCCTCCCTGGGCTCGTCCCCGATCGGAGGCACAGGGCTGGCCGAGGCCGGAGCCATGGCGAAGCAACTCCTCTCCAACCTGCCCGAGGCCCTGCGCGGCCTGTCGGAGCTGCCCGGCCGCCTGCCCGGCATGCTCCAGGGCGGCCGGTCGGGCCCCGAGGCACCGCAGACCCCGGCTCCCGAGGGCGCGCAGTTCCTTGCCCGCAGCTTCGAAGGCGAAGGCGCCCGCCTCGCCTATCGCCTGTACATCCCCGCCAACCGCGGCACGACGCCCATGCCGCTGGTGGTGATGCTGCATGGCTGCACCCAGTCGGCGGAGGACTTCGCCGCCGGCACACGCATGAACCAGCTCGCCGAGGAGAAGGGCTTCCTCGTCGCCTATCCGGCCCAGTCCGGCAGCGCCAACATGCAGCGCTGCTGGAACTGGTTCCGCCCCGGCGACCAGCAGCGCGATTCCGGCGAGCCCGGCCTGATCGCCGGCATGGTGCGCGAGATCCTGCGCGAGGACGGCGCCGACCCGCGCCGCGTCTATGTCGCAGGGCTTTCGGCCGGCGGCGCGGCGGCAGCGATCCTGGCCGCCCGCTACCCGGATCTCTTCGCCGCGGCCGGCGTGCATTCCGGCCTGGGCTGCGGCGCCGCGCGTGACCTGCCCTCGGCTCTGTCCGCCATGCGCCAGGGCGCGCCCGACCTGCCGAGGCCGCCGGCCGGGGCGGGAGCACGCCTGGTGCCCACCATCGTCTTCCACGCGGATGGCGACAGCACGGTAAGCCCGCGCAACGGCGACCAGATCATCGAGCAGCTGCAGCACAGCCTGCCGGTGGACTGGCGCATGCGGGTGGAGGAAGGCCGCGTGCCCAACGGCCATGCCTGGCGCCGCACGCTCTATGCCGATGGCAGCGGCCGCCACCCGCTGGAGCAATGGCTGGTGCATGGCGGCGGCCATGCCTGGTCCGGCGGCTCGCCCGACGGCTCCTACACCGATCCGAAGGGGCCCGACGCCTCGCGCGAGATGCTGCGCTTCTTCCTGGAGCATCCGCAGCACTGACGGAGGGGCGGATCGGTCCCAAGCGATCAGGCGCTGCAGCTTCATGATGCCCCCCGGGAGAGGCAAAGCCTCTCCCGGGGGGCACGGGCAACGGCGCCGGATTGTCTTCAATCCACGTGCAGCCGCTCGACTTTCCCGAGGATCACGGTGTAGGCGAAGACCCCCACCAGCGACATGAGCGCGCAGAAGCCCAGCGCCCAGTTGAAGGAACCGGTCGCCTTCAGGATGAAGCCGATGACGATCGGCGTGATGATGCTGGAGGCATTGCCGACGAAGCTGATGATGCTGCCCGTCATGCCCACGAGGTTGGAGGGCGCGACCTCCGAGATCACCACCCAGTTGGTGGAAGACATGCCCTGCGCGAAGAAGGCGAAGGACATGATCAGGATCACCAGCATGTTCGAACTGGTGTAGTTCGCCAGCACGATGCTGCCGGTCAGCAGCAGGCCCACCACCATCGGCGCCTTGCGGGCGAAGTTCACGCTGACGCCGCGGCGGATCATGTAGTCGCCCCACCAGCCGCCGAACATCACGCCCACCGCCGCCGCCATGTAGGGGGCGATCGAGGCGCCGCCGGCCTTGAGCATGGTCATGCCGCGCTCATTGACCAGATAGGTCGGGAACCAGGTCAGGAAGAAGTACAGCGTCGTGGTGGCCGCCAGCTTGCCGATGCAGATGCCCCAGACCTGGCGGAAGCGCAGCAGCTTCCCCACCGCCGCCCAGCTGAACGGCGCCCTGGCCGCCTGCGCCGAGGAGAGCGCGCCGCCCTGGCGGATGTAGTCCAGCTCCGCGTTGTTCGCGCGGCGGCTTTCCGAGGGCTCGCGGTAGAACAGGAACCAGATCACGGACCAGAACACGCCGAGCCCGCCGGAGAAGAGGAACACCTCCCGCCAGCCATAGGTGGAGGCGATCCAGAACAACAGCGGCGTCAGCACCGCCGTGCCGACATAGATGCCCATCGAGCAGACACTGCCGGCGACACCGCGCTCGCTCTGCGGGAACCAGGCGGTGACGAGCTTGTTGTTCGCGGGAAAGGACGGCGCCTCTGCCGCGCCGACGCCCATGCGCAGCCCGAACAGCATGCCAAAGCTGCTGGCCGCCGCCTGGAACACCGTCAGCACCGACCAGCCCGCCTGGCAGACGCCATAGGTCATGCGCGTGCCGAAGCGGTCGAGGAAATAGCCGCCCGGCAGTGTCGCGATGATGAAGGCCCAGCCGAAGGCGGAGAAGAGGAAGCCCATGGCCACGGGATCGACCGCGAACTCGCGCGACACCAGCGGCGCCACGATCGACATGTTGGTGCGGTCGAGATAGTTGATGATCGTGCCGACGAAGACGAGGCCCAGCATCAGCCAGCGCGCCCGTGTGGCACGGGGCTGCGGCACCTCGGATGCATTGAGGCGGGACGCGACGATCTGCTCAGCGCCGGTATCCGGCATCTGCTCCTCCTTATGGCTTGGCTTCTTGCGGTCTGGACGTTGTGGTGTCGGAAACCGGCCCCGCCGGGCCGGCCGCTCAGGCGGGCGGCAGGCTGGCCTCCACCCCCAGCCGCCCGGCCCAGTCCCGCAGCGCGGCGGCCGTGCGGGCGGAAAGCGCGACCCCGTCCCGCCGGTGGCGCTCGATGCTGCGTTCGGCCTGTTCGCCCGGCAGCCGCACGGGGCGCGCCGGATCGATCGGCGGATTGGCGTGGCATTGCTCGGCCAGGAAGCCCGTCTGCGCCTCGAAGGCCTCCCGTCCGGCGAAGGCATCCGGATCGATCAGTTGCAGATAGACGCTGGCCCCCCAGCGCGTCGGCGCCTCGCGCCGGCCATGGCCGGACAGCCCCTGCGTCAGCGCCTCCACCATCAGCGCCAGGCCGAAGCCCTTGTGCCCGTATTCCTCGCCGCCCAGCAGCATCAGGCTGCCCCGGTCGTCGGGGCGCTCCATCACCCGCGGGTCGCGCGTCGGCCGACCCGCGCTGTCCAGCAGCCATTCATGCTCGAACAACTCGCCGGCCGCGGCCTTCTCGCGCGTCATGGAGACGGTGGTGATGGAGGCACAGGCATCCACCAGCACGGGCGTCCGCCCGGCGGGAAAGGCGAAGCAGAAAGGATTCGGGCTGAACAGCCCCTGCTTCCCGCCGAAGGGCGCGACGAATTTCGTGTGCGGGCCGGAGGAGGCGATCATCGCGTAGAGGCCCCGTTCGGTGGCCTGCCGGGCCAGGGCCGCGAGGCAGCCGATATGGTGGCTGCGCCGCATCGCCAGGGTGAAGACGCCATGCTGCGGCAGTCGCTCGAAGCCCAGCGCCAGCGCCCGATCCATCAGCCAGAGGCCGGGCAGATAGCCGCCGTCCCAGACCACGGTGCCGCCCAGGTCGCGCACCACCTCCGGCTCGCCGGCACCGGCCATGCCGCCGCCCAGGATCTGCTCCAGATAGGCGGGGCACTGGGCCATGCCATGCGTGTGCCGGCCCATCATGTCGGTCAGCACCAGGATCTCCGCCACCGTCCTCGCCTTCTCCGCCTCCAGCCCGGCGGCGGCGAGGAGCGTGGCCCCGAACCGGGCCAGGGCGTCGGGCATGATGCGGGCCGGCGGTGCGATGGAGTTCAAGCTGACATCCCTCTGACGAAGCATGGCCGGGCCTCTCGGCCCCGCCTGTTGCATCATCTATAAGACTCCATCCGATGCATCAGGCTGCTTGATTGGGGATCGGATGATGCTCATTCTGCATCGGTGATCACCCTGGACCAGTTGCGCTGCTTCCTGGCCGTGGCCGAGGAGATGAACTTCCGGCGTGCGGCGCTGCGGCTGAACATGACCCAGCCGCCCCTGAGCCGGCAGATCCAGGCCCTGGAGCACGGCATCGGCACGTTGCTGATCGACCGCAGCCGCCGCGCCATCCGCCTGACCCCGGCCGGGCAGAGCTTCCTGCGCTCGGCGCGGCGGATCCTGGAGGATGTGGCGGGCGCGGCCCAGGATGCGTGCCGGATCGCCAGCGGCGATGCGGGGCAGCTTACCCTCGCCTTCACCGCCGCCTCCAGCTACGTCTTCCTGCCGCGCCTCGTGACCCTGCTGCGGCAGAGGCTGCCCGCCATCAATCTCGTGCTGCGGGAGATGACAACGCCGCAGCAACTCGCCGCCCTGCAGGGGGACCAGATCGATCTCGGCCTGCTGCGCCCCCCGGTGACGCTGCCTGGGATGCGAGCGATGCGCGTGTATCGCGAGCCGCTGGTGCTGGCGCTCCCGTCAGGGCATCGGCTGGCGCAGGCGGGGGCGATTCGCCTCGGGGAGCTGGCCGCCGAGACGCTGATCACCTATCCGCCAGTGGAAGGACCTTATCTTTATGGGCTGGTGGACGGCCTGCTGCGCGTGGCCGGCGTAACGCCGGCGGCCGTGCAGTACGTGACGCAGACCCACTCCATCATGGCGCTGGTCGGCGCGGGGCTGGGGGTGGCGCTGCTGCCGCAGTCGGCCGAACGCTTCTGCCCGCCCGATATCACCTTCCACTCTCTGGTGGAGGAGGAACGGGCCAGCGCGGAGTTGATGCTGGCCTGGCGGACCGGGAGCGCGAATCCCCTCGTGCCCGTGCTGCGGGCGCTGCTGGCGGCGGATCCGCAGATCGCAGCCTCAGGCGGAGGCACCGCCTCCGCCTGAGGCTGCCCCGGCACGCTCGCGCGGCCGGGGGAAGGCGGTTGGGGAGTGGCGTCAGCCCGCGATGCTCTTGCCCTTGGAGCCAAGGTCGGCGAAGGCTTCCTCCAGCCGGGCAACGATGCCGAGCTCGCCCGCGCGCAGCCACTTCCGCGGGTCATAGAGCTTCTTGTACGGCTTGCCGGTCTCCGGATCGACCTGGAACTCGAAGGCCTTCGGGTTCGCCTTCACGTAGTCGCCCACCGGCTTGGCGAAGGCGAACTGCGTGTCCGTGTCGATGTTCATCTTGAACACGCCATAGCTCACCGCCTCGTGGATCTTCTCCTTCTCGGAGCCCGATCCGCCGTGGAAGACGAGGTTCAGCGGCTTGTCGCCGCCGCCATGGCGCTCGGACACCAGCGCCTGCGAGGACTTCAGGATCTCCGGCCGCAGCTTCACGTTGCCCGGCGCATAGACGCCATGGACGTTGCCGAAGGAGGCCGCCACGGTGAAGTGGCCCAGCGGGCTCAGCTTCTCATAGGCATAGAGCACGTCCTCGGGCTGGGTGTAGAGATGCGCGTTGTCGGCGGACTCCTCCAGCTCGTGGCCGATGCCGTCCTCCTCGCCGCCGGTCACGCCCAGCTCGATCTCCAGGCTCATGCCCATCGGCGCCATGCGCTTCAGCACGCGCACGCATTCCTCGACATTCGGCTCCAGCGCCTCTTCCGAGAGGTCGAGCATGTGCGAGGAGAAGAGCGGCTTGCCGGCCTTGGCGAAATGCGCCTCGCTGTGGTCGATCAGCGCATCGACCCAGGGCACCAGCTTGCGATCGGCATGGTCGGTGTGCAGCACCACGCAGATGCCGTACTGCTCGGCCAGCAGGTGCACGTGCTGCGCGGCGGACACGGCGCCCAGGACGCGCGCCTTGGCGGCATCGGGGCAGCCCTCGCCGGCCATGAAGCGGGCGCCGCCGTTGGAAAGCTGGATGATGACGTCCGACTTGTTCTTCGCGGCGGCTTCCATCACCGCGTTGATGCTGTCGCTACCGACCACGTTCACCGCGGGCAGGGCATAGCCGCCGGCCTTGCAGGCCGCGACCAGTGTCGCATAGTCCTTGCCGGAAACGACACCCGGCTTCAGGCGGGTGGCCGGGTTCAGGGTCGCTGCATCACTCATGGGATATCCCTTCGGCGGACAGTTCTGCCGGTCCTTGTAGCATGCTGCGATGCCCAGGCGACGGGGGCAGGGCCCGGAATATCCGCGAAAAACCCTTCCCCAACGGGGATGTCAGGAGGCGGAAACGGAAGCGGGCCGTTTCCGCCTGCCGAGACGGGTGCCCGGGGGGGAGACCCGGGCATGGTCCCCGGAAATGCTCCGGGGTCGGAAGGCAGTGTGTTGCGACAGGGCGGCGGGAAGAGCCGGAGCGGGCTCCACGGGCGGGCGGATCGCGCTCAGCCCTGGCCGCAGACCTGCCGCACATAGTCACGCCCGGCCTGGGTGGTCGGCGCGGCGCGGAGGCACCAGTCGGGCCGCTGGGCCGTGGCGGCCGGCACCTGGGCGCGGACCTGCTGCAGCCGGGGCTGCCCCATGGGCTGGCCGGCGGGCCGGACCGTGACGCTCTCCGGCTCCGCCGGTGCCACCATGACCGGGGCGAACCGCGCCTGCTGGGCCTGCTGCGCCTGGGCCGCCGCCAGCTTGGCCTGCTCCACGTCCCTCAGCGCCTTGGCCACGTTCGGGTCCTGCGCCAGCAGCGCCATGGCCACGTCGTCGCGCCCCATCGCATGGAAGGCGGCCGCGTTGGCGCGGCGGGAACAGCCCTCGCTCTCGCTGCCGAGCGAGGCGGTGAAGCCGCCGCCCATGAAGGCACCGCCGATCTGCGCCGCGGTGGTGCAGGGCGCCACGGACAGCGCGCCGTAGACGCTCGGCACGTTCTCGACGCCGCCCTTGTAGGTGACGGTGTTGGAGCCGCTGCTGGAGCCGGAGCCGCTGACCACGATGGCATTCGCCACCGCGCCCGCCGAGGTGCTGCTGGACTGGGTCTGGGCCGAGGCGGGAAGGGCGGCGAACGCCACCCCCACCGCCAGCACGCCCGCGCCGAGGAGGCGTGCCATCGGCACGCCCCGCCCGACCGGCGGCTTCGCCGCGCGGCTCACTGGCCCGCCCCGGCCGGCGCGAAGCCCTGGCCGCTGAAGGCGCCCTGCCAGGCACTGCCGCTGAAGTCCACGCCGCTGGCGAAGGACGAACCCGGGCCCGTGGCGCCGCCCCAGGTGGCCGAGAGGCCCTCGACGCTCGAGGTGCCGCCGCTGTTGAAGGAATAGACCTTGCCCGCGCTCTGGGAGGAGGCGCTGGTGTCGCCGATGCCCTTCGCATAGCTGCCGCCGGTCACGCCGGCGCTGCTGAACTGGCTGGATCCGGAGAAGTTCTGGGCCATGGCGATGCCCGGCATGGTCGCGGCCAGGGCGAGTGCGCTCGCCATGAGGGAGGTTTTGAGAATGGCACGCATCGGTCTGTCTCCTCGTGGCATTCCATTTCAATGCCAACGTCTCAATTTTTAATAATCACGGATGATCGTGTCAACTGGTGATTGAGATCCCACCAAGCTGTGAACGTCTTCGCAATTGCACGCGGATCGCGGCCCAGGCCCGGCGAGCTCGCCCCATCCG
Organism: Roseomonas gilardii; assembly: GCF_001941945.1. Lineage (NCBI taxonomy): Bacteria > Pseudomonadati > Pseudomonadota > Alphaproteobacteria > Acetobacterales > Roseomonadaceae > Roseomonas > Roseomonas gilardii. Next base: position 3,673,518 of record NZ_CP015583.1, on the reverse strand, counting down.
GCGCCAGCAGACCGCTTCGATGTCATCTGGAAGTCATATGACGGACGATCTATGCATCGTTCCTCGCACCTCTTCCCTCTGGCCCGCGCGAGGACGGAGACCGACCATGGCCCGATCCGCAGTCTCTCGATCCGATCCACGGGGCACCGCTTCCCCCGATGGCGCCTTTCTGCCCCGTTCCGTGGCGCAGCCCCGCCGTGCCAGCCTCGCCGTCCAGGTCTGCGACGATCTTTCCGGCCGGATCGAGGCGGGTGAGCTGCGCCCCGGCGACAAGCTGCCGACCGAGAAGGAGCTGATCGCCCGCTACGGCGTCAGCCGCACCGTGATCCGGGAGGCCATCTCCAGCCTTCGCGCCGCCGGACGCCTGTCGGTGGAACAGGGGCGCGGCATGTTCGTGCTCGCCTCGCCCCAGGCGCCGCACTACCGGCTGGAAGCCTCGCAGATCGATACGGCGGAGGAGATGCTGCGCCTGATCGAGGTGCGGGTCGCGCTGGAGTCGGAGGCCGCCTGGCTGGCCGCTCAGCGCCGGGGCGAGGCCCAGGCCGAGGCGCTGCTGCATGCGGCGGAACGCTTCGGCACCAACCCCGCCGATGCCGACGGCTCCGTCGCCATGGACCGGGCCTTCCACCTCCAGATCGCAGGCTGCTGCGGCAATGCCTATTTCGAGGCGCTGCTTGCCGGCCTGCCCGCGCAGCTCGTCCCGCGTTCCCGCCTGGAACTGTTCCGCGATGCCGAGGCCCGGGTGGCCTATCTCCGCATCCTGCGCATCGAGCATGTGCAGATCGCCACCGCCATCCTGCATGGCGACGGGGAGGGTGCGCGCGCCGCGATGCGCCTGCACCTGCTGAACAGCCGGGAGCGGTTGCGCGAGGCGCTCTCCGCCCTCGCTCCCGGCTGACCCCCCATCTTCCGCTTGCGTTCCGGGGGCCATATTCGTAAGACATCATACCACTATATGTTTGCACCCAAGGCGATGGAGACCGGCATGGCAGAGCATTTCACCCCGGAGGCCCTGAAGGCGAAGCTGCCCACCGGGCTCCTCTCCTTCCCGGTGACGGATTTCACCCCCTCGGGCGACCTGGACGTGGACGGCTATCGCCGCCGCCTGGAATGGCTCTCGCCCTACGGCACCGCCACCCTCTTCGCCGCGGGCGGCACGGGCGAATACTTCTCCCTCACCCCGGGTGAATTCTCCCAGGTGGTGAAGGCGGCGGTGGAAGGCGCGGCCGGACAGGTCCCCATCGTGGCCGGGGCCGGCTATGGCACCCGCACCGCCATCGAATACGCGCAGGAGGCCGGGCGTCTCGGCGCCGCCGGCATCCTGCTGATGCCGCCCTACCTCACCGAGACCTCCCAGGCCGGGCTGCGCGCCCATATCGCGGCGGTCTGCAAGGCCACCTCGCTCGGCGTCATCGTCTACAACCGCGCCAACTGCCGGCTGAAGCCCGAGACCCTGGCCGCCGTGGCCGAGGAATGCCCGAACCTGATCGGCTTCAAGGATGGCGTCGGCGACATCGAGGCGATGACCGCCGTCTACAGCGCGCTGGGCGACCGGCTGACCTATCTCGGCGGGCTGCCGACGGCCGAAGTCTATGCCGCCGCCTATCTCGCCATGGGCGTGCCGACCTATTCCTCGGCGGTGTTCAACTTCATCCCCCGCACGGCGCAGGACTTCTACACCGCCGTCACCACCGGCGACATGACGACCGTGAACCGGCTGCTGAAGGACTTCTTCTTCCCCTACCTCGCCATCCGCAACCGCCAGCCCGGCTACGCGGTCAGCATCGTCAAGGCGGGCGCCGAGATCATCGGCCGCGGCGCCGGCCCGGTGCGCTCGCCGCTCAGCGACCTGACGGCGGAGGAGAAGCAGAGCCTGCGCGCGCTGATCGAGAAGCTCGGCCCGCAATAAGGCGAGGCGGGGGAGGGCGCGGCACGGCGCTTCTCCCTCTCCCGGAAAGCGCGAAGGGAGGACAGACATGCTGAGCGGTCTCAAGGGCAGCGTCATCATCGCCCAGACCCCTTTCGACGAGCGCGGCGGGATCGACCTGCCGAGCATCGACACGCTGGCCGATTTCTACCTGCGCCACGGCGCGGATGGCTTCGTCGCGCTGGGCGTCAGCGGCGAGGGCGGCAAGCTCGACCTCGACGAATCCCGCGAGGTGGCGCGCCGCTTCGTCGCCCGCGCGCAGGGCCGCCCGGTGATCGTCGGCGTCAGCGCCCCGGGCCTCGCCCAGCTCGCGCGCCTCGCCGCCGATGCGATGGATGCCGGCGCCAGCGGCGTGATGATCGCCCCGCCCGGCGGTTTGCGCACCGAGGAGGACGTGCTCGGCTACTTCACCACGGTCTTCGAGCGCATCGGCGACATCCCCACCGTGCTGCAGGATTTCCCCGGCGCCAGCGGCACCTGGATGTCGGTGCCCACCATGCTGCGCCTGATCGAGCGCTTCCCGCAGATCCAGGTGGTGAAGGAGGAGGATCTCCCCAGCCTGGAAAAGATCACCCGCCTGCGGGAAGGCCACACGGTGGCGGGCGGCCGCCGCGTCGCCATCCTCACCGGCAACAACGGCCTCTACCTGCCGCAGGAACTGGCGCGCGGCATCGACGGCCCCATGGCCGGCTTCTCGCACCCGGAGGTCCTGTCCGGCACATACCGCCTCTTCACCGAGGGGCGGGTGGAGGAGGCACACGACCTCTTCGACCGCTACCTGCCGCTGCTGAACTACGAGGCCCAGGGCTTCTGGGGCGTCGCCGCGCGCAAGGAGGTGCTGCGCCGCCGCGGCGCCATCCGCCACGCCACCATGCGCCGTCCCGGTCCCGCGCTGACGGCGCACCACATCGCGGAGATCGACCTCCTCCTGCGCCGCCTGGCCCGCGCGCTGTCGGGCTGACCCACTGCTGCGGCATGGGGGCCGGGAGGCCGCCACGCCATCCACCTCGCCGCATCCCGCAACAGGGATGCGGTTCCGTCCGGGAAGGAAAAGACGAAACCATGCAACGCCGTGGATTGCTGCGCGCCTCGCTCCTCACCCCCATCCTGGGCGCACCGGCCCTGCTGTCCCGCGCCGCACGGGCGGAGATGGCCTGGCCGGAGCGCACCGTCACCATCGTCTCCCCCTTCGCGCCGGGCTCCTCCTCCGACATCGTGGCGCGCGCCATCGGGGTGCAGATGCAGCAGGGGATCGGCAAGCCCGTGGTGGTGGAGAACCGCCCCGGCGCCACCGGCGAGATCGGCGCCCGCTTCGTCATCCGCTCCGCCCCCGACGGCCACACGCTGATGCACGCGCCGATCAGCACCTGGGCGATCAACATCGCGCTGCGCCCCAATCTCGGCTACGACCCGGTGCGCGACTTCACCGGCCTCAGCCAGACCGTGCGCACGCCCAATGTCCTGGTGGTGAACCCGGCGCAGGTGAAGGCCGGCAACCTCGCCGAGCTCGTCGAATGGCTGAAGGCGCGCAAGGGCGCCACCTCCTATTCCACCTCCGGCGTCGGCTCCTCCGACCACCTGACCATGGAGATGTTCAAGCAGTTCACCGGCACGGAGATCTCGCACATCCCCTATGCCGGCGGCGCCCCCGCCACCACCGACCTGATCGCCGGCAACGTCCAGCTCTCCTTCCAGAATCTCGGCTCCATCCTGCCGCAGATCTGCGATGGCCGCGTGAAGCCCATCCTGATCACCAGCGAGGCGCGCTCCGCCCTCCTCCCCGAGGTGCCGACGGGCATCGAGGCCGGGCTGCAGGGCTTCACCGTCTATTCCTGGCAGGCGATCGGCGGCCCCGCCGGCATGGCGCCGGACCTCGCCAACCGCATCCACGCCGCCATCCTGGCGGCGCTGCGCCACCCCGACACCCGCCGCCGCATGGACGAGATCGGCTTCGAGGTCGTGGGCAGCACCCCGGCCGAGTTCGCCGCCTTCCAGAAGGGTGAGATCGCCCGCTGGAAGGAGGTCGTCCGCCGCGGCAACATCACGCCGGACTGAGGCAGGGAGGACCGGGCTTCCGGGCGCCGCGCCTCCAGGGGAGATCTTTCCCCCGAAGGCGCGGCGCGCCCCTCCCTCACGCCCCGACCAGCACCAGCAGCACCCCCGCCACCACCGTCATCGCCCCGATCACCTCCGAGCGGGTGAAGCTTTCCCGCAGGTAGAAGCGTCCCAGCGCCATGGTCATCAGGATCTCGACCTGCCCCACCGCCCGCACCAGCCCCAGCGGCGCCAGGGCGAAGCCGGTGAACCAGCAGGCCGAGCCCAGCGCCGAGAGCGCCCCGACCGGCGCCGCCTTTCGCCAGCCGCGGAAGACCGCCCACAGATGCTCCGGCTCGCGCCACAGCATCCAGCCGCCCTGCATCAGCGATTGCAGCGTGGTCATCACCGTCAGCGCCAGCAGCGCCCCGCGCACCGCATCCGTGCCCGCCGGCAGCGTCGCCATGGCCAGCTTGGTGAACATGCCGGTGGCGGCGAAGGCCAACCCCGCACCGAGCCCGCACAGCGCCGCCGGCTGCACCGTGGCGCGCAGCAGGTCGCGCGGCCCGCGGGCCTTGCCCGCCAGCGAGAGCACCAGCACCCCCGCCACGCTGACCAGCACGCCGAGCCAGGCCAGCGGCCGCAGCATCTCCCCCAGCACCAGCGTGCCCAGGATCGCCCCCTGCATCGCATCCGTCTTGCTGTAGGCCGTGCCGACCACGAAGTTGCGGTAGCCGAAGCTCATGATCAGCAGGTTGGTGCCGAGGATCTGCACCAGCCCACCCACCAGCGCCCAGCCGAGGAAGCTCCAGCCCGGCCGCGGCATCCCGCCGCCCAGCAGCAGCCAGTGCAGCAACAGCAGCGCCAGCGCCGTGGGCGCGCCATAGAGGAAGCGCACCAGCCCGGCGGCGTTCACCGACATCGCGCCGCGCAGCCGCTGCTGCATCGCCGTGCGCCAGGACTGGAAGAAGGCAGCCCCGAGCGTCGCCGGCAGCCAGAAGACGGAAAGGATCACGCGGATATCCAACGGCAGGGGAGGCGGGGACCGCCATCCCGGCAGGCTAGGCAAATTGCGCGCCGCCGGGCATGGGACGGGCCGGGACCCAGCCATCCGCCCGATCCGGAGCCCCACCCGCTTCGGCCGCCATGCCCATGGCCGCCCACCATGGGACGCAAGGCCCCGCCCTGTGGAATCCCCCTTTCGGACGCCGTCCCAACGGGGCGCGGAGCCGGTCCCCGGACCGCTCCCCGGATCGCTCCCCGGGAACCTTCGGCCATTTCGGCGTTTCCTATCGGGGCGGCTCATGCCAGGGAGGGCAGGGACCGCGAAGGCAAGGAGGGAGGACCGGACCGATGGAGGGACGCGCCAGCACCACCACGGCGACAAGCGGGAAGGCCAGCTTCGAGACGGACATCCCCGCGCGGCTGGACCGCCTGCCCTGGTCCCGCTTCCACTGGCTGGTGGTCGTGGCGCTCGGCATCACCTGGATCCTGGACGGGCTGGAGGTCACCCTCGTCGGCTCGCTCGGCGGCGCCATCCACAACAGCCCCGTCCTGCGCCTGACGGAAACCCAGATCGGACTCAGCGCCTCCGCCTACCTCATCGGCGCCGTCCTCGGCGCCCTCGTCTTCGGACGCCTCACCGACAGCCTGGGCCGCAAGAAGCTCTTCACCGTCACCCTGCTGGTCTACATGGCGGCTACCATCGCGACGGGCTTCTCCTGGAACTTCTGGAGCTTCGCCTTCTTCCGCTTCCTCACCGGCGCAGGCATCGGCGGCGAATACGCGGCGGTGAACTCCACCATCCAGGAACTCATCCCCGCCCGCCGCCGCGGCGTCACCGACCTCGCGGTCAACGGCACCTTCTGGGCCGGTGCCGCCTTCGGCGCCCTGGGCGCGGTGGTGCTGCTCGACCCACGCGTGATCGATCCGGAACTCGGCTGGCGCCTCGCCTTCGGCATCGGCGGCGCCCTGTCGCTCATCGTGCTCTTCCTGCGGCGCTGGATCCCCGAAAGCCCGCGCTGGCTGATGACCCATGGCCGGCCCGAGGAGGCCGAGCGCATCGTCGGCGACATCGAGGACTGGGTGCGCGGCAACCGCGGCCCCCTGCCGGCGGCGGAGCACCGCACCATCCGCCTCGTGCCCCGCACCCACACCAGCCTGCGGGAGGTCGCGGCGACCATGTTCCGCACCTATCCGGAACGCTCGGTCCTGGGCATCGTGCTGATGGCCTGCCAGGCCTTCTGCTACAACGCGATCTTCTTCACCTACGCCCTGGTGCTCACCCGCTTCTACGGCATCGAGCCCAACCATATCGGCTGGTTCATGCTGCCCTTCGCGATCGGCAACCTGATGGGCCCGCTGCTGCTCGGCCATTTCTTCGACAGCATCGGCCGCCGCCCCATGATCACCGCCACCTATGCCCTGTCCGGCATCCTGATGGCCGCCACCGGCTATGCCTTCGCCCAGGGATGGCTTTCCGCCTGGGAACAGACGGCGGCCTGGACGGTGATCTTCTTCTTCGCCTCCGCCGCTGCCTCCGCCGCCTACCTCACCGTGGGCGAGAGCTTCCCGCTGGAGATGCGCGCCATGGGCATCGCCCTCTTCTACGCCTTCGGCACCGGCATCGGCGGTGTCGCCGGCCCCGCCCTGTTCGGCGCGCTGATCGAGGGCGGCGCGCGCGAGAACATCATGTGGGGCTACATGCTGGGCGCCGCCCTGATGCTGATCGCCGCCGCCACCGAATGGAAGCTGGGCTTCGCTGCCGAGCGCCGCTCGCTGGAGGATGTGGCGAGGCCGCTGTCGCACGCGGCGGAATGAGCTGGCCGGGCGGTCTGCCGCCGCTCTCGTGGCTGGCCCCGGGGGAGGCTCCGCCTGCCCCCGGAACCCCCACCGCTGGGGGAATGGTATTCCCCCAGACCCCGCCTTGAGCTGGTGCGGGTGGCAAGGTCGGTCTCCGGTCCGGTCCTCGGGAACAGGTGGATCAGCGGGGCTCCCGAAGAAGAAAATAACCCTTTCCGCGCAGGTGGCGGCCACAGCCGCCGGAGAGCATGGCTCTCCGGCGCGATCCAGCGTCAGCAGGAACCAACGAACGGGGTCCAGGGCGCGTAGCGTCCTGGTGGAGTGGGGGTTTGGGGGCGAGGCGACGCCTTGCCCCCAAGGGCGCCACCGTCACAGACCGCCCGCACCCTTTCCGGTATCGAAGCGCCCCAGCACGTCCCGCAGCATCCGCACGCCTCGCTCGATGGCGGGCTCGTCGAGGCTGGCATAGCCCATCACCAGCCCCGCCATGCCGGGGCGGCTGGCGGGGGAGGGCGCGTAGAGCGGCGTGACGGGATAGAGGCCCAGCCCCACCGCGCGGGCCTGGGCGACGAGGGCGTCCTCCGCCGCCGCCGGCACCTGGTGGAGCCAGGCCACGAGATGCAGCCCGGCCTCGGCGCCCACCACGCTCACCGCGTCGCCCAGATGGTCCGACAGGGCCGCCAGCAGGGCGGCGCGGCGCTCGCCGTTGCGGCGGCGGACACGGCGCACATGGCGCTCATAGGCGCCGCTCGCGATCAGCCCGGCCAGCGCCTCCTGCTCCAGCCCGGGCGAATGCCGGTCCGTCAGCCGCTTCGCCCGGGCGAAGACCGCCGAGAGCGATGCGGGAAGCACGAGATAGCCGAGGCGCAGCGTGGGCGAGAGCGTCTTGGAAACCGTGCCGAGATAGATCACCCGCCCCGCCTCATCCAGCGCCTGCAGGGGCGGGACGGGTGCGATGTCGAAGCGGTACTCGCTGTCATAGTCGTCCTCGACGACATGGGCGCCGCAGCGCCCGGCCCAGTCGAGGAGCTCCCACCGCCGCCCGGCCGGCATGACGCCACCGAGCGGAAACTGGTGCGAGGGCGTGACATAGGCCAGCCGCGCCCCGGGCAGCGCCTCCGTTGCCATGCCATCCCGGTCCACGGCGGCGGGGATCACCTCCGCGCCCGCCGCCAGGAAGACCTGGCGCGCGAGACCGTAGCCGGGATTCTCCATGACGGCGTGGTCCCCTGGGTCGAGCAGCAGCCGCGCGCAAAGGTCCAGGCCCTGCTGCGAGCCGTTCACCACCACGATCTGGTCCGGCTCGCAGCGCAGCCCCCGCGCCCGCCAGAGATAGCCCCGCAGGGCATCGCGGAGAGCCGGGGAGCCGCGCGGATCGCCGTAGCGGAGGCGCTGGGGGCGGCGCAGCAGGGCCGCTCCCAGTGCCCTGCGCCAGGCAAGGCGCGGGAAATCGGCGGCGGCGAGATCGCCATAGCGGAAATCCGCGATCAGCCGGTTGCCTTCCCACAGGGGCGGCAGATCGAACTCCGCCAGCCTGCGGCCATAGGCCGACAGGCTTCCGGAACCCATGGAAGCAGGCCGGGGCGGTTCCGGCGCGACAGGCGTCTGGCCGAGCCGTGGCGCGACCCGCGTCCGCGCGCCCTGCCGCGCCTCCAGATAGCCTTCCGCGATCAACTGGTCATAGGCCGCCGTCACCGTCGTGCGCGACACACCCCATTCCGCGGCCAGGGCGCGGGTGGAGGGCAGGGGCGCGCCGGGGCCGAGCAGGCCCGAGGCGATCCGCTCCCTGATCGACGCGCAGATCCGCCGGGCGACCCCGTCCCGGGGCTGTGCCTTCGCCCCCATGTCGGCCAACTGGCCCTCCATATCCACTGGAAACTGGACGTTCCTTCTGGGCCAGTGCGGGGGCATGGTCCAGCCCGATCGATGAGGCCCCCGCCGATGTATGTCCCGCCCGCCTTCCGCGACGATGACCTGACCGCCCTGCACGCGACGATTCGGGAGGCCCGCTTAGCCAACCTGGTCACGGCCACGGCGGAAGGGCTGATCGCCACGCCGCTCCCGCTCTTCCTCGCGCCGGAGGAAGGCCCCTATGGCACGCTCTACGGCCACCTGGCCCGCGCCAACCCGCAATGGAGGCTGCCGCCGGCGGGCGAAGCCATGGCCCTGTTCGCGGGGCCGGACGCCTATGTCAGCCCCTCCTGGTATCCCTCCAAGCAGGAGCACGGGAAGGTCGTGCCCACCTGGAACTACGTCGCCGTCCACGCCTATGGCCCGGCCGAGTTCTTCGAGGATGCGAACCGGCTGCTCGACGTCGTCACGCGGCTGACCGCGCTGCACGAGGCGTCCCGCGCGGCATCGGGGGCCGAACCGGGTGCCAGGCCCTGGGCCGTGGCCGACGCGCCGGAGGACTTCATCCGCGCCCAGCTCAAGGGCATCGTCGGCCTGCGCCTGCCGATCGCGCGGATCGACGGCAAGCGGAAGATGAGCCAGAACCGCAGCGCCGGGGACCGGGCGGGCGTCGCCGCCGGTCTCGCGGCCAGCGACCGCCCCTCCGACCGCGCCGTCGCGGCGCTGATCCCGGGCTGAGGGGAACATGTCGGGCCTGGCCCTGCCCATCTTCCTCGCCATCGCGGCGGGGGTGAGCATCGTCGTCCAGCAGGTGCTGAACAGCAACCTGCGGGCATCGCTGAACTCGGCCGCCTGGTCGGGCTTCGTGAGCTATCTCGTGGGCGTCGCCTGCATGGCGCTGCTCGCGCTCGCCCTGCGTGATCCTCTCCCTTCGGCCGCCACCGCCGCCCGCATCCCCTGGTGGGCCTGGAGCGGCGGGCTGTTCGGCGCGATCTTCATCGGGCTCTCCATCCTGCTGGTGCCGCAGATCGGGGCCGCGACCTTCCTCGCGCTCCTCGTCACGGGCCAGATGCTCGCCTCCGTGGCCTTCGACCATTTCGGATGGCTCGGCCTCGCTCAGCGCCCGATCGACGCGACGCGCCTGATCGGCGTCGCGCTGCTGATCGCGGGCGTCGTCCTGATCCGGCGCTGACACCGGCGGCCCGGCGCCGGATGGATCAACCCCCCCCCCCATGGGGCCTCACACAGCCATGCCCGACCTGCCCCAGCTCGCCCTGTACCTCGCCGCGGCGCTGCTGCTCGCCATCACGCCCGGCCCGGGCCTCTTCTACGTCGCCGCCCGCACGCTCGCCGGTGGCCGGGCGGAAGGCGTGGCCTCCAGCCTCGGCACCGGGCTGGGCGGCATGGTCCATGTCCTGGCGGGCGGGCTGGGCGTGTCCGCCATCGTGCTGGCGAGCGCGGAGTTCTTCACCGCACTCAAGCTCGCCGGTGCCGCCTATCTCGTCTGGATCGGCCTCCGCACCTTCCGCTCCGCCCGCCGGGAGGCCCTGGCGTCCCCGGGGGGCGATGCCACCCCGCCGGCCGGGCCGTGGCGGGCCTTCCGCGAGGGCGTGCTGGTCGAGGCGCTGAACCCGAAGACGGCGGCCTTCTTCCTGGCCCTCGTCCCGCAGTTCGTGAACCCCGGAGGCCGGGTGGCATTCCAGTTCGTGGCGCTCGGCTTCGCGTCGGTCGCGCTCAACACCCTGGCCGATGTCGCCGTCGCCTTCGCGGCGGGCGGCATCCGCGACGGCGCGGCGGCACGCCCGGTTCTGGTCCGCCGGCTGCGGGAGGCATCGGGCGGCGCGATGATCGCCCTCGGCATCGGTCTCGCGCTGGTGCGACGGCCCGCTCCCTGAAGCCGGTCCCGCCAACCGCCTGAGCCCCGCTCCCGCTCCGCACCGGCGGGGAAGGGCGCGTGGATGGCACGCTCGCCCAGCCCCGGGCCTCGCGCCGTGGCTGCCCGCGTGGCCCGCCTTTATGAAATTTCTTTGTCAGCCTTCCGGGGCCACCGATCGCCCGTATCGTCCCGGGCCGGAAACCGCGATTCGAGCGGCCGAGCAAAGGTAGAACATGGTTGGGATCTGGAAGACCGGGCTGCTCTGCCTGGCAGCCGTCGCGGGAATGGCGGGCGTGAGGGGCGCGCAGGCCCAGACCATCTATCCGATCGACCGGGCGGAGATCCTGGCCGGCAGCCGCTTCGACCTGAAGGTCGAGTTCCCCGGGGTGGTGGCGCAGGACAAGCTGCGCGTCACCATCAACGGGCGCGACGTCCAGTCGGTGCTGGGCCGCGCGCCGGAATACATCGAGCGCGAGGACGGCAAGGCGGCCTCCAGCGTCCTGCTGCGGGATGCGAGCCTCGCCACTCCCGGCGTCTACACCGCGGCCGCCACCGACGGCACCCAGACCGCCAGCGTCACCTGGCAGGTCTATGCCGGCAGCGGGCGCCAGGCCCGCAACGTCATCCTCTTCGTCGGCGACGGCATGACAGTCGCCAACGTGACCGCCGCGCGCATCCTCTCCCGCGGCATCCGGGAAGGCCGCTACGACGGCCGCCTGACCATCGACAACTTCCCCGCCATGGCCACGATCGGCACCTCCGGCGTGGACAGCATCGCGACGGACAGCGCCAACTCGGCCGCCGCCTACAACACCGGCCACAAGTCGGCGGTGAACGCGCTGAACGTCTATCCCAGCCGCGCCGCCGACACGCTGGCCCATCCGCGGGTGGAGACGCTTTCCAGCATCGTGCAGCGCAGCCGCGGCATGTCCGTGGGCGTGGTGACGAACACGGAAATCCAGGACGCCACCCCGGCCGCGGTCTTCGCCCATACCCGCCGCCGCTCCGACTACATCCCCATCACCGACCAGATGCTCGACAGCGGCGTGGACGTGCTGATGGGCGGCGGCTCCGCCTCTCTCCTGCCGCGCTCGGTCGCCGGCTCGCGCCGGTCGGACGAACGCAATGTGCTCGATTCCTTCCGCCAGCAGGGCTACGCCTTCGCCGAGACGGCGGGCGGCCTGGCCGAGATCGCGGCGAAGCCGGAGACCCGCCGCCTGCTCGGCCTGTTCAACCTGGGCAACATGGACGGCGCCCTCGATCGCCGCCAACTGCACCGCGGCACCACCCAGCGCTTCCCCGAGCAGCCGGACCTGACCGAGCAGGTGCGCGCCGCGCTCCAGGTGCTCTCCCGCAACCCGGCCGGCTTCTACCTGATGGTGGAGAGCGGGCTGATCGACAAGGCGAACCACCCGCTGGACTGGGAGCGGGCGGTGTTCGACACGATCATGCTGGACAACGCGGTGAAGGTCGCGCGCGACTGGGCGGTGGAGCGCAACGACACGCTGATCGTCGTGGTGCCGGACCACACCCACGGCATGTCGATCATGGGCACGGTGGACGACAACAAGCCCGGCCCGCTGATGCGCGACAAGGTCGGCGTCTATCAGGATGCGGGCTTCCCGAACTACCCCCCGCCGGATGCCGACCACTATCCGACCCGGATCGACGTCAGCCGCCGCCTGGCCGTCTTCTACAGCGCCACGCCGGACTACTGCGAGACCTTCCGCCCCAGCCTGGACGGCCAGCGCGTACCGGCGGTGAAGAAGGGCGACATCTACGTCGCCAACGAGAAGCTTTGCGAGCAGCCGGGCGCGCAGCGGCGCGAGGGCGTCCTGCCGCGCACCGCCGATACCGGCGTGCACGCGGTGGATGACGGCATCCTCCGTGCCTGGGGCCCGGGCAGCGAGCGCTTCCACGGCTTCGTGGACAACACCTACGTCTTCCGCGGCATGGCCGAGGCGCTGGGGCTTGGCCAGTAGCCACATGATCGGCCGGCGCGCCCTGTTCGGCGCGCCGGCCCTCCTTCTGCCGGGTGCCGCCCATGCGGCGCCGGAGCGGATCGGCTTCGACGAGCTCTACGGCACATGGAGCGTCACCGGCCTGCGCTTCTCCGACAAGGTGCAGCGCCTCGCCGGCCAGCTCGTCTCCATGCGCGGCTACATGGCCCCGCCGCTTTCCGCCGAGGCGATCTTCTTCGTCCTGACGCGCGAACCGATGTCGATCTGTCCCTTCTGCTCCTCCGACGCGGAATGGCCCCCCGACATCCTGGTGGTCTACCTGCGCCGCCGTGCCCTGCCGCTCGATCCCTCGGAACGGATCGAGGTGACGGGCCGGCTGGAAACCGGCTCCTGGACCGATCCGGAATCCGGCTTCGTCAGCCAGCTCCGCCTGCGCGACGCGGAATTCGCCCGTGCCTGAAAGCCTGCCCGACCGCCTCGCCGCTCCCGCCGCCCGCCCCGCCGCCGCAAGCGCGCTGTCCGTGCGCGGGCTGGTGCTGGGCGTGGCCGAGCGCGGCGCGGCGCCGCGGCGGCTGCTGGAGATCCCCGCCCTGGACCTGCCGGCCGGGGCCAGCCTGGGCATCGCCGGCCCGTCGGGGTCCGGCAAGACCACCCTGCTGCACGCCCTGACCGGCATCGCCCTGCCGCTCGCCGGCCGCATCGCCTGGGGCGGGACGGATCTGACCGCCCTGCCGCCCGCCGGCCGCGACGCCTGGCGGCGGCGCCATGTCGGCATGGTCTTCCAGGAATTCCACCTGATCGACGGGCTGGACGCGCTGGGCAACGTGCTGCTGCCCGTCCGCTTCACCCGCTGGGCCCCCACGGCAGAGGAGGCCGCGGCCGCCGAGGCGCTGCTCCACCGGCTGGGCCTGCCCGCCGGGCACCGGCCCGTCGCCGCGCTCAGCCGGGGGGAGCGGCAGCGTGTCGCCCTGGCCCGCGCCCTGCTCGGCCGCCCCGCGGTGCTGGTCGCCGACGAGCCCACTGCCAGCCTGGACGATGCCGCCGCCGCCACGGTCGCCACGCTGCTGCTGGACCTGGCGGCGGAGGCAGGCGCCACCCTGCTGGTCGCCAGCCACGACCCGCGCCTGCTGGACCGGCTGGAACGGCGCGGCCGGATCGAGGGCGGGGCCCTCCTCCTCCCGTGACGGACCGCACCTCCGATGAATCGCGCGCGGTGAAGCGGCCATGATGAATCCCTGGCCCGTCGCCCTGGCGTCGCTGCGCCGCCGGCCCTGGACGGCGGCCGCGCTCTCCCTGCTGGTCGCCCTTTCCGTCGCGCTGGGCGTGGCGGTGGGGGCGGTGGAACGCGGCGTGCAGGCCGGCTCCATCCGTGCCGTCTCCGGCTTCGACCTGATCGTCGGCGCCCCGGGCAGCCCGACGCAGCTTGTCCTCGCCGCCGTCTTCCTGCGCCCCGACGCCGTCCCGCTGATGCCCGGCACGGTGCTGCGGCGCCTCCAGGCGGAGAAGGGCATCGCCTGGTTCTCGCCGATCGGCTTCGGCGACAACTGGCGCGGCAACCCCGTCGTGGGCGTCACCGGGCCCTTCGTCACCCGCGGCGGGCGCCGCCCCCTGGCCGAGGGCCGGCTCTTCGCCGAACATTTCGAGGCGGTGGTGGGCGCCGCCGTGCCGCTGCGCTCCGGCGAGGAATTCACCCCCGGCCATGGCCGCCATGTCGATCCGGACGAGGCGGAGGGGCATGGCCACGAGCACAGCCACTACCGGGTGGTCGGCCGGTTGCCGCCGCAGGGCAATGCCTGGGACCGCGCCATCCTGGTGCCGGTCGAGAGCGTCTGGGAACTGCACGGCCTCGGCAACGGCCATGGCGAGGACCCGGCGGCGGAGGAGAAGCTGGGCACTCCCTGGACCGATCCGCCCGGCGTGCCGGCGGTCGTGGTCGCCCCGGTGGGGGTGGCCGATGCCTACCGCCTGCGCTCCGCCCTGCGCGGGCCGGACAGCACGGCGGTCTTCCCGGCGGAGGTCCTGGTGCCGCTGCTGCGCGTGCTGGGCGATGTGCGCGACCTGATGGGCGGGATGGCCTGGGCCTCCACGGTGCTGGTGCTGCTGGCGGTGTTCCTCTCGCTCTCCGCCCTGCTGGCCACGCGGCGGCGGGATTTCGCCACGCTGCGGGCGATCGGCGCGCCACCCCTCTATGTGCTGGCCACCGTCTGGGTGGAGATGGGCGTGATCCTCTGCGCCGGGGCGATCGCCGGGCTGGGGCTGGGCCTGGGCCTCGCCTTCCTGCTCGCCCGGCTGGCCGCGCCCGACCTGTCCTTCAGCCTGGGCATCCGCCCGGGCTGGGAGGACCTGTTGCTGCCGGGCGTGGCCGGGGCCCTCGGCCTGCTCGCCGCCCTGCTGCCCGCCTTCGCCACCAGCCGCCGACCGGTCGAGGCCGACCTGCGCCACTGACCTGCGGATGGCGGCTTCCGCCACCGCCCTGGCCGCCACCGCCCCCGAACGCCTAAGCTCCGCCCCGCACCGGCAGGAAAGGGCGCGCGGATGGCGGCGGAAGAAGGCTACGTCACGGATCTCGCCCCGGTCGTGATCCTGCTCGGGGCGGCGGTGGTGGCGGTCCCCGTCTTCCGCCGCCTGGGCCTGGGCTCCGTGCTCGGCTACCTCGCCGCCGGCCTCGCCATCGGCCCCTTCGGCCTGCGCCTGGTCGCGGAACCGGGCGCCGTGCTGCACATCGCCGAACTCGGCGTGGTCATGTTCCTCTTCATCATCGGGTTGGAGATGCAGCCCTCCCGCCTCTGGAGCCTGCGGCGGGAGATCTTCGGCCTCGGCGTCGCCCAGGTCTGCGCCTGCGGCGCCGTGCTCACCGCCATCCTCTGGCTGGCCGGCTTCGCGCCCGCCGTGGCCTTCGTGGCCGCCATGGGCTTCGTCCTGTCCTCCACCGCCATCGCCATGCAGGTGCTGGAGGAGAAGGGCGAGGTCTCCACCCCCGCCGGGCAGCGCATCGTCTCCATCCTGTTGCTGGAGGACCTGGCCATCGTGCCGCTCCTCGCCCTGGTCGCGATCCTCGCCCCGGGGCACGAGGCGGAAGGCTCGCGCTGGGTCTCCATCGGCCTCGCCCTGCTCTCGCTCGCCGCCCTGGTCGCCGCCGGCCGCTGGCTGCTCAACCCGATGTTCGCCCTGCTCGCCCGCGCCGGGGCGCGAGAAGTGATGACCGCCGCCGCCCTGCTCGTCGTCCTCGGCGCCGCGCTGGCCATGGAGCTCGGCGGCCTTTCCATGGCCATGGGCGCCTTCCTGGCCGGCGTGCTGCTCTCGGAATCCACCTTCCGCCACCAGCTCGAAACGGACATCGAGCCCTTCCGCGGCATCCTGCTCGGCCTCTTCTTCATGGGCGTCGGCATGAGCCTCGACCTCGGCGTGCTGCGCAGCGACGGGCTGCTGATCCTGTCCGGCGTGGTGCTGCTGATGCTGGCCAAGTCCGCCATGGTCTTCCTCGTTGCCCGCCTCTTCGGCGCCGGGACGCGGGAGGCCGTGCGCCGCGCCGCCGTGCTCGCCCAGGGCGGCGAGTTCGCCTTCGTCCTCTACGCCGCCGCCGGCGGCGCCGGGCTGGTCGATGCCCGCACCGGTGCCATGCTCACCGCCACGGTCATCATCTCCATGGCGCTCACCCCGCTCGCCGTGCTGCTGGCGGAGAGATGGCCGGACCGCGCCGCGCCCTCGATGGAGGGCATCGAGCGTGCCGAATCCCTGCATGGCGACGCCCTGATCATCGGCTTCGGCCGCTTCGGCCAGATGGCCAGCCAGGCCCTGCTGGCGCGCGGCTTCACCGTCTCCACCATCGAGACCGATGTGGAGATGATCCGCGCCGCCGCCCGCTTCGGCTTCCAGGTCTATTACGGCGACGGCACCCGCCTCGACGTGCTGCGCACCTCCGGCGCCGGCCGTGCCCGCGCCATCCTGGTCTGCACCGCCGACCGCGCCACCACCGACCGCATCGTCACCCTGGCGCAGGAGGAATTCCCGCAGGCGAAGCTCTATGTCCGCGCCTATGACCGCGGCCATACGCTGGATCTCATCAAGCGCGACGTGGCCTTCGAGGTCCGCGAGACCTTCCACGGCGCCCTCGCCATGGGCCATGCCGCGCTGGAGGGGCTCGACGTGCCGGAGGAGGAGGCCGCCGAGATCACCGACGAGGTCCGTCGCCGCGACCGCCAGCGCCTGGACATCCAGCTCTGCGACGGGCTGTTCGCGGGGCGGGAGCTGATGTACGGCAACCGCCCCGTCCCTGGCCCGCTCACCCCGCCGCGCCGCGCCGGCCAGGCCCTCAACCCCGAGGCCGAGGCCGCCATGCGCGCCGCCGAGGACGCGCGTGCGGCGGAGGATACGGAGGAGGCCCGGACCGGACGCTGAACCCGGCCGGGCCCATCCCCGCGCTGCCCGTGGCATGCGGCTTGCCAAGCATCCTTCGCCCGATCGGCCATCCGGAACGAGGAAGCCCGCCCCATGCCCATCAAATCCGTCGTCCCCGCCGGGTCCGGCAAGCCGCTGGCGCCCTATTCCCCCGGCGCCATGGCCCATGGCGTGCTCTACGTCTCCGGCACGCTGCCCTTCGACAAGGACAACAACGTGGTCCATGTCGGCGACGCCGCCGCCCAGGCGCGCCATGTGCTGGAAACCATCAAGGGCGTGGTCGAGGCCGCCGGCGGCACCATGGCCGACATCGCCATGAACCACATCTTCCTCACCGACTGGGCGAATTACGGCGCCATCAATGCCGTCTATGCGGAATACTTCCCCGGCGACAAACCCGCCCGCTACTGCGTCCAGTGCGGGCTGGTGAAGCCCGACGCGCTGGTGGAGATCGCCAGCGTGGCCCATATCGGCCACCCCGCGTGACCACACCCCGTCACGAGATCATCTACGAGATCGCCTACGAGATCACGGGCAGGCCCGGCGCGGAGGCCGTGGTCCTTTCCGCCGGCCTCGGCGGCCTCGCCAGCTTCTGGGCGCCGCAGCGCGCCGCGCTGGAGGAGCATTTCCAGGTCGTCGCCTTCGACCAGCGCGGCACCGGCCGCAACGCCGGGCCCCTGCCGGATGCCTACGCCATCGCCGACATGGCCGATGACGTGGCGCGGGTCCTCGACGCCGCCGGCATCGCCCGCGCCCATGTCCTGGGCCATGCCCTGGGCGGCCTCGTCGGCCTCGAACTCGCCCGCCGCCATCCCGCGCGCCTCGGCCGCCTCGTCGCCGTCAATGCCTGGGCGAAGGCCGAGCCGCACACCGAACGCTGCTTCGACATCCGCCTCGGCATCCTCGAAGCCCAGGGCCCCGCCGCCTATGTCGCGGCCCAGCCCCTCTTCCTGCACACCGCCCCCTACATGGCGGACCATGCCGACAAGCTGGACGCCGAGATCGCCCGGGGCGTCGCGGGCTTCCAGGGCGAACACAACCTCCGCCGCCGCATCGCCGCCCTCCGCGCCTTCGACGCGCGCGCCGACCTGCCCGGCATCGCCGCGCCCACCCTGGTCGCCGCCTCCCGCGACGACCTGCTGGTGCCCTGGACCGCCTCCCGCCGCCTCGCCGAAGCCCTGCCCGATGCCCGGCTCTGGCTCGCGGAACACGGCGGCCACGCCTTCACCGTGGAACAGCCGGAGCCCTTCAACCGGGTGCTGCTGGATTTCCTGCTCGCGGGCTGACGGCATCCAGCGGGGCCGCCGCGCTATTCCGCCGCTTCCGCCACCGCGACCTTCGGCGCCGGTGGCAGGCGCCGCAGCAGATAGAGCATCAGCACCATGGCCGGCAGCGCGGCCAGGGTGGTCATGATGAAGAAATTCTCCCAGCCCAGCCGCGCGGCGAGCCAGCCGGAGGAGCCGCCGATCGTGTGCAGCGGCAGGGCCGCCAGCGAGGACAGCAGGGCATACTGGGTCGCGGTGAAGGAGCGCCGGGTCAGGCTGCCGAGATAGGTGAGGAAGGCCGCGTCGGCGAGGCCGCCGGTCACGTTCTCCACCCCCACCTGCAGCCACAGCATCCCCATGTCGTGCCCGGCCCGCGCCAGCGCGACATACATCAGGTTCGACAGCATCTGCCCCAGCCCGGTGATCACCAGCGCCTTCGCCACGCCGATGCGCCGGATCAGCCAGCCGCCCGCCAGCGCGCCCAGCAGCGTCGCGAAGAGGCCGAAGACCGAGGAGACCTGCGCCACGTCGAGGCGCGAGAAGCCGAGCTCCCGGTAGAAGGGCGTGGTCATCACATGCGCCAGCGCCTCGCCCAGCTTGTAGAGCGAGACGAAGCCCAGGATCGCCGGCCAGGCCGGCCGCCGCATGAAGTCCAGGAACGGGTCCACCATCCCCGCGCGCATCCGCCCGGCCCAGTGCAGCGCCCGCGGGGCCGCTTCCACCGGGCGCGGCGCGAAGGCGGTGGCGACGAAGCCCACCATCAGGATCAGCGCGGCGCACATCGCATAGGCCCCCGCCCAGCCCGCGAAGCCCACCGTGGCCAGCGCCCCGGCCCCCGCCACCAGCAGCGCGCCGCGATAGCCCCAGACATAGCAGGCGAGGCCATAGCCCTGCTGCGTCTCCTCCAGCACCTCGATGCGGTAGGCGTCGATGACGATGTCCTGGGAGGCGGACAGGAAGGCCACCAGCACCGCGAGCCCGGCCATCCAGCCCGGATGCGCCACCGGGTCGGTCAGCCCCACCCCCATGATGGCCAGCGCCAGCAGCGGCTGGATCGTCCCCAGCCAGCCCCGGCGCTGCCCCCAGCGGCGGAACAGCGGCGGCGCCCCCTGGTCCAGCAGCGGCGACCACAGGAACTTCAGCGAATAGGACAGGCCGATCAGTGCCGTCAGCCCGATGGCGGTCAGGTCCACCTGCGCCTCGGCCATCCACTGGCGAAGGACGAAGGCGGTCAGCGGAAAGGGCAGCCCGGCGGAAAAGCCGAGCGCCAGCATGACGAGGAAGCGGCGGTCGATGATCTTCACCGCCCCAGCCTGCCCCAACCCGCCCGCCGCTGGAAGCGCCACGCCGCCCCATCCATCGAGGGCCGCTCAGGCCAGGCCGGGGGGTATCCGCCCCGGCGCGCCGTCCGCCCTCAGGCCGCCATGCGCGCGTCCCGCAGGGCCTCATAGGCCTCCCGCACCGTGGAGGGCCCATGCGCCCGTTCCAGCCGCCGCACGGTGAAATGCGCCCGCGCCACGTTCCGGAAATGCTCCAGGAAGGACAGGTTGATCGCCGCCCCGGCCGCCGCCCCCAGCACCGGCACGGCCTGGGCCGAGAGCTTCAGACCCACCGCGGCGGCGAAGCGCCCGGCGATCCGCGCCAGGAAGCCCGGCATCACCGCCGCGCCCAGGTTGGTCACCGCGTTCGGCAGCACCTGCGCCAGGGCGATGCGCGCGGCGAAATAGCTGCTCTGGGTCGGGTCCTCGTCCAGATCCTCGCTGCCCAGGGCGAAGACCTTCAGGCACTCCGCCTGCACCATCGGGTCGGTGAGGTCCTCGCCCTGCTCCGCCGCCTCGGAGGCGATCTGGCGCAGCAGGATGGTGGTGGTGACCGGCAGTTCCGTCAGCGTCCCCGCCAGGCCGAAGGCCCCGCCCGCCACGCCGGAGGCGGCCGCCAGCCCGCGATGCAGCCAGTCGGGCGTCAGCCCGTGCGGCGCCCGCCCGGGCTTCGAGCGCAGCGCCGCCTTCCAGGCAGCCTCGATCGCCCGCCGCACGGCGCCGTCCACGCCCGATTGCACGAAATCCGGCAGCCGGCGCTTCAGCGCGGAAATGGGGGTGCCCGCCATCGCCGCCATGCGGGCGGCGAGGGAGGGGTTCTCCAGGATCCGCACGGCCCCGGCCAGTTCGGCGCGGGCCTCGAGGGTGAGCGGCGCGGCGGTGAGGGCGGTGGAAGGGGATGTGTTCATCTCGACAGGCAAATGGCCCTGGCGCCCCCCGGTTTCAGCAGGCCCCGCGCGCAAAGCCCGGTTTTCGCATCCTGCCCCGGCGCGCCCGTGTCCTGCCGGTCACGCCGTCCCACCGTTCCGCCTCCGCACCCGCGCCGCCTTGCTCCCCCCGTGCCATCCGGCACGCCTTGTTGATGCCGCGATCCCGGCCCATGGGGAGGAGGATGGGCGCCGAGGGGGAGCGAGTCGTCGCCTGTGGGATGTGGCCCCGCCGCAACCCTTCCGAAGCCATTCCCCCGCTATAGCCCTTCCCGCTGCCCGGCCCCCGGAGGGAAGGCATCGGGATGAACCGTTGGGGGAGGCTCATCAGGAAGGCCCATGGCGAAACGCGCGCTCTCCCTGCTGCCGCTCCTGCTGCTGCTCTCGGCCTGCGGCCCGCCCGCCTATACCAGCCGCTTCGTCTGGGACGGCCGCCGCGGCTATGACGGCAACGGCGACTATGGCTACGACACCGCCGCGGCCGGCGCCTCCCGCGCCGAGGCCCGCGGCTACCTCTCCCACGCCGCGCGCTCCTACCGCGCGCCCGGCCCGGAGGGCGATCCCTGGGGTCCGCATGTCCACGAGGCCGCCAGCCGCTTCGCGATCCCGGAACGCTGGATCCGCGAGGTCATGCGCCAGGAATCCGCCGGCAACCCCACCGCCACCAGCCGTGTCGGCGCCATGGGGCTGATGCAGGTGATGCCCGCCACCTACGACATCCTGCGCTCACGCTACGGCCTGGGCTCCGATCCCTATGAGCCGCGCAGCAACATCATGGCCGGCGCCGCCTATATCCGGGAGATGTCGGACCAGTTCGGCGCCCCGGCCTTCCTCGCAGCCTACAATGCGGGGCCACAGCGCCTTTCCGACTATCTGGCGGGCTATTCCGAGCTGCCGGGGGAGACGGTGAACTACCTCGCCCGCATCGCCCCGCGCCTGGGCAACGAGGTCGCCATGACCGGCCCGCTCGCCGGCTTCGCCACCGGCTCGGGCACGGCCTATGCCTATAACGACCCGGCCAACCGCGCCTATGACGGCGGCGGCCTCGTCACCGCCTCCGCGCCCACCGGCGGCTACACGGGCACGGGCGGCGCCGCTTATGCCGCCCGCCCGCCCGCCACTCCGGCGGCCGCCCCGGGGGCCACCCGCCTGGCCGGCGCCCGCCACCCCGCCACGGGCGCCTATACGCCCACCTATGCGCCGCCCGCCTATGCGGCGGAGGACCCCGCCAACCGCGCCTATGAGGGCGGCGGGCTGGTCGCGGATGGCGGCGCCTATGCCGACGACCCGGCCAACCGCGCCTTCGACGGCGGCGGCCTCGTCACCAGCCTGAGCCCGACCGGCAACCGCACCGGCGAAGGGGGTGGCAACCCGGTGATCCCGGCCGCCTATGCGGCCCGGGAGCCCGCCTACGCCGCCCCGCCCCCCGCACCGGCCCGTGGCGCCCCGCCGTCCTGGACCGGCAGTGCCCAGGCCGCCGAGGCTCCGCCGGCGCAGCGCCCGGCACCCGGCACCCTGGCCCTCCCGGCCCGCTATGGCGGCGCCGCGCCGGTTGCCATGGCCGGAGGAGGGGGCGGCTGGGGCATCCAGGTCGGCGCCTTCCCCGACCCGGCCATCTCCCGCGCCGCCCTTTCCGTCGCCCGCTCGCGCACCAACGGCCTGCTCGCCGGCGCGCAGGACAGCATCACCCCGGTCAGCCATGGCGGCACGCTCTACCGCGCCCGCCTGACCGGAATTTCCGCCGAAAGCGCCGGCAACGCCTGCCAGCGCCTCCAGGGCAGCGGCATGCCCTGCTTCACCGTCCCGCCGGGCTCCTGAATTTCCGGCTCCGGGGAAAGGCCGGGCCTTCCCCCGGGGAGGCCCAAGGGAAGTCACGCCATCCTCCCCGCCTCTTGCGCGGCGTTGCGGAAAACAGCACCTCTTTCCGCTTTCAACCGACCCCCCGGTCACCGCAGATTAGGCAAGACCATGGCTTCCCCCGCTCCCCTGGCCCCGCAGACGCCGGACCCGTCCTTCGCCGAACTGCTGGCGCAGCGGCCGCAGCTCACCGCCCATGCGCAGGATGGCCTTTGCCTGGAGGATGTTCCGCTCGCCGCCATCGCGGCCAAGGTCGGCAGCCCGACCTGGGTCTATTCCGCCAACACCCTGCGCCGCCGCGCCCGCGCGCTGCGCGAGGCCCTGGCCGGGGCGGGGCTCGACGCCTCGATCCACTACGCCATGAAGGCCAATGACAACCTCGCCGTGCTGCGCCTGCTGGGCGCGGAGGGCCTGGGCACCGACGTGGTCAGCGGCGGGGAGCTGCACGTCTCCGAGGCCGCCGGCATCGGCGCCGCCCGCAGCGTCTTCTCCGGCGTCGGCAAGACCGAGGCCGAGATCCGCACCGCGCTGGCCGCCGGCATCTTCCAGATCAACGCCGAGAGCGCGGAGGAGGTGGAGATGCTCTCCGCCATCGCCGCCTCGATGGGCCTCCTGGCCCCGGTGGCGATCCGCGTGAACCCGGACGTGGATGCCCGCACCCACGCCAAGATCACCACCGGCAAGGCGGAGAACAAGTTCGGCGTGGCGCTGGACGACGCCGCCGCCCTCTATGCCCGCATGGCCTCGCTGCCCGGCATCCGCCCGATCGGCATCGCCGTGCATATCGGCTCGCAGATCACCGAGGGCATGTCCGCCTACCGCGCCGCCTATGCCAAGGTGGCCGAGCTCGTCACCGCGCTGCGCAACCGCGGCCTGCCGGTGGAGCGGGTGGATTGCGGCGGCGGCCTCGGCATCCCCTATCGCGACGAGACCGCGCCGCTGCCCGAGGCCCTGGCCGGCGCCATCGCCAGCACGCTCGGCCCCCTCGGCCTGCCGGTGATGATCGAGCCCGGCCGCTGGATCGCCGGCCCGGCCGGGGTGCTGCTCTCCCGTGTGGTGCTGGTCAAGCGCGGCGCCACCCGCCGCTTCGTGGTGCTGGATGCGGGGATGAACGACCTGATGCGCCCTGCCATGTACGAGGCCTGGCACGGCATCCTCCCCGTCGCGCCGCAGTCCTTCCACGCCCCGCTCTCGCCCGCCGACGTGGTCGGCCCGGTCTGCGAGACCGGTGACACTTTCTCACGCGGCAGGGGCTTGCCCGAACTCGCCGCGGGCGATCTCGTGGCCTTCCTGGATGCCGGTGCCTACGGGGCCTCGATGTCCTCCACCTACAACGCGCGCCCCCTCGCCGCCGAGGTGCTGGTGGACGGGGCGCGCTGGGCCCTGGTGCGCGAACGCCAGAGCCTCGACGACCTGCTGGCCCACCAGCGTCTGCCGGAGTGGATGGGATGACCGATCTGCCAGAGGGCGTTTCCCGGAGGCTGAACCGCCAGCGCCGCCTCGCGCGGCTGGCCCTGCTCTGGGAAGCCCTCTGGCCCCGGGCCTGGCCGGTGCTCGGCGTGCTGGGCCTCTTCCTCGTGGTCGCCCTGTGCGGCCTCTTCCTGCATGTGCCCCTCTGGGCGCATCTGCTCCTCCTGCTGGGCTTCGCCGCCGCCCTGGCCCGGGCCGCTTGGCGCGCCACGCGCGGCTTCGCCGCCCCGGCCCCGGCGGCGGCCGACCGCCGCATCGAATCCGCCTCCGGCCTGCGCCACCGCCCCCTCGCCACGCTGGGCGACCGCCCCGCCGGCGACGATCCCGCCGCCCTGGCACTGTGGCAGGCCCATCTCGCCCGGCAGGCGGCACGGCTCCGCGACCTGCGCGTCGGCGCGCCCCGGCCCGGCCTGCCGGCGCGCGACCGTCGGGCGCTGCGCCTCGGCCTCGTGGTGGCCCTGGCGGCGGGCTTCGTGGTGGCGGGCGACGAGGCCGGCGAGCGCATCCGCCGCGCCCTGCTGCCCAGCCTGGGCCAGCCCGCCCCGGTCCCCGGCCTGCGGCTGGAGGCCTGGGTGACGCCGCCCGGCTATACCGGCGTCGCTCCGCTCTTCCTGCAGCCGGGCAGCCCCGGCTTCAGCGTCCCCGCCGGCTCCGCGCTGCGCGTCGCCCTGTCCGGCGGCCAGGGCGGCACGCCGGAGCTGCGCCTGGGCGGCAAGGACCGCGGCTTCGAGATGCTGGACCGCGACAGCTTCGGCATCGAGGCGCCGCTGGAGAATGGCGGCCGCCTCGCCATCCGCCGCGACGGCGCCGAGATCGCCGGCTGGGAGGTCTCGGTCCAGGCCGACGCCCCGCCCAGCATCGCCTTCGCCGAGCCGCCCGGCCCGGCGCCGCGTGGTCATGCGCTGCGCCTGCCCTGGACCGCCGAGGATGACTGGGGCGTCGCCGCCGCGCGGGCCGAGATCCGCCTGGAGGCCCGCCCGGACGCCGAGCCCCTGACCGTGCCGCTCACCCTGTCCGGCAGCAACCCGCGCCAGCAGCGCGGCACCGCCCAGCCCGATCTCAGCGCCCATCCCTGGGCGGGACTGCCGGTGCAGTTGCGGCTGGTGGCGCGCGACGGCGCCGGCCAGGAAGGCCGTTCGGAGGAGATGACGCTCATCCTGCCGGAGCGCCCCTTCAACCATCCCGTGGCGAAGCTGCTGATCCAGTTCCGGCGCATGCTTTCCCTGTCGCCGCAGGTCCGCGCGCCCGTCGTGGCCGGGCTGGAGGGCGTCCTGTCCTCGCCGGAGGCCTTCGACGACGACACCACCATCTTCCTGGCGCTGAGCGCCGCCCGCAGCCGCCTGATCCGGGACCGCCGCCCCGATGCGGTGGACGAGACCCAGGCCATCCTCTGGGACACCGCCCTGGCGCTGGAGGAAGGGCGGACCGACCGCACCGCCCGCGCCCTCGCGGAAGCGCGCAAGGCCCTGGAGGAAGCCCTGCAGCAGCGCGACCCGAACCAGGGCGACCCGAACCAGGGCGAGGCGGAGCGCCGGGCCGAGATCGAGAAGCGCATCCAGGAGCTGCGCGAGGCGATCGACCGCCATCTCCAGGCCCTGGCGGAGAAGCTGAGCCGCGAGAACGGCGAGGCCATGCCGCGCGAGGATGCGCGCCGCCTGGACAACCGCGAGCTCGACCGCCGCACCCAGCGCATGCAGGACGCCGCCCGCCAGGGGCGCGAGGAGGATGCGCGGCGCGAGCTGGCGGAGATGGAGGAGATGCTCAAGGCCCTGGAGGAAGGCCGCGTCGCCCGCGCCGACCGGGAGCAGCAGCGCCAGCAGAACCGCCAGCGCGGCCAGGGCCAGATGAGCGTGATGCAGGACATGGTGCGGCGGCAGGCGGAGCTGCTGGACCGTGCCCACCGGCGGGAACAGGACAGCGAGGCGGAGGAGGGCCAGGACCAGATGGGCCAGAACCCGCCGAACCGGCCCATGCCCTTCGGCATGCAGCAGCGCCCGGGAAGCCGCAGCCCCCCCGCGCGGAACCAGCCGGGCAGCCAGCAGGATCGCGCCCAGGCCGGCCGTGACGGCCAGCAGCCCGGCGATGCCGAGGCGCAGCGCGACGGGCGCACCCAGCGCGCCCTGCGCCGCGCCCTGGGCGAGCTGATGCAGCAGTTCGGCGACCTGACCGGGGAGATCCCCGAGCCGCTCGGCCGCGCCGATCAGGCGATGCGCGAAAGCGCCGAGGCCCTCCAGTCCGGCCGCGACTCCCAGGCGCAGCAGCAGCAGGCCCTGCGCGAGCTGACCGAGGGCGGCCGGCAGATGGCCCAGGCGATGCGCCGCCAGTTCGGCCCCGGACAGCAGGGCGACGGCCAGCAGGGCGAGGGGGAAGGCGAGGGCGAGGAAGGCGACGGCCCCGGCATGGCCGGCAACCAGCCCGGCAACGGCCAGGATGGCGGCCAGGGCCAGGACCAAGCGAGCGGCCAGGGCCGCGGCCGGGACCCGCTCGGCCGCTCCACGCGCGAGAATGCCGGCTCGGCCAGCGACGGCAACGACACCCGCGTGCCCGATCAGGCCGAGATGCTGCGCACCCGCCGCATCCAGGAGGAACTGCGCCGCCGCGTCGGGGAGCGCGAACGCCCGGCGCAGGAGCTGGACTACTACGACCGCCTCCTGCGGCAGTTCTGAACCCCGATCGCCACGGCGCCTCCTGGCTGTCCGCCGGGGGCCATCGCATCACGCCGGTGGCGGAGGGAACCGTCCGGCTCAGCCCGCCACGCGGCACGGCACCAGGGCCGAGGTGATGGTGGACTGCACCACCTCCTCCGCCTGGTTCTTCGTGGTGATGCGGGCCTTCATGATGCCCCGGTCGGGGCGGGAGCGTGAGGGGCGCATCGAGAGCACCTCCACCACCACATGCAGTTCGTCGCCGGGCCTGACCGGGCGCACCCAGACCAGGTTCTCCAGCCCCAGCCCCTGGCCGCCCCCGGCGATGGGCGGCAGGGCGTCCTGGATGAACAGCCGCATCGTGACGGCGGCGGTGTGCCAGCCGCTGGCCACGAGCTGGCCGAACTGGCTGCGGGCCGCTTCCGCCTCGCCCAGGTGCTGGGGCTGCGGATCGAACTCCCGGGCAAAGGCGATGATGGCGTCCCGCTCCATCCGGTAGGGCCCCGAGCGGAAGACCTGCCCCGCCGCGAAATCCTCGAAGTAATGCGGCTCCCTCATGCCGGGCGCCTCCCGGTCGCCTGGTCCGGCCTGAGGGTAGGGACGGAGGGAGGGGTGGGGGATGGAGGCATGGCAGGACCCTTGTCGTCGGTCGCGGAGGCACCGCCCTTGGGCGGCGGAACGGAAGGCGCCGATCCTGGGCTGGCAGGAAAGGCTTGTCAGGTGGCCCGGAAATGTATTCACTTCTGGATGCAGACAGGCACACCTGCAGGACCGCCCGGCCCGTGACGCTTTCCACCACCATCCAGCGATCGGCCGACCGCCTTCACGAGCGGTTGAAGGCGATGGTGGCCGCCTATCACCTGCGCCCGGGGGAGCGGATCAACGAGGTCGAGCTGGCACGCCGCTTCGGCGTCAGCCGCACCCCGCTGCGGGAGGCGCTGAACCGCCTGGCCTCCGAGGGCTTCCTGCTGGCCACGGCCAACCGCGGCTATCATGTCCGCCCGCTGGATGCGGCGCAGGTGCTGCGGCTGTACGAATACCGCGCCGTGCTGGAGACCGGGGCGCTGCGCCTGTCGGCGGAACGCGCGCCGCCGGAGGCGCTGGAGGCGCTGCGGAATTTCGCCCAACGCAGCCGCGACGAGCCGGAGGACGATGCCCAGGCCCTGCGGCTGCTCTCGCTGGACGAGGAATTCCACGAACGGCTGGCCGCGCTGTCCGGAAACGAGGAGCTGGTGCGGGCGCTGCGCGGGCTGAACGAGCGGATCCGCTTCGTGCGCTGGATCGACATGCAGAACCGGCGCGGCGGCACGCAGGGGGAGCATCTGGAGATCCTGCGCCTGGTGACGAGCGGGGAGGGCGAGGCGGCGGAGGCGCTGCTGCGCCGGCATATCGGCCGGCGGCTCGACCAGATCACCGAGGTCATCAAGGCGGGCTATGCCGAGATCTACACGGGCAACGCCCTGGCGGCGCATGTGATGGGGGCGGAAGGGACGGCGCCGGCCGGACCGCTGCCGCTCGCCGGAGAGGCGGGAGGGTGACGATGCGGGCGGTCTTCGTGGAGGCCGGCGACGCACCGGCGGATGTGGCGCCGGACCGGCTTCCGGCCCATTCCGCCCTCCGCACGCCGGAGGCCAGCAACAACCTGATCGAGGCGGCGCCTGAGCATTGCCGCCATATCCAGCGGGAGAACGAGAAATGACCACGCGTACCGGAGGGCAGATCCTCGTCGATCAGCTCGTCGCCCAGGGTGTGGAGCATGTCACCTGCGTGCCGGGCGAGAGCTACCTCGCCGTGCTGGACGCGCTGCACGATGCCAGCATCGACGTGATCACCTGCCGCCAGGAAGGCGGCGCGGCGATCATGGCCGAGGCCTGCGGCAAGATGACGGGGCGTCCGGGCATCTGTTTCGTGACGCGCGGGCCGGGCGCCACCAACGCCTCCTGCGGCGTGCACATCGCCATGCAGGATTCGACGCCGATGATCCTCTTCGTCGGCCAGATCGCGCGCGAGATGCGGGAGCGCGAGGCGTTCCAGGAGCTCGACTACCGCGCCGTCTTCGGCAGCATGTGCAAATGGGCGACCGAGATCGACACGCCCGACCGCGTGCCGGAGATCGTGTCCCGCGCCTTCCGCGTGGCGATGCAGGGCCGCCCCGGCCCGGTGGTCATCGCCCTGCCGGAGGACATGCTGGTCGAGACGGCCGACGTGCCCGACGCGCCGCGCGTGGAGCCCGCCCAGGCGGCGCCGCTGCCCGCCGACATGGCGCGGCTGGGCGAGATGCTGCGCGCGGCGAAGCGGCCGCTGGCCATCCTGGGCGGCACCGGCTGGGACCAGGCGGCGGTGGACGCCTATGGCGACTTCGCCGGGCGCTGGAACCTCGCCACCTGCACCTCCTTCCGCCGCGCCGACCGGATGCGCTGGGACCATCCGCTCTATGTGGGCGATCTCGGCATCGGCCCCTCGCCGAAGCTGGCGGCGCGGGTGAAGGAGGCCGACCTGATCCTGCTGCTCGGCGGCCGGATGTCGGAGATGCCCTCCTCCTCCTACACGCTGCTCGACATCCCCGTGCCGAGGCAGACGCTCGTGCATGTGCATCCGGGCGCGGAGGAGCTCGGCCGCGTCTACGTCCCCACGCTCGCCATCCAGTCCGGCCCGCGCGCCTTCTGCGCCGCGCTGGCCGATCTGGCGCCGCCCGCCTCCCTCCCCTGGGCAGAGGATGCGCGGCAGGGCCATGCCGACTACCTCGCCTGGTCGGAGACGCCGCGACGGCTGCCGGGCGACTTCCAGTATGGCGAGGTGATGGCCTGGCTGCGCGAGCGCCTGCCCGGCGACAGCGCGCTGTGCAACGGCGCCGGCAACTTCGCGGGCTGGATGCACCGCCACTACCGCTTCTCGCAGCTCGGCACGCAGCTCGCGCCCACCTCCGGCTCCATGGGCTATGGCGTACCGGCGGCGATCATGGCCAAGCGCGTGCGGCCGGAGGCGATCGCGCTCTGCATCGCGGGCGACGGCGACTTCCTGATGTCGGGGCAGGAGATCGCGACCGCCGTGCAGCACGGCATCGCCAGCATCACCGTGGTCATCGACAACGGCATGTACGGCACGATCCGCATGCATCAGGAGCGCGAGTATCCCGGCCGCGTTTCCGCCACGAAGCTGCGCAACCCGGATTTCGCCGCCTATGCGCGCGCCTTCGGCGGCCATGGCGAAACGGTGCACGGCACGGCGGAATTCGCCCCGGCCTTCGAGCGCGCGGTGGAATCCGGCCTGCCCGCCGTGATCCACTGCTTCCTCGACCCGCGCGCGCTCTCGGTCGGGCGCGACATGCCGGAGGGCGCACCGATCTGACACGGGCGCTCCGGCGAAGCACGGTTGACCGGGCGTGGCGCCCGCAACCGCCGGCGGCGGAAAGCGCCACGAGTGGAAGGTCCGGGGGAAGGCAAAGCCTTCTCCCGAGAGAGCGACGGATGGAAGTGCGAGACCGATGAGTCGACATGTCGTGGTGATCGGGGCAGGGATCGTGGGCGCGGCCTCGGCGCTGGAGCTGTTGCGCGACGGGCACCGGGTGACGATCCTGGAACCGGGCGAGCCGGGCGGGCCGCAGGCGGCGAGCTACGGCAATGGCTGCTGGCTCTCGGTGCAGTCGGTGATCCCGCCGGCCGGCCCCGGGGTCTGGCGCAAGGTGCCGGGCTATCTGCGCGATCCGCTGGGGCCGTTGGCGATCCGCTGGAAATACTTCCCCAAAGTCGCGCCCTGGCTGGCGCGCTACCTGGCCG
Organism: Roseomonas gilardii; assembly: GCF_001941945.1. NCBI lineage: Bacteria > Pseudomonadati > Pseudomonadota > Alphaproteobacteria > Acetobacterales > Roseomonadaceae > Roseomonas > Roseomonas gilardii. The sequence continues at coordinate 3,643,411 of NZ_CP015583.1, read as the reverse complement.
CGGGCTGGACGGAGGAGCGCGTGCTGCGCGTGGCGCGGGCGATGCAGCCGCTGCTGCACGACGCGCCGGCGCTGCACCGGCGGCTGGCGGAGGAATCCGGCGTGGCCGATCTGATCCAGCAGCGCGGCGACATCTACATCTACCCCTCCCGCACCGAGTTCGAGGCGGAGGCCATGGCCTGGCGCATCCGGCGGCAGGTCGGCATCCGCTGGGTCGAGCTCTCGGCCGAGGAACTGCACCAGCGCGAGCCCGACCTCTCCCGCCGCTACGGCTTCGGCGCCCTGGTCGAGGAAGGCGGCCACTGCACCGATCCCGGCGCGCTGGTGGCGGCGCTGGTGGCGCAGGCCCAGGCGCAGGGTGCGGTTCTGCTGCGCCTGCCGGCCACGGGCTTCCGCATCGATGGCAACCGGCTGACCGCCGTGGGCACGCCCTCCGGCGAGATCGCCTGCGACGCGGCGGTGATCAGCGCGGGCGCGCATTCCAGGCGCCTCGCCGCCGCGCTGGGCAACCACGTGCCGCTGGAGACGGAGCGCGGCTACCACGCCGTGCTGCGCGATCCGGAGGTGGCGCCGCGCTATCCGCTGATGCCCTCGGACGGCAAGATGGCCATTACCCTGACGCGCGGCGGGCTGCGTTGCGCCGGGCAGGTGGAGATCGCCGGGCTGGACGCCGCCCCCGACTGGCGGCGCGCGGAGATCCTGCGCGACCACCTGTTGAAGTCCTTCCCCGGCCTGCCGCGCGACCTGCCGGCGGAGCGGGTGGAGGTCTGGATGGGCCATCGCCCCTCGACGCCGGACGGCATGCCCTGCCTCGGCCCCTCGCGCCGCTCGCCGGATGTGATCCATGCCTTCGGCCATGGCCATGTCGGGCTTGTGGCCGGGCCGCGCACCGGGCGGCTGGTGGCGCAGATGGTGGGCGGGCGGGCACCCGAGATCCCGGTCGCGCCCTTCTCCCCGGCCCGCTTCCGCTAAGGCCGGGGCACCCTTCGCAGCCCGGCGATTTCGGCTGGCCCCCGCGCCCCTTTCCCCCCGATCCCGACAGGAGCTTCACGCATGTTTCCCGGCAAGGACGCGCTGACCATCTGCTTCGCCCACCCCGCCTACCAGATCCAGAAGCGCTTCGAGGCGCGCAGCACCGGCATCCGCAGCTTCCAGGTGGCGACGCGGGACGAACTGCTGGCCCGCGCGCCGGAGGCGGATGTGGTGGTCGTCTCGGGCCTCTGGAGCAACGAGGTGCTGAGCCGCACGGAGCGCCTGCGCTATGTGCAGTCCATCAGCGCGGGGGTGGACCAGTATGCTCAGCCCGCCTTCCGCGAACGCGGCGTGCGTCTGGCCAGCGCGGCGGGGGTGAACGCGAACGCGGTCTCCGAGCACGCCATCGCGCTGGTGCTGGCGGTCAGCCGGCTGTTCCCCATGGCGCGCGACAACCAGGCGAAGCATGTCTGGCGCGGCATGATCGGGGAGATCGCGAAGCGCGAGGACGAGCTGGGCGGCAAGACCATGCTCGTCGTCGGGCTGGGCCGCATCGGCGGGCGGCTGGCGCGGCTGGCCAGGGCCTTCGGCATGCATGTCATCGGCCTGCGGCGCGATCCCTCGGCGGGGGCCAACGGGGCGGACGAGGTGCATGCCACGGCGGCGCTGAAGTCCCTGCTGCCGCGTGCCGATTTCGTGGTGCTGACCTGCCCGCTGACGCCGGAAACGGAGGGGCTGATCGATGCCGGAGCGCTGTCGCTGATGAAGCCCTCGGCCCATCTGGTGAACGTGGCGCGCGGCAAGGTCGTGGTCGAACCGGCGCTGATCGAGGCGCTGCGGGAGGGCCGGATCGCCGGCGCGGCGCTGGACTGCGTGGCGGAGGAGCCACTGCCGGAAGCCTCGCCGCTCTGGGACCTGCCGAACGTCTTCGTCACCCCGCATACCGCCGGGGAAACAAGGCGCTACGAGGACAATGTCCTCGATATCCTGGAGGAGAACCTCGCCCGGCTCTGGCGCGGCGAGGCGGATCTGCGGAACCAGGTGGTCTGATGCCGGCGGCGGGGGAGGCCCCGCCGCCATCCGCCGGGGCCATGCCGCGCGAAGCCGGGGGCTCAGCCTTCCCGGTCTTCCTCCTCCGCGTCCTCTTCCTCGTCCTCGTACTCGACCTCCGCCCCGTTCACGACGGCGAGGCAGTCCGCATAGGTGGACAGGATCCAGTCCCGGTCGCACCGCGACGGGTCCGGCTCCGACTTCATGATGAGTTGCAGCAGGGCCAGGGCCACGGCGGCCTCGCTGTCGCCCGCGACCTTCACCTCGGGTTCGGCCATCGCCTCGCCTTCTCCTTGCGTGGTTGTACCCATGAAGACGTTCGCGCCCCCGCCGGGATGCCGGGGCGGGGGATGCCTCACGTGGAAGTGGGACGCTCCGGCGCCGGGGCGGCGAGCAGCCGGCGGATGGCCTCCAGCTTCCCCGGCGCGCTCCAGTCGGCGGAGCCTTCCAACCGGGCCACCTCGCGCCCCTGCCGGTCCAGCACCAGCGTGGTCGGCAACCCGCGCACGCCCAGCGCCCGCCCGGCCGCGCCCTGGGGGTCCAGCCAGATATCCAGGTTCCTCACCCGGGTGCGGGCATAGAAGCCGCGCACCTGTGAGGCGCCGCCCCGGTCGGAGGAAAGCGGCAGGACCAGGATGCCCTCCCGCTCCACCAGTTCCTGCAGCCGGTCGAGGGAGGGCATCTCCTCCACGCAAGGCGCGCACCAGGTGGCCCAGAAATTCACCACCAGCCCCTTGCCGGCGAAATCGGCCACCGTCTTCCGTGCGCCCTCCTCATCCGTGAAGGACAGCTCCGGCAGCGCCCGGGGCGGCCCCTCGACCAGTTGCCCCAACGGGGATGATCCTTGCGCGAAGGCTGGACGGGGCGGGAGGGCCATGCTCAACACTGCCCCTGCCGAGGTCCCGGCCGTCAGCGTGGCGAAAAGGGCTTGGCGGCGTCCGATCCTCAGCACGGGAAGTCCTCCACTCGTGTCCAGCAACAGCAACAGTCAGTGGGGCGGCCGCTACGCGGGCGGCCCCTCGGCGGTCATGCAGGCCATCAACGCATCGATCGGCTTCGACCGCGAGATGTGGCGCCAGGACATCCGCGGCAGCCTCGCCCATGCCGCCATGCTCGCCCATGTGGGGATCATCTCCCCGGAGGACGAGACTAGCATCCGCGACGGGCTGGAGGCCATCGCCGGGGAGATCGAGCGGGGCGAGTTCCCCTTCTCCGAGGCGCTGGAAGACATCCACATGAATGTGGAGGCCCGCCTGACCGAGCGCATCGGGGAGGCCGGCAAGCGCCTGCACACGGCCCGCTCGCGCAACGACCAGGTGGCGCTGGACGTGCGCCTCTGGACCCGCGACGCCATCGACGGGCTGGACGCGCAGATCGCCGACACGATGCGCGCCCTGACGGATCGCGCAGCGGAACACGCCGCCACGGTGATGCCGGGCTTCACCCACCTGCAGCCGGCGCAGCCCACCACGCTGGGGCACCACCTGCTGGCCTATGTCGAGATGCTGTCGCGCGACCGTGGGCGCCTCGCCGACTGCCGCGCCCGGATGAACGAGAGCCCACTCGGCGCCGCCGCGCTCTGCGGCACCGGCTTCCCGATCGACCGGCACATGACGGCCACGGCGCTGGGCTTCGACGGCCCCACCCGCAACAGCCTGGATTCGGTGGCCTCGCGCGACTACGCGCTGGAGTTCCTCTCGGCCTGCGCCATCTGCGCCGTGCACCTCTCGCGGCTGGCCGAGGAGTTCGTGATCTGGACGAACCCGTATTTCGGCTTCGTCCGGCTCACCGACGCCTACACCACCGGCTCCTCGATCATGCCGCAGAAGCGCAACCCGGATGCGGCGGAGCTGGTGCGGGCCAAGCCGGGCCGCATCACCGGGGCGCTGGTCGGGCTGCTGACGGTGATGAAGGGCCTGCCGCTGACCTATGGCAAGGACATGCAGGAGGACAAGGAAGGCATCTTCGACGCCGCCGCCTCCCTGTCCCTGTCGCTGGCCGCCACCGCCGGGATGGTGCGGGACATGCAGCCGGACGCGGCGCGGCTGAAGGCCGCCGCCGGGGCCGGCTTCTCCACCGCCACCGACCTCGCCGACTGGCTGGTGCGGGAGCTGAAGCTGCCCTTCCGGGACGCGCACCACGTCACCGGCCGCCTCGTCGCGCTCGCGGAGAAGCGGGGCGTGGACCTCGCCGGCCTCTCGCTGGAGGAACTGCGCAGCGCCGAGCCGCGCATCCACCAGGGCGTCTATGACGTACTGAGCGTCGAGGCCTCGGTGAATTCCCGCACCTCCTATGGTGGCACGGCCCCGGCCAATGTCGCGGCCATGGCGGCGGAATGGAAGGCGCGGCTCGCATGATGCGGACCGCCCTGCTCCTGCTGGCGGCCTCCCTGGCGCTCGCCGCCTGTGGCCGCAGCGGCCCGATCCGCGCGCCGGGCCCGCCGGACCAGATCACCTATCCCCGGGCCTATCCGAGCCGCTGATCCCCGGCGGCTTCCGTCCGGAGGCAGGCACGGTCACCCCGAAGGTGGCCGCGGGAGCGGCGCCAAGCCCGGATGACCGCCGTCGGCACGGTATCGGGATGCGTCGGGCGGGCCCACCCGGCCCAGAGCCGGAAAAGACGGCTCAGGCGCATGGAGCGTGTCGCGCGAGGAATCCCGGGTGGACTTTCCCGCCAGGCGTGAAACAGGCACACAGGCGCTTCTGAAAGAGCGAGGGTAGGCCCCGGGTGTTTCGCTGGTTGTCGATGGGCCGGGTACGCCGGCGCGAGGCCGCGCTGGCCGCCTGGAACACCAAGGTCCTCGGCTCCCTCCTGGCCCGCCAGGCCTATGAGGCGGGGCTGGCCGGCTATGGCGTGCCGGCGCCGGAGACGCCGCAGCCCGCCGGGCTGACCGGGCGCCTGTGCCGGCAGGCCGATATCGAGGCGCCCTGGCTGCACCACTGGTGCGCCCGGCAGCGCATCGCCCCCCTCTATCACCGCAAGGTCTGGGAGGACTGCTTCGTCCCCCAGGCTCTCTGGGAGGCCGGGATGCTGGCGCCGGGGCGGCGCGGCCTGGGCTTCGCGGTGGGGGAGGAGCTGCTGCCCTGCATCTTCGCCGCCGACGGGGTGGAGGTCCTGGCCACCGACCTGCCGGCGGGCGACCCGCGCGCCCGGGAATGGATCCGAACCGCGCAGCACCTGTCGGCGCGGGAGCACCTGTTCCACCCCCATCTGATCGGGCGCGAGGATTTCGAGGCGCGGGTGGATTTCCGCCCCGTGGACATGGCCCGCATCCCGGAGGAGCTGATGCGGGGCGGGTTCGATTTCGTCTGGTCCGTCTGCTCCTTCGAGCATCTGGGCACGGTGGAGGCCGGGCTGGATTTCGTGCTGCGCGCCATGCGCTGCCTGAAGCCCGGAGGCATCGCCGTGCATACCACGGAGTTCAACATGCTCGACGAGGGGCCGGGGGTGGAGAAGGGCAGGACCGTGCTCTTCCGGCGCCGGCACCTGGAGGAGCTGGCACGCCGCCTGAGGGCGGCCGGGCACGAGCCGCTGCCGATGGATTACGAGCCCGGCCAGGGGCTCCTGGACCGTTTCGTGGATCTGCCGCCCTTCGCGGGACAGGGCGTCTGGCCCCTGCCGATCGACCCTGGCGACACCCCCCATCTCAGGCTTTCCGTGCGGGGCTGCATCTCAACTTCCGCGGGAATCATCATCCGCGCCGCTCAATGAAACGGCTTCGATATTAAAATCGGATCAGAAACGTTTTTACGTTTCAAGATTGCGCGATAAATTTAAACCCGCCATGCCCACCCCCGCGCGACAGAGGAGCAGCGTAGGGGCGTGAGAGGTAAGACAGTGCTGGCAGCGTGCCTGGGTCTGGGGGTGGCCCTGTCGGTTGCGCCGGGCATGGCCCGGGCGAGCGAAGGACCTGAGGAAGTGGTGATGCGCCTTGAGCCCGCCGTTTCCGCTCGGAAGGGGATGAAGGTCCAGCGTGGTCCAGCCTCCTATTATGCCGACCGCTTCCATGGCCGGAAGATGGCCAATGGCGAGCGTTTCGACCGGGATTCCAATTCCGCGGCGAGCCGGACGCTGCCGCTCGGCACGACCGTACAGGTGACGAACCTGGCGAACGGCCGCACCGCGACGGTGAAGATCGAGGACCGGGGCCCCTATGTCGGCAACCGCGTGATCGACCTGAGCCCGGCCACTGCCGAGACGCTGGGCATGATCAATGCCGGTGTCGTCATGGTCGAGGTCCGGCCCGTCCAGATGGCGAGCCTGCAGAACTTCTGAGTCTCGCCAAGCCATCCGGCCAGTCTGCCGCATCCCATCGCGGCACCATGGCCGGAACACGAAAAACCCCCGGCCTGGACATCCAGGCCGGGGGTTTTTCGTGGCCGCCGCCCGGGAAAGGCGGCGCCGGGACGGAGGCCCGCCCGGCGCCCTCCCTCAGCGGGCGATGGCGTCGTGCGCGGCCAGGCAGGCCATGTCCAGGATCTGGTTCACGCCGGCCGAGATGGGCACGATCTGCGCCGGCTTCTCCAGCCCCATCAGCACCGGGCCGATGGTGGTGGCGCTGGTCAGGCGCGGCGCCGCCTTGCTGAGGATATGGGCGGCGTGCAGCCCCGGCATGATCAGCACGTTCGCCGGGCCGTTCAGGCGGCAGAAGGGGTAGAGGGAGCGCAGCGCGGGATCGAGCGCCACATCGGCGGTCATCTCGCCGTCATACTCGAAGTCCACCTTGCGCTCGTCCAGCAGCTTCACGGCATCGCGGAGATTGGTGGGGACCGAGGTGCGCGCGTCGCCGAAGTTCGAGAAGCTGAGGAAGGCCACGCGCGGCTCCAGCCCCAGCCGCTTCGCCGCGGCGGCGGACTGGGTGGCGATGGCGGCCAGCGTTGCCGCGTCCGGGCGCGGATGGATCGCCGTGTCGGCGATCAGCACCGTGCCACGGGCGCGGGTCAGCATCATGGTCAGGCCGAAGAGCACGCTCTCCTCGGTGCCCTCCGGCGCCGGCGCCTTGCCCAGCGCCATGGTCACGCCCTTCAGCGTCTCGATATAGGAGCGGGTGGTGCCCGTCACCATGGCATCGGCATCGCCCAGCGCCACCATGCAGGCGGCGAAAACGTGCCGGTCCTGGTTCACCGCGCGCTGGCAGTCACGGAACAGGAAGCCCTGGCGCTGCTTGCGCTCGTACAGGTACTCGGCATAGCGCCGGTTGCTGTCGGACAGGGCGGCGTTGTGGATCTCCACGCCGTCGGGGAGCGGCAGGCCGAGCGCTCCGGCGGTGGCCATGATGCGGTCCTCCCGCCCCACCAGCACCGGCGTGCCATAGCCCGCGTTGCGGAAGGCGATGGCGGCGCGCAGCACCTTCTCCTCCTCGCCCTCGGCGAAGACGACGCGCTTCGGGTTGGCGCGCACGCGCTCGGTGATCGCCTCCAGCGCCCCCGCCGCCGCATCCAGGCGCCCGGCGAGGATGCGGGTGTAGCGGCGCAGGTCCTCGATCGGGCGGCGCGCCACGCCGCTCTCCATCGCCGCCTTCGCCACGGCGGGCGAGACATGGGAGATCAGGCGCGGGTCGAAGGCGTTGGGGATGATGTATTCCGGCCCGAAGCGCAGCGCGCTGCCGGCGGCGACCTCTTCCGGCACGTCCTCGCGCGCCAGCATGGCCAGCGCCTCGGCGGCGGCGACCTTCATGGTGTCGTTGATGGTGCTGGCCCGCACGTCCAGCGCCCCGCGGAAGATGAAGGGGAAGCCCAGGACGTTGTTGACCTGGTTCGGATAGTCGGAGCGGCCGGTGGCGACGATGGCGTCGGGCTTGGCGGCCTTGGCCTCGTCCGGGGTGATCTCCGGGTCCGGGTTGGCCATGGCGAAGATGATCGGCTTGTCCGCCATGGAGCGGACCATGTCCTGCGTCACCGCGCCCTTCACCGACAGGCCGAAGAAGGCGTCCGCCCCGGCCATGGCGTCCGACAGGGTGCGGGCCGCGGTGTCGATGGCATAGGCCGACTTCCACTGGTTCATGCCGTTGGTGCGGCCCCGGTACAGCACCCCCTTGGTGTCGCACATGGTGATGTTCTCGGGGCGCATGCCCATCGCCTTCACCAACTCGGCGCAGGCGATGGCGGCGGAGCCGGCGCCGTTGATCACCAGCCTCGTGGTCCTCAGGTCGCGGCCCGTCAGGTGGCAGGCGTTGATGAGGCCGGCGGCGGCGACGATGGCGGTGCCGTGCTGGTCGTCATGGAAGACCGGGATGTCCATCAGCTCGCGCAGGCGCTGCTCGATGACGAAGCATTCCGGCGCCTTGATGTCCTCCAGGTTGATGCCGCCGAAGGAGGGGCCCAGGAAGCGCACGCAGTTGACGAACTCGTCCACGTCCTCGGTGTTCAGGCACAGGTCCACCGCGTCCACGTCGGCGAAGCGCTTGAACAGGGCGGCCTTGCCCTCCATCACCGGCTTGGAGGCGAGCGCGCCCAGGTTGCCCAGGCCGAGCACGGCGGTGCCGTTGGAGATCACCGCCACCATGTTGCCCTTGGCCGTGTAGTCATAGGCGAGCGCCGGGTCGCGGTGGATGTGCAGGCAGGGTTCGGCCACGCCGGGCGAATAGGCGAGGCTGAGGTCGCGCGCGGTGATCAGCGGCTTGGTCAGCCGGATCTCCAGCTTGCCCGGCTTGCCCTCGGCATGGAGGGCGAGAGCCTCCTCCGCCGTGACGCGCGCGGTGCGCGAATCCTTGGGCGTCATCTTGGCCACGTCGTCCATCGTCCGAACCCCTCAACCGGTAACCTCTCCTTCCTTCCTATTGAGGTCCGCGCGCCCGCGAAAGCCAGCCGCTTCGCGCATGCGGCATGGCACGGATGCGATCCTGGGCCTGGACGAGGGCTTTCCATGCTTCCGGATGCGTCACGAGTGCCGCGACGGAAAATTCCATGGATAGCCGGGACGCCGTAATTTGCGTGCGCCGGAGGCCATGAAGGAGTTGCCGGAATTGCTCCGACCGGCCGGGATGGCCCTCCCGGGCGGCAGGAGGCCGGGAGCCACCGGCGGTCCGGAAAGGGCGGGGTCCCCGCGCGCCTGGAGGCCTTTCCAGGGGCGTCCGCCCGGAAGCTGGACGGCCGGGGCCGCGCGCGGGAAGCTGGCCGCATGTCCGCGCCGCCGCTCTCGCCGAACCCGGAAACCGATGTCCTGATCGTGGTGGACATGCAGCCCGACTTCATGCCGGGTGGCGCGCTGCCCGTCCCGGGCGGCGACGGGATCCTGCCGCTGGCCAATGCGCTGATGCCGCGCTTCGGGCGGGTGGTGGCGACGCAGGACTGGCATCCGCCGGGCCATCTCTCCTTCGCCAGCCAGCACCCCGGACGCGCGCCTTTCGAGATGGTGGACTTCCCCTATGGCCCGCAGACGCTGTGGCCAGATCATTGCGTGCAGGGCACGCCCGGTGCGGCCCTGCATCCGGCGCTGGAAACGCGCCCCTTGCAGGCGATCTTCCGCAAGGGGATGCGGCGGGAGGTGGACAGCTACAGCGGCTTCACCGAGAACGACCGCGAAACCGGCACGGGGCTGGCCGGCTACCTGCGCGCCCTGGGCGTGCGGCGCGTCTTCCTGTGCGGTCTGGCCACGGATTTCTGCGTCGCCGCCACGGCGCGGGATGCCACGGCGCAGGGTTTCGAGGCCGTGGTGATCCTCGACGCCTGCCGCGGCATCGCCGCGCCGCTGCCCGGCGGAGGCGACACGCTGGAAGCCGCCATGGAGGGGTTCCAGGATTCCGGGATCGCCGTCCTCGGCAGCACTGCCTTGCTGGGATGAGGGCCGGGGAGGACCGGGAACCTCCCTATACATTGGCCCCCTACCATTGGCCCCATGCCGTTCAGCCGCAGGCCCGGGCCAGTTCCGGGGCGGGGACCGGCCGCCGGCGGCGCAGGAGCAGCAGCATGGCGAGCCCGGCCGCCGCCATGGCCGCGCCGGCCACCGAGACCGCCGGATAGCCGAGGCCGGCATCGATCACGCCGCCGCCGAGCGCCGCGCCGATCGCGTTGCCGAGGTTGAAGGCACCGATATTCATCGCCGAGGCGAGGTTCGGCGCCTCCGCGGCGGTGGCCACCACCCGCGTCTGCAACGGCGGGACGATGGCGAAGCTGGCCACGCCCCAAAGGAAGATCAGCGGCGCCGCGGCAACCTCCCAGCGCATCCCGGCGGCAAAGAACAGCAGCAGCACGACCAGCGCGGCCAGGGCGCCGATCAGCGTGCCGTCCATGGAGCGGTCGGCGAGGCGGCCGCCCAGCCAGTTCCCGGCGGCCAGGCCGAGGCCATAAACGACCAGCATGGCAGTCACGAACCCCGAGTCCGCCCCGGCCTCCTGGCGCAGGATGGGGGCGATATAGGTGAAGACGGTGAACATGGCGCTGGCGCCCAGCACGGTCAGGCCCAGCGCGGCCAGCACCGGCCCGCGCCGCAGCACCCGCAGCTCCGCCCGCATGTCCGCCCCGGCCTCGGCCGGCAGCGGCGGCAGGGACAGGCGCAGCGCGATCATCGCGAGGACGCCCACCGCCGCGATGCCCCAGAAGGCCATCCGCCAGCCCACCGCCTCGCCCACCCAGGCGGCCAGCGGCACGCCGCCGATCGTGGCGATGGTCAGGCCGGAGAACATGGCGGCCACCGCCGCCGCGCGCCGTTCGGGCGGGACGAGACCGGCCGCCACCACCGCGCCCACGCCGAAGAAGGCGCCATGGTTGAAGGATGTGACGACGCGGGCGAGGAGCAACATGGAATAGCCGCCGGCCACCGCGGAAAGCAGGTTGCCCAGGGTGAAGATGCCCATCAGCCCGATCAGCAGGCGCCGGCGCGGCATCCGGGCGAAGGCGAGCGTCATGAGCGGGGCGCCGAGGAGCACGCCCATCGCATAGGCGCTGACCAGCAGCCCCGCCGCCGGGATGGAAACGCCGAGGTCGCCGGCGATCACCGGCAGCATGCCCATCGGGGCGAATTCCGTGACACCGATGCCGAAGGCGCCGACGGCCAGCGCCAGGAGAGGGGGGTTGAGGCTCATGCGGTTGGGTCCGGGAAATGGTCCGGCCCGGCACTTGGATGGCCCTGGTGCGGTGCGGTAGTAGGGGCGGCGGACCAGGATCTTTGCGCCGGAGGCACAGATGCCGCGTGAGAGGGTGGACCGGGCGGGCGAGATGGAGGCCTTCGCCATGGTGGCGCGGGAAGGCAGCCTGTCGGGCGCCGCCCGCGCGCTGGGCCTCACCCCCTCCGCGGTCAGCCGCATCGTCGCCCGCATCGAGGCGCGGCTGGGCGTGCGCCTGCTGCTGCGCACGACGCGGCGGCTGCGCCTGACCGCCGAGGGGGAGGCCTATGCCCGCGCCGCGACCCGCATCCTCTCCGACCTCGACGAGGTGGAGAGCGGCATCGCCGACCAGGCCTCGCCGCGCGGGCGGGTGCGGGTCAGCACCTCCATGGCGCATGGGCGGATGGTGATCGTGCCGCTGCTGGGGGCCTTCGTGGAGCGCTATCCCGGCATCAGCGTGGAGATCGACATCAACGACCAGATCGTCGATGTGCTGGGCGGCCGCGCCGATGTCGCGATCCGCTTCGGCCCGCTGGCCGACAGCCCGCTGTCCGCCCGGAAGCTGGGGGAGACCGGGCGCAGCGTGGTGGCCTCGCCCGCCTATCTCGCCCGGGCCGGGGTGCCGCGCGTGCCGGCCGACCTCGCCCGGCACAACTGCCTGGATTTCAGCTTCCGCCGCATCGAGCCGGGCTGGCCCTTCCGCGAGGGCGGGCGGGACCATCTGATGCGGGTTTCCGGCAACATGACCGCGAACAACGGCGAAACGCTGGTGCAGCTCGCCCTGCAGGGTGTCGGCATCACCCGCGTCGGGCATTTCCATATCGATGACGAGATCGCCGCCGGGCGGCTGGTGCCGCTGCTGGAGGAATACAACCCGCAGGACCGGGAAAGCATCCACGCGGTCTTCGTCGGTGGTGCCACCATGCCGGCCCGCATCCGCGTGCTGGTGGATTTCCTGGCGGAGCATCTGCGCCCGGCGGCGCGGGGATGAAGGCGCCGCCGTGCTCCCTGGGCCTGCCCCCCGGGGGAGAGGCTCCGCCTCTCTCCCCGGAACCCCCTCACCGCCAGGACGCTGCGCGCCCTGGACCCGATGAGCTGGCACGCGCGGTGAGCGTCAGTCCGAAGGTCCGGGCCCGCCGAGCGCCCGATGTCTCTTGCTTCCGGAAAGCGGCTTCGGCTATAGGAATATAATCAACATTTCGCCGCTATGCCGCCGGTCCCTGGAGGTGCGAACCTGGGCAGCATCCGCGTGTGCCAAGGGGTAGTGGTCCCGCATCCATTCAAACGAATAAAGGGATAAAATCCTAAAATCCTAAAGCCCTAAAAACCGGGATCGCAGGTAGGGCGAAAGACCCCGGCCCATGCGGGCGGGGGGCGACAGCTCCGGCGACAGACCGCGACGCCCCCGGAGAGCATGGCTCTCCGGCGCGATCCGGTGTCAGCCGACGCCTCGTTCCCCCGGACGGCGCCACGCACAGCCTCAGAGCTTCGTCTTCAGCAGTCGCCCGATCTCGCCGACGATGCCGGCGCGGAAGGCGACGACGCAGACGACGAAGATGGCGCCCTGGATCACCGTCACCCAGGCGCCGAAGGGGGCGAGGTAGTTCTGCATCGCCACGATCACCGAGGCGCCGACCACCGGGCCGAACAGCGTGCCGAGGCCGCCAAGCAGGGTCATCAGCACCACCTCGCCGCTCATCGACCAATGGACGTCGGTGAGGGTGGCGATGCCGAAGACCAGGGCCTTGGTGCCGCCCGCGACGCCGGACAGCGCCGCCGAGAGCACGAAGGCCATCAGCTTGTAGTCGTCGGCGCGGTAGCCGAGTGAGGTGGCGCGGGGCTCGTTCTCGCGGATCGCCTTGAGCACCTGGCCGAAGGGCGAATGGACGATGCGGTGGATCAGCAGGAAGCCGATCAGGAAGACCGCCGCCACCAGCCAGTACATCGTCATGTCCGGCGAAAGGTCGATCAGCCCGAAGAGGCGCCCGCGCGGCACGGACTGGATGCCGTCCTCGCCATGGGTGAAGGGCGCCTGGAGGCAGAAGAAGAAGACCATCTGCGCCAGGGCCAGGGTGATCATGGCGAAGTAGATGCCCTGCCGCCGGATCGCCAGCCAGCCGAAGAGCAGGCCCAGCACGGCGCCGACGACGCCGCCGGCGAGGATCGAGATCTCCGGCGTCAGCCCCCAGACCTTGGCCGCATGGGCGGCGAGGTAGCCGCCCATGCCGAAGAAGGCGGCATGGCCGAAGGAGAGCAGGCCGACATAGCCGATCAGCAGGTTGAAGGCGCAGGCGAAGAGGGCGAAGCAGAGCAGCTTCATCAGGAAGACGGGGTAGAGGATGAAGGGCCCCGCCAGCAGGAAGGCGACCAGCAGGACCAGGGCGATGCCCTGGCCCCGGCTGAAGCCGAGCAGGCCCGGCATGGCGGGCGGCGTGGTCAGGTCGCGCGGCGCGGTGGAACTGGCGGACATGGGGGTCAGGCCCTCCCGAACAGGCCGGCGGGCCGCACCAGCAGCACGATCGCCATGACGACGAAGATCACGGTGGAAGCCGCCTCGGGGTAGAAGACCTTGGTCATCCCCTCCACCAGCCCCAAGGCGAAGCCGGTGACCACCGAGCCCAGGATCGAGCCCATGCCGCCGATCACCACCACGGCGAAGACGGTGATGATGAGGCTGGAGCCCATCTGCGGGTTCACCGAATAGATCGGCGCCGCCAGCACGCCCGCCAGCGCCGCCAGCGCCACGCCGCCGGCATAGGTCAGGGTGACGAGGCGCGGCACGTTCACGCCGAAGGCCTGCACCAGCGAGGCGTTCTCGGTCGCGGCGCGCAGATAGGCGCCCAGGCGCGACTTCTCGATCACCAGCCAGGTGCCCAGCGACAGGATCAGCGCGGCCACCACCACCCAGGCGCGGTACATCGGCAGGATCATGAAGCCGAGATCGAGCGGCATGCCGGTCAGCGAGGCGGGCGGTGCATAGGGCATGCCGGAGGAGCCGAAATACTGCCGGAAGATGCCCTCGATCATCAGGGCGAGGCCGAAGGTCAGCAGCAGCCCGTAGAGCGGGTCCGCCCCCTGCACGCGGCGGATCAGCAGCCGTTCGATCACCACCCCCAGCACGCCCATGATGAGGGGCGAGAGGATCAGCGCGGGCCAGTAGCCGATGCCCAGCCAGTTCAGCAGCATCCAGGCGACGAAGGCGCCCATCATGAACTGCGCCCCATGGGCGAAGTTGATGACGTGCAGCATGCCGAAGATCACAGCCAGGCCCAGTGACAGAAGCGCGTAGAAGGCGCCGTTCACGAGGCCCAGGACGATCTGCGGCAGGCCCATCTCCAACTGGAACAACAGGTCTTCCATCTTGTGCCTCTCGGGACGCGGGGGGAGGGCGGCGCGCCGCCCTCCCCTTCAGGGATCAGGAGCGGACGAGCGGGCAGCCGCCGGCCGAGAGCGGCCGCCAGGCATCCTCGGCCGAGGTGGTTTCCAGCAGCTTGTAGTAGTCCCAGGGACCCTTGCTGTCGCCCGGCGCCTTCACCTCGAAGAGATAGGCCGGGTGTAGCTTGCGCCCGTCCTCGCGGATCTTGCCCGCGCCGAAGCAGTCGTCGTCGGTCGGCATGGCCTTCATGCGCTTCACCGTCTCCACGCCCGAGGCCTTGGCGGCGGCGGCGCCCATCTCGGCCACCACCTTCAGGTAGTGCAGCGCACCCGCATAGCAGCCGGCATGCGACATGGCGGGCATGTTGCCGTTCAGCGAACCCTTCACCCGGCTGGTGAAGGCGCGGGTGCGGTCGTTCAGATCCCAGTAGAAGCTCTCGGTGCAGACCAGCCCCTGGGCGGCGTTCAGCCCCAGCCCGTGCACGTCGTTGATGAACATCAGCAGCACGGCGATCTTGGTGCCGCGGCGGGTGACGCCGAACTCGGCCGCCTGCTTCACCGCGTTGATCGTGTCGGTGCCGGCATTGGCGAGGCCGATCACCTTGGCCCGGCTCTGCTGCGCCTGGAGGAGGAAAGAGGAGAAGTCGGTGCTCTGCAACGGGTGGCGCACCGAGCCCAGCACCTTGCCGCCGGCCTCCTTCACGAAGTTCGTGGTGTTCCTCTCCAGGTCATGGCCGAAGGCATAGTCGGCGGTGATGAAATACCAGCTATCGCCGCCCTGCTTCACCATCGCCCCGCCGGTGGACTTAGCGAGCATGTAGGTGTCGTAGGTCCAGTGGATGGTGTTGGGCGAGCACTGGCCGCCGGTCAGCTCCGTCGTGCCGCCGGTGGAGTTGACATAGACCTTGTTCTTCTCCCGCACGACGCTGTTCACCGCCAGCGCCACGGCGCTGTTGGGCACGTCGATGATCATGTCCACGCCATCCTGGTCGAACCACTGGCGGGCGACGTTGGCGCCGACATCCGGCTTGTTCTGGTGGTCGGCGGCCACGACCTCGACCTTCACGCCCTTGGCCTCGATGCCGCTGTCCTGCACCGCCTGGCGCACGCAGGCGACGGAGGTGGGGCCGGAGATGTCGCGGTACACGCCGGACATGTCGTTCAGCACGCCGATCTTGATCGTGCCCCCGGCCTGTGCCCGGGCCGGACGGAAGGGCAGCAGGCCCAGGGCGGGCAGGGTCGCTGCGCCGAGAAGGGTCGTGCGGCGGGAGAAGGTCATTTCCTGGGTTTCCCTGGCTTTCGTTGGTTTCTGGCGGCGCTGCCGCCCGTTTCCTGCATCCGCCCCGCCGGTGAACCGGGCGGGGCAGGGGTCAGACGCCGAGATATTCCTGCAGCCGCTCCGCCGCGCTGGCGAGCTCGTCGTTGCGGAAGCTGTCCACCACCTTCCCATGCTCGACCACGTAGTGCCGGTCGGCCACGGTCTGGGCGAAGCGGAAGTTCTGCTCCACCAGCAGCACGGTGAAGCCGCGTGCCTTGATCTCGCGGATCGTGGCGCCGATCTGCTGCACGATCACCGGCGCCAGCCCCTCGGTCGGCTCGTCCAGCAGCAGCAGCGGCGCGCCGGTGCGCAGGATGCGCGCGATGGCCAGCATCTGCTGCTCGCCGCCCGAGAGCTTGGTGCCTGGGCTGTTCGCCCGCTCCTTCAGGTTCGGGAAGAGCGTATGGATGGTCGGGATGTCGAGCCCGCCCGGCCGCACCACCGGGGGCAGCATCAGGTTCTCGGTCACGTTCAGCGCGGCGAAGATGCCGCGCTCCTCCGGGCAATAGGCGATGCCGGCGCGGCCGATCTCGTCGGGCCGGGCGCGGATCAGCTCCCGCCCCTCGAAACCCACCGAGCCGCTGCGCCGCCCGACCAGGCCCATGATGCTGCGCAGCGTGGTGGTCTTGCCGGCGCCGTTGCGGCCCAGCAGCGTCACCACCTCGCCCGGCCGCACGTCGAAGTCCATGCCGTGCAGCACGTGGCTCTCGCCGTACCAGGCCTGCAGCCCGCGCACCTTCAGCAGTGTCTCGCCCTGGGCGGCGGAGCCCGGGCGTTCCTCCAGCAGCGCCTCAGGCGGCATGGGCGGTGCCTCCGGCAATGGTGGGATCGGTGCCGAGATAGGCGGCCACGACCTCCGGGTTGCGCGAGACCTCGGCATAGGGGCCTTCCGCCAGGATGCGCCCGCGCGTCAGCACGGTGATCCGGTCGCAGAGGCCCTCCACCACCTTCAGGTTGTGCTCCACCATCAGCACGGTGCGGCCCGCGGCCACGCGCTTCACCAGCGCGGTGACGCGGTCCACATCCTCGTGCGTCATGCCGGCGGTAGGCTCGTCCAGGAGCATCATCTCGGGCTCCAGCGCCAGGGTGGTGGCGATCTCCAGCGCCCGCTTGCGGCCATAGGAAAGCGAGCCCGCCGTCAGCCCGGCGGCATTGGCCAGCCCGACCTCGGCCAGCAGTTCCATCGCCCGGGCGTCATAGCGCGTGAGCACGGATTCGCGCCTCCAGAAGTCGAAGGAGCCGCCCCGTTCCCGCTGCAGGGCCAGGCGGACATTCTCCAGCACCGTCAGGTGCGGAAAGACCGCCGAGATCTGGAAGGAGCGCACGAGGCCGAGCCGGGCCACCTCGGCGGGCTTCATCGCGGTGATGTCGCGGCCGTTGTAGCGGATGCGGCCGCGTGTCGGCTGGAGGAACTTCGTCAGCAGGTTGAAGCAGGTCGTCTTGCCCGCCCCGTTGGGGCCGATCAGACCATGGATGCTGCCACGTTGCACGCGCAGGTTCACCCCGGAGACCGCGGCGAATCCGCGGAACTCCTTGGTCATGTCCTCGGTCTCCAGGATGTAGTCGGCCACCCGGATGTTTCCTCGTCTTTTCAGTCTTGCACAGGAGTTAAGGCGAAGCCGCCCCCCGGTGCAAGCGGGATCGTGGCATCCCCCACCAATCCGCCCGGCCGGCCTTCAGGCGGTTTCCTGGCGCGTCAGGCCGAGTTCCTCCTCCATATGTCGGCGCATGAGGAATTTCTGGATCTTGCCGGTCACGGTCATGGGAAATTCATTAACGAACTGAACATATCTCGGGATTTTCTGGTGCGCGATCTGCCCCTCGCAGAAGCCTCGCACCTCCTCCACCGTCAGCGCCTCGCCCGGCCGGATGCGAATCCAGGCGCAGAGCTCCTCGCCATAGCGGGGGTCGGGCACACCGAAGACCTGCACGTCCTGGATCTTCGGATGGCGGTAAAGGAACTCCTCGATCTCGCGCGGATAGAGGTTCTCCCCGCCGCGGATCACCATGTCCTTGATCCGGCCGACGATGTTGCAATAGCCCTCCGCGTCGAGGGTCGCGAGGTCGCCCGTGTGCATCCACCGCGCCGCGTCGATCACCTCCGCCGTCCGCGCCGCCTCGTCCCAGTAGCCCAGCATCACCGAATAGCCGCGCGTGCAGAGCTCGCCCGCCTGGCCGCGCGGCACGATCCGCCCCTCGGTGTCGATGATCTTCACCTCCAGATGCGGGTGGATGCGCCCGACGGTGGAAACGCGCCGTTCCAGCGGGTCGTCCACCGCGCTCTGGAAGCTGACCGGGCTGGTCTCGGTCATGCCGTAGCAGATGGTGAGGTCGCGCATGTTCATGCGGCTGGTGACGCGCCGCATCACCTCGATGGGGCAGGGGGAGCCCGCCATGATTCCCGTGCGCAGCGAGGACAGGTCGAACTCCGCGAAGCGCGGGTGGTCGAGCTCGGCGATGAACATGGTCGGCACGCCATAGAGCGCGGTGCAGCGTTCCGCCTGCACCGCCTCCAGCGTCGCCACCGGGTCGAAGCCCTCGCCCGGATAGACCAGGCAGGCGCCGTGCGTCAGGGCCGCGAGGTTGCCCATCACCATGCCGAAGCAATGGTAGAGCGGCACCGGGACGCAGATCCGGTCCTCTTCGGTCAGGCGCATCGCCTGTCCGACGAAATAGCCGTTGTTCAGGATGTTGTGGTGCGACAGCGTGACGCCCTTCGGCGTGCCGGTGGTGCCGCTGGTGAACTGGATGTTGATGGGGTCGTCGAATTGCAGTGAAGGGCCCAGTTCCCGCAGCGCCGCGCGCTCCCGCTCCCCGCCCAGGGCCAGCACATCGGCGAAGGGCAGGGCGCCGGCCAATGGGGTGGAGGAAGCGGGACCGCCGAGCTGGATCACCGCCCGCAGCGCCGGTAGCCGCGCCGCGCGCAGGCCGCCCCTGGTGGCGCTGTCCAGCTCCGGCGCGATCTGCCGCAGCATCCCGGCATAGTCGCTGGTCTTGAAGGCGGTCGCCGTCACCAGCGCGGCGCAGCCCACCTTGTTCAGTGCGAATTCCAGCTCGTGCAGCCGGTAGGCCGGGTTGATCGTCACCAGCACCAGCCCGGCCCGCGCCGCGGCGAACTGGGTCAGCACCCATTCCGCCCGGTTCAACGACCAGATACCCACCCGTTCGCCACGCCGCAGCCCGAGCGCGAGAAAGCCCGCGGCGAGGCGGTCCACCTGTTCCCGCAGCTCCGCCCAGCTCCAGCGCAGGCCCTGGCCCCGGTCGATCAGCGCCGGCCGGTCCGGCCAGGTATCGGCTGTGCGGTCCAGTCGCTGCCCGATCGTGTCGCTCAGCAGCGGGGTTTCGCAGGCTCCATGGACATAGCTGAGTTCCCCGGCACCCATCCTGTTTGTCCTCTCTTGGCTTCTTCCGGAGGGCCTCCCGGGAGGAAAGGCGCCGCCTTTCCCCCGGACCCCCTATCCGCCAGGAACCTGAGGTTCCTGGACCTCCCATTCATTGGTTCTGGTGGCGAGCGCCCGTGCCACCCTGGAAGCCGGCTCACGTTCCAGCGCCGCGCAGATCATGCGTCCTGCTGCGGCGAGGCGGGCAAGGTCCACGCCGGTCCCGATGCCCATGCCATCGAGCATGTAGATCACGTCCTCGGTCGCGACATTGCCCGAGGCCCCCTTGGCGTAGGGGCAGCCGCCCAGCCCGGCCACGGCGCTGTCCACCACCGAGACGCCGAGTTCCAGGCAGGCCAGGATATTCGCCAGCGCCTGGCCATAGGTGTCGTGGAAATGCAGCGCCAGCCGTTCCAGCGGCACCCGCTCCGCCACCACCTCGACCATCCGCCGCGCGGCGAGCGGCGTGCCCGTGCCGATCGTGTCGCCGAGCGAGACCTCGTAGCAGCCCATGCCGGCCAGCGCGGCGGCGACGCGCGCCACGGCCTCCGGCGACACGGCGCCCTCATAGGGGCAGCCGAGCACGCAGGAGACATAGCCGCGCACTCGCAGCCCGGCGGCGAGCGCCTGTTGCGCCACGGGGGCGAAGCGCTCCAGGCTTTCGGCGATGGAGCAGTTGATGTTGGCGCGCGAGAAGCTTTCCGAGGCTGCGCCGAAGACCGCGATCTCGCGCGCCCCGGCGGCCAGCGCCGCCTCCAGCCCCTTCAGGTTCGGCACCAGCACGGGGTAGTCCACGCCGGGGCGCGGCGTGAGCCCGGCCAGCACCTCCGCCGTGCCCGCCATCTGCGGCACCCATTTCGGAGAGACGAAGCTGCCCGCCTCGATGCTGCGGAGGCCGGCATCGGCCAGGGCCTCGATCAGCGCGATCTTCGTGGCGACGGAAACGGGCCGTGCCTCGTTCTGCAGCCCGTCGCGCGGACCCATCTCCACGATGCGGACATGGTCGGGGAACATCACGCCGTCTCCGTTGCGAAGGTCACGAGTTGCGTGCCTTCCTCCACCATCTCGTCCACGCCATGGCGGATGCTTTCCACCACGCCCTCGGCGGGGGCGGAGAGGGTAAGCTCCATCTTCATCGCCTCCAGTACCAGCAGCGGCGTGCCCTTGGCCACCTTGTCGCCAGGGGAGACCAGCACGCGCGTCACCCGGGCGGGGATCGGGGCGATCACGCGGTCACCGCCGGCGGCCTGGCTCTCGGGCGGCGCCAGCGGGTCGAGCACGCGCAGCCGCACGCCGCGCCCGTCGCGCAATACGGTCAGCGTGTCACCCTGCCGCGCCACGGCCATCCGGTGCTGCACGCCGTCGAGGCGCAGGCGCAGCCCGTCCTCCGTCTCCGCCGCCGCCACATGCGCGCTGTCGCCGCCGGGCAGGGCGAGGTCCAGCGATCCGTCCCGTCGCAGCGCCGCGCGCAGCGCCACACGCTCGCCCCCGGCCTCGAAGAGCAGGTCCTGGTAGCCCGCCCCGTTCATCCGCCAGGCATCGGCACAGGCCCAGGGCGAGAAGGGATCGCCCGACCCCCGCGCCGCCGCCTCGGCGGCCCGCGCTTCCTCCCGCAGCACCGTCCAGGCCGCCGCCGCCCAGGCCAGCCTGTCCGGCACGGGCTCGGCGGAACCTTCCAGCACCTCCGGGTGCCGGGCGATGAAGCCGGTGTCGAGATCCGCCGCCAGGAAGGCGGGATGCGTGGCCAGGGCGCGCAGCAGAGCGAGGTTGGTGCGCACCCCCACCACCTCGTATTCCGCCAGCGCCGCGGCGAGGCGCCGTGCTGCCGCGTCGCGGTCCTCGCCATGCACGATCAGCTTGGCGATCATCGGGTCGTAGTTCGGCGTGATCGCGTCGCCCTGGCGCACGCCGGTATCAACGCGCACGCCATCGCCCTCGCGCGGCTGGCGCAGATGCGCCAGCGTGCCGGTGGAGGGCAGGAAGTCGCGCGACGGGTCCTCGGCATAGATCCGCGCCTCGATCGCATGGCCCTGGATGCGGAGGTCCTCCTGCCGCAGGGGCAGGGGTTCGCCGGCCGCGACGCGGAACTGCCACTCGACGAGGTCCTGGCCGGTGATCGCCTCGGTGACGGGATGCTCCACCTGGAGACGGGTGTTCATCTCCATGAAGAAGAAGCGCCCGTCTTCCGCGATGAACTCCACCGTGCCGGCGCCGACATAGCCCACGGCCCGGGCGGCGGCGATCGCGGCCTCGCCCATCGCGCGCCGCTGCGCCTCGTCCAGCCCCGGGGCGGGGGCTTCCTCGATCACCTTCTGGTGCCGCCGCTGGATGGAACAGTCGCGCTCGAAAAGCGAGACCGCGTTGCCCTGCGTGTCGGCGAAGACCTGGATCTCGATATGGCGGGGCCGGGTCAGGTACTTCTCGATCAGCACATGGTCGTCACCGAAGGAGGCCTTCGCCTCGCGCTTGGCGCCCTCGATGGCGGCCTCCAGCTCGCCTGCCGCCTCGACCACGCGCATGCCCTTGCCGCCGCCGCCCGCCGAGGCCTTGATCAGCACGGGATAGCCGATCCGCGCGGCTTCCTCGGCCAGCAGCGCCATCTCCTGGCGCTCTCCGTGATAGCCCGGCACCAGCGGCACGCCGGAACGCTCCATGATCGCCTTGGCGGCGGATTTGGAGCCCATGGCGCGGATCGCCGCGACCGGCGGGCCGATGAAGACGATCCCGGCCTCCGCGCAGGCCTCGGCGAATTCCGCGTTCTCGGACAGGAAGCCGTAGCCGGGATGGATCGCCTCCGCCCCCGAGCGCCGCGCGGCGTCGAGGATGCGCGGGATGGAGAGGTAGCTTTCCCGCGCCGGGGCGGGGCCGATGGGCCAGGCCTCGTCGGCGAGATGGACGTGGCGTGCCGCGCGGTCGGCTTCGGAATAGACGGCGACGCTGGCGATGCCGAGACGACGCGCCGTGCGGATCACCCGGCAGGCGATCTCGCCACGGTTGGCGATGAGGAGCTTGCGGAACATCACGCGGCCCCCTCAGTTCACACGGCCTGGCGGGATGCGCCAGGCGGGCGGGCGCTTGCCGAGGAAGGCGCCAAGTCCCTCCCGCCCTTCCTCCGAGGCGCGGCGCTCGGCGATGCGCCGCCCGGTCTCGGCGGACAGGGCCTCGTCCACCACACGCCCCTCGCACAGGAAGACCAGGTCCTTGGCCGCCGCCTGCGCTCCCGGCGCGCCCTGCAGCAGTGCCTCCAGCACCTTCTCCGCTTCCTCGTCCAGCCGCTCGGCGGGCACGACCTCGTGCACCAGCCCGATCTCCAGCGCCCGGTGGGGCGGGATCACCTCGGCGGTGGTGAAGTAGCGGCGCGCCTGACGCGCTCCGATGGCGGCGACGACATAGGGGCTGATCGTCGCCGGCGTCAGGCCCAGCCGCACCTCGCTCAGGCAGAAGCGCGCCGTGTCGGCGGCCAGCACCACGTCGCAGCAGCAGGCGAGCCCGACGCCACCGCCATAGGCCGCCCCCTGCACCAGCGCCAGGGTCGGCTTCGGCAGCCGCGCGAGGAGGTGCATCAGCCGCGCGAGCTTCGCCGCGTCGGCGAGGTTGTCCTCCTGCGAATGTTCCGCCATGCGCCGCATCCAGTCGAGGTCCGCCCCGGCGGAGAAGGAGCGCCCGGCGCCGGTCAGCACCACGGCGCGCACACGCGGGTCCTCGCCCAGCTCCTCCAGCGCCGCGGACAGCCCGGCGATCAGCGCGTCGTCGAAGGCGTTGTGCCGCTCCGGCCGGTTCAGGGTGAGGCGCGCCACGCCGCGCGGGTCGATGTCCAGCAGGATGGTGTCGTTCATGGCGGTCCTCACATCCGGAACAGGCCGAAGCGCGTCGGCTCGATCGGCGCGTTGAGGCTGGCGGAAAGGCCGAGCGCCAGGACGCGGCGCGTCTGGGCCGGGTCGATCACGCCATCGTCCCACAGCCGCGCGGAGGAATAGGTGGGATGGCCCTGGGTCTCGTACTGCGCGCGGATGGGGGCCTTGAAGGCTTCCTCCTCCTCGGCGCCCCACTGGCCGCCCCTGGCCTCGATGCCGTCGCGGCGGACGGTGGCGAGGACGGAGGCCGCCTGCTCCCCGCCCATCACGCTGATGCGGGCATTGGGCCACATCCAGAGGAAGCGCGGCGAATAGGCGCGGCCGCACATGCCGTAATTGCCCGCGCCGAAGCTGCCGCCGATGATCACGGTGAATTTCGGCACGGCGGCGGTGGCCACGGCGGTCACCATCTTGGCGCCGTCCTTGGCGATGCCGCCGGTCTCGTACTTCCTGCCGACCATGAAGCCGGTGATGTTCTGCAGAAAGACCAGCGGGATGCCGCGCTGGGCGCAGAGCTCGATGAAATGCGCCCCCTTCTGCGCGCTCTCGCCGAACAGGATGCCGTTATTGGCCACGATCCCCACCGGATAGCCCCAGATATGGGCGAAGCCGCAGACCAGCGTGGCGCCATAGAGCCGCTTGAACTCGTCGAACTCGCTGCCATCCACCAGCCGCGCGATCACCTCGCGCACCTCGAAGGGCTTGCGCCGGTCGGCGGGGATCAGGCTGTAGAGGTCCTCCGCCGGATAGAGCGGCGCGCGGGGCTCGCGGATCGCCAGGGAAGGGCGCTTCGTGGCGTTCAGGTTGGCGACGATGTTCCGGGCGATGCCCAGCGCATGGGCGTCGTTCTCGGCATAGTGGTCGGTGACGCCGGAGGTGCGGCTGTGGACATCGGCGCCGCCCAGCTCCTCCGCCGTCACCACCTCGCCGGTCGCGGCCTTCACCAGCGGCGGTCCGGCCAGGAAGATGGTGCCCTGGTTGCGGACGATGATGCTCTCGTCGCACATGGCGGGGACGTAGGCGCCGCCGGCGGTGCAGCTTCCCATCACCACCGCGATCTGCGGGATGCCCTGCGCCGACATGCGCGCCTGGTTGTAGAAGATGCGCCCGAAATGGTCGCGGTCGGGGAAGACCTCGTCCTGCTGCGGCAGGTTGGCGCCGCCGGAATCCACGAGGTAGAGGCAGGGCAGGCGGTTCTGCTCGGCGATCTCCTGGGCGCGCAGGTGCTTCTTCACCGTCAGCGGGAAGTAGGTGCCGCCCTTCACCGTCGCGTCATTGGCGACGATCATGCATTCGCGCCCCGAGACGCGGCCGATCCCGGCCACCATCCCGGCCGAGGGGACCTCGCCGCCATACATCCCTTGCGCGGCGAGCTGGCCGATCTCCAGGAAGGGCGAGGCCGGGTCGATCAGCGCCCGGATGCGGTCGCGCGGCAGCAGCTTGCCGCGCCCGAGATGCTTGCGCCGCGCCGCCTCGCCGCCGCCGAGGCGGACCTGCTCGGCGAGCGCGCGCAGCTCCTCGGTGACGGCGCGCATCGCCGCGGCATTGGCGCGCGCCTCATCGCCGCGTGGGTCGAGAGCGGTTTCCAGCACGGGCATGGCGCGGCGTCACTCCGTTTCCCGGAAGAGTTCCCGCCCGATCAGCATCCGGCGGATCTCGCTGGTCCCGGCGCCGATCTCGTAGAGCTTGGCATCGCGCAGCAGGCGCCCGGTCGGGTACTCGTTGATGTAGCCGTTGCCGCCCAGGCACTGGATCGCCTCCAGCGCCATCCAGGTCGCCTTCTCGGCGGCGTAGAGGATGGCGCCGGCGGCATCCTTGCGTGTCGTCTGCCCCCGGTCGCAGGCCTGCGCCACGGCATAGACATAGGCGCGGCAGGCGCTGAGCGTGCTGTACATGTCGGCCAGCTTGCCCTGCATGAGCTGGAACTCGCCGATCGCCTGGCCGAACTGCTTCCGCTCGTGCACATAGGGGACCACGACATCCATGCAGGCCTGCATGATGCCCAGCGGCCCGGCGGCGAGCACGGCGCGCTCGTAGTCCAGGCCGCTCATCAGCACGTTCACGCCCCGGCCGAGGCCGCCCAGGATGTTCTCCTCCGGCACCTCGCAATCCTGGAAGACCAGCTCGCAGGTGTTGGAGCCGCGCATGCCGAGCTTGTCCAGCTTCTGCGCCGTGGAGAAGCCCCGGAAGCCCTTCTCGATCACGAAGGTGGTGATGCCGCGCGGCCCGGCCTCCGGGTCGGTCTTGGCATAGACCACCAGCACGTCGGCATCCGGGCCGTTGGTGATCCACATCTTGTTGCCGTTGAGCACGTAGCGGTCGCCGCGCTTCTCGGCCCGCAACTTCATCGAGACCACGTCGGAGCCCGCGCCCGGCTCGCTCATCGCCAGCGCGCCGATATGCTCGCCCGAGATCAGCTTCGGCAGGTAGCGCTGTTTCTGCGCCTCGCTGCCGTTGCGCCGGATCTGGTTGACGCAGAGGTTGGAATGCGCGCCGTAGCTGAGCCCGACCGAGGCGGAGGCGCGGCTGATCTCCTCCAGCGCCACGACATGGTCGAGATAGCCCATGCCGGCGCCGCCCAGCTCCTCCGGCACGGTGATGCCGAGCAGGCCGAGATCGCCGAACTTGCGCCAGAGATCGTTGGGGAAGGCGTTCTCGCGGTCGATCTCCGCGGCGCGCGGGGCGATCTCGCGCCGCGCGAAGGATGAGACCTGCTCGCGCAGCGCCTCGGTGGTCTCGCCCAGGCCGAAATCCAGCCCCCGGAAGCTATTGGACATGGCAATCCTCCCTGAACGCTTACTTGGACAAGCGGGCCGCTCCCGGGCCTCGTTGCAAACGAACATACGTAAGTTTATCCTGGCTGGGAAGAGGCTGAGAGAGGTCATGGCGCGCATCGCAGGCTCGAACGGCCCCCGCACGGCGGCACTGATCCGCGAGGTGGGGCTGACCCTGATCCACGAGCACGGGTTCGAGGCGATGAGCCTGCGCGACCTGGCCGCCGAGGTCGGCATCCAGCCGGCCTCGCTCTACAACCACATCGCTTCGAAGCAGGAACTGCTCTTCGATCTGGTGCGGGAGCATATGGAGGCGCTGCTCGCCAGTACCGCGGCCGCGCTGGACGATGCGTCGCCCGACCCCCTGCGCCAGCTTCGCGCCTTCGTGGCGCATCACCTGCTCTACCACATGGACAAGAAGCGGGAGGTCTATGTGGCGAATTTCGAGCTGCGTGCGCTGGAGCCACGGAACCGCGAGGCCATCCTCGCCCTGCGCCGGCTTTACGAGGGGCGGCTGATCGCGTTGCTGGACGAGGGTGTCACCGCAGGGGAATTCGCGCTGGCCGATACGCGGGTGGCCGCCTATGCCATGCTGGCCATGCTGACCGGCGTCTGCACCTGGTATCGCCCGGATGGGCGCCTGGCACCGGAGGAGATGGTGCGGCTGCACACCGAACTTGTCCTGGCCGGCTGCCGCGGTCGGGAGATGGCTCTGCCGGCCTGATGCCCGGGCCCGGCCTTGATGCCGGGGAGGAAGGCGAGGGCAGGATGCTCCCTTGGCGAGAGAAAAACGCAATCGTTGCACGCAGAAGTTATATTACTTTTAAGTAATCATAAGCATGATTGCAAAAATTCAGAAAACAGACTGAGAGGCCGTGAAGCAGCGATGATTTCTATTTCCTGGTGCGTCGCAGCATACTACGCAGGCCGAAGTGGTTACCGGATCAGGAACTGGGATGAGAACCGTCGCGACACTTGTTTCGGCCATGGTGCTGGCGGCATGGGCCGGTCCGGCGGGGGCCGCCTCCGCGACGGCGGAGCCCGAAGTAAGTCAGAAGGTCGTCTATCACAACAATGGCGGCAGCGCTGACATCTCGATCTTCATCAAGGCGGAGATCTTCTTCCGCCGCCTCGTGCTGGGCGAGGATGTGACGGGGCTGGCGAACGCGCCCTACTTCAACGGGCTGTTGGACAATATCCGCAACCACATCAACGCGATGGGCAAGGACCACGTGCGCATCGCCGTGGTGGACCATTCCGCCGGTGTCGATCTGCTCGAACTCGCGAACAACGACAAGGCGATCGCGGGTAAGCTCGATGCGCTACGCGGGGATGGCGTACGGTTCCTCATCTGCGAGAACACGCTCAGGGGGCGGCACATCTCCCTCGGCCAGCTCTATGGCGCGAAGCCCGAGGATGTCGTGCCGAGCGGCGTCGCCGAGATCGCGAAGCTGGAGCAGGTGGGCTACGTCTACATCCATCCGTGATGCCGGCCGGATCACGGAGGGTCACGGGGCTGTGCTGCCTTCCCGGTGGCACGGCCAGTCCGAGCCCAGCACGCGTTCCGCGATCCCGGCGAAGAGATCCACGCCCTGCGGCAGTGCCGCCTCGTCGAAGTCGAAATCCACCGCGTGGTGGATGCCCTTGAGATCGGCCCCCAGCAGGAAATAGGTCGCGCTGCCGCCCTGTTCCTGCACCCGCCGCAGCATCAGCGTGGCATCGTCGCCGCCGCCGATCGGCCATTCCGGCTCGATCCGCGTGATCCCCGGCACGGTGCGCGCCACCTCCGCCACGATGGCGGCGGCCTCCGGGCTCGGCGTGGCGCCGATGCTGCCGCCCATCTCCTCGATGCGCAGGGCGACATCCTGCATCGCCGCTGCCCCGGCCAGCACCTCCCGCGCCCGCCGGTCCATGTAGTCCAGCGCCTCCTGCGAGCCGCCGCGCACCTCCAGTACCAAATGGCAGGAATCGGCGATCACGTTGCGCCCGCTGCCCGCCACCATCCGCCCGACATTCACCAGCGTCGGCGAGTCCGCGTGGCGGCTGATGGCGTGCAGGTTCAGCGCCGCCGTGGCTCCGGCCAGCAGGGCGTTGCGCCCCTCCTGCGGCCCCATCGCCGCATGCGCCGCGCGGCCCTCCAGGAAGGCATCCAGCTTGTTGGAATAGAGGAAGCCCGTGGCCATCGGCGCCACCGAGCCGGAGGGCAGCAGGCAGCCAAGATGCCCGGCGAAGAAATGGTCCACCCCGTCCACGACGCCGGCCGCCACTATGGGCCGGGCGCCGCGCCCGCCTTCCTCGGCGGGCTGGAAGATCAGGCGGATCGTGCCCCGCCAGCGCGCGGTCGGCGCCGCGAGGCGGGCGGCCAGGGCGAGGCCGATGGCGGTGTGTCCGTCATGGCCGCAGGCATGCATCACGCCGGGGCGCGTGGAGCGGAAGCCCTCGCGGTTCGGGGCGTGCTCCGGCGCCTCGGTTTCCCGCACCGGCAGCGCATCCATGTCGAAGCGGAAGGCAAGCACCGGCCCCTCGCCGCGCCGCATTTCCGCGACCACTCCGGTCTGGCCTCCGGGCATGCGCGCCACCCAGTCCGGCGGCGCCCCGGCCGCCAGCGCCGCCTCGCGCGCCGCCGCCGTCTCGGCCGGGGAGGGGCGGCCGGGCATCTCGCTTTCCACCATGACCTCCGGCCCCGCCTTCACCGCCCAGCCGAGCCGTTCCAGCGTGGCGGCCGTCTTCGCGGCGGTGCGGTATTCGAGGAAGCCCATCTCCGGGAAGCGGTGCAGGTCGCGCCGGATCCGCACCACCCCGCCATCGTTGGCACCAGTCGCCGCCGCGAAATCCAGATCCGTTCCCATCTCCGCGTCCCTCTCCGCCTCTGCCCATGCGCGGGGCACGCGTGCCCGCGATACGGGCCGAAAGACACCCGCGTGCCGGCCGGGGCAAGGGGTTGCGGCATGACCGGCGGTTGACGCCCCGCCGCCAAGGGGCGGAAAGTCCCGGCTCGCCGATCATCCCCGTTCCGCCAGAGACGCCCACATGGACGCCCACATGGGAGAAGCCCGATGAACGTGACCACGCCGCCCGCCAGCCTCCGGGGGATCAGCGAGGAGGAATGGAAGATCCGCTGCGAGCTCGCGGCGCTCTACCGGCTCGTCGCCTATCATCGGATGACGGACCTCATCTACACCCATATCAGCGCCCGCCTGCCGGGGCCCGACCACCACTTCCTGATCAACCGCTATGGCGTGATGTTCCACGAGATGCGGGCCAGCGACCTGGTGAAGATCGACCTGGACGGCAACGTGATCGAGGAGGACGCCTCCTCCAAGCCGGTCAATGCCGCGGGCTTCACCATCCACTCCGCGATCCACATGACGCGGGAGGACGCGGCCTATGTCGTCCATACCCATACCAGCGCCGGCATCGCCGTTTCGGCGCAGAAGGAGGGGCTGCTGCCGATCAGCCAGCACGCGCTGAAGTTCTACGGCCACCTCGCCTATCACGGCTATGAGGGCATCGCCCTGGATCTCGACGAGCGCGAGCGGCTGGTCGCCGATCTTGGCCAGCACCGGGCGATGATCCTGCGCAACCATGGCCTGCTGGTCACGGGCCGTACGGCGGCGGAGGCCTTCAACAACATCTACTACCTGGAGCGCGCCTGCCAGGCGCAGGTGGCGGCGCTCTCGGGCGGCATGGACCAGATCGTCTTCCCGCCGGAGGAGGTGCGCCTGCGCACCGCGGAGCAGTTCAACCGCTCCGACTCCCCGCATATCTACGACCTCGCCTGGACCGCCGCGCTGCGGCTCGTCGATGACGACAAGGTGGATTATCGTTCATGACGTGAGCCGGGCCGCACCTGCCCGGAGGAAAGCGCGGTTTTCCGCGCCTTTCCCCGGCAGGGGCGTGGCCTCCGCTGCGGGCGCGAAGGCTGGGCAGAGGGGCGGGGAGGGGAGTAGACAGGAACTCATTGCCGGAGTTGCCTGGTTCCCATGTTCCGCCGATCCGCTTTCCGGAAGCGACACCTGGCCCTTCTCCAGGTTCCGGTCCTGGCCGGCTTCCTGGTTCTCGCGCCTCTCGCCTGGGCGCAGCAGCCCGACACGGTCTGGCTCGACCATCTCACCTGGACGGAGATCCGCGCCGCCACCCAGGCCGGCAAGCGCACCGTCATCATCCCCGTGGGCGGCACCGAGCAGAGCGGCCCCTTCATCGCCGTGGGCAAGCACAATGCCCGCGTGGCCGTGCTCGGGGAGCAGATCGCCCGGCAACTCGGCAATGCCCTGCTGGCCCCGGTGATCGCCTATGTGCCCGAGGGCAATATCGCCCCGCCCAGCTCGCATATGCGCTTCCCCGGCACGATCAGCATTCCGCCCGAGGTCTTCGAGGGGCTGCTGGCCTCCGCTGCCGAGAGCTTCGCCGCGCATGGCTTCACCGACATCGTGCTGATCGGCGACCATGGCGGTTATCAGAAGAACCTGCAGCACGTGGCCGACCGCCTGAACCACCAGTGGGCCAGGGGCCCGGCGCGGGCGCACTACATCCCGCAATACTACACGACCATCGAGACCAGCTTCGCCCCGGCCCTGCGCGCCCGGGGGCTGGGCGACGATGTCGGCACCCATGCCGACCTGATGGACACGGCGCTGACGCTTGCCACACGCCCCGCCCTGGTGCGGCAGCAGGCGCTCCAGGCGGCGGCCAAGCCCGGCACGGCGCAGGGCGTCTATGGCGGCGACCCGCGCCCCGCCACGGCGGAACTCGGCCAGATCGGCACGGGTGCCATCGTCGCCCAGACCGTGGCCGCCATCCGGCAGGTGACCGCGCCACGCCGCTGACCCGTCTTCCGACCCATCCCCCCTGGCGGCGCATGGCCTGGCTTCACAGGCTCGCGCCCCGGTTCCCCACCCCCTTGCCCGGAGACGGGATTCGCGCTTCCGGACGGCGTTGCTCCGCTCCGGGAACGGTCCCCGTGATCCCGGGCCCGTATCGAGGAATACGCCTGCCCATGTCCCGCCCAGCCTCCCTGCTTCTCCTCCTGGCGCTGCTCGCCGCGCCCCTCGCCCCGGCCATGGCCCAGACTGGGGTCCAGACTGGGGTTCAGTCTGGGGCCCAAACCGGGGTCCCGAATGCGGCGCCGGCCGCCGTGCAGACCGTGCCCGGCATGCCGCCCGTGACCGTGCCCGGCAACATCTACAGCGAGACCACCAGCGACAAGCTGTCGCCCGTGGTGCGCAGCGACCTGCCGCGCATCTACGTGCCGAACCTGCGGTCCAACGACGTCTATGTCATCGATCCCGAGACGATGAAGGTCGTGGACCGGTTCAAGGTCGGACGCGGCCCGCAGCATGTCGTGCCGTCCTGGGATCTGCGCACCCTCTGGGCGACCAACAATGCCGAGGGCAAGGAGGATGGCAGCCTCACGCCCATCGACGCCGCCACCGGCAAGCCGGGCGAGCCCATTCCGGTGGACGACCCCTACAACATGTACTTCACGCCGGACGGCAAGTCGGCGATCGTCGTGGCCGAGGCCCGCAAGCGCCTCGACTTCCGCGACCCGCACACGATGGCGATGCAGTTCTCCATCGACACGCCGGATTGCCGCGGCGTGAACCATGCCGACTTCTCCGCCGACGGGCGCTACGCCATCTTCACCTGCGAGTTCGGCGGGCGCCTCGCCAAGATCGACATGGTGGAGCACAAGGTCGCCGGATACCTGAAGCTGTCCAAGGGCGGCATGCCGCAGGACATCCGCGTGGCGCCGGATGGCCGCACCTTCTACGTCGCCGACATGATGGCCGATGGCGTCTTCGTCCTCGACGGCGACCGCTTCGCCGAAACGGGCTATGTCCCGACCGGCACGGGCACGCACGGCCTCTATCCCAGCCGCGACGCGAAGTACCTCTATATCGCCAATCGCGGCTCCCATAAGGTGCATGGCGCGCGCAAGGGGCCGGGCAGCGTTTCGGTGCTCGAATTCGCCACCGGCAAGGTCGTCGCCAACTGGCCCATCCCCGGCGGCGGCAGCCCCGACATGGGCAATGTCAGCGCTGACGGGAAGACGCTCTGGCTCTCCGGCCGCTTCGACGACGTGGTCTATGCCATCGACACCACCACGGGGGCCGTGAAGCAGGTCAAGGTCGGCGCGGAACCGCATGGCCTGACCGTCTGGCCGATGCCGGGCCGCTATTCGCTGGGCCATACCGGCATCCTGCGCTGAGGACGCGGCGCCTCCAGCGATCCTGGGTGGAGGCTCCGCCTCCCCCGAGGTTGCGGGGGCTCCATCCAGCCTGTGGTCCGCAGGGTTGGCTGAAGGGCAGGGCGCCGGGGGTGCCTGCCTCTCCACCCTTACGGGCAGGGCATCCGGCCGTCCGTAGCTTTTTTACCACTTTAGTGTTTTAGGATTTTAAGCCTTTATCCGGTCTGAAGGATGCGGGCTGCCTATCGGCCTGCCGGATGATGGCTGATCCGGATTGCGTTCCGGGGCAGGCGACAACGTGCCGGGCGGTGAGCAGATGCCCGTTGGCACACTGCATCCGGGGGACATGGTTACGCGGCTGCGATATGATTTTATTCCTATATCCCGGGGCGGGCGAAGAAGCAAGAGGGGTTTGCTACGGTTGTGCCGCGCCCCGGCTGGCAATCTGCGCCAAGGAAGGGGAGGTCCAGGACCCTCAGGGTCCTGGCGGATAGGGGGCTGGGGAAAGGCGGC
The DNA here is from genome assembly GCF_001941945.1 of Roseomonas gilardii. Lineage (NCBI taxonomy): Bacteria > Pseudomonadati > Pseudomonadota > Alphaproteobacteria > Acetobacterales > Roseomonadaceae > Roseomonas > Roseomonas gilardii. The sequence goes on along the minus strand of NZ_CP015583.1, from coordinate 3,610,946 downwards.
GCCTTTCCCCAGGGCAGCGGGAGCCGCCCTCAGCCCCCCGGCAAGGCCGCCGGCGCCTCGTCCTTGAGGCCGACGCCGCTCAGCTTGCGCTGCCGGGCCTCGCGCATCAGCCAGGCCAGCTTCTCCGCCGCGCCTTCGTGAGACAGCCCGCCCTGGCCATGGATGTTGGAGATGCAGTTGCGGCCGGAATCCTGGCAGCCGGTGCGCGGCGCATAGGTCAGGTACACGCCCAGGCTTTCCGCCACGCTGAGGCCCGGCCGTTCGCCGATCAGCATGGCGCAGAGCGTGGCGCCGAGCGCCTCGCCGATCTCGTCGCCCAGTGCCACCCGGGCCTGGGTCGCCACCACGACCGGCGCGACGCGCCAGCCCCGCAGCCGCGCCAGCGCGGCCCGCAGGACCGGCGCCGCGTGCTTCTGCACCGCCAGGGCCGAGAGCCCGTCGCCGATCACGAAGACCGCGTCGTACTCGCCCCGCCGCAGCAGCGTCCGGCTGTCCGGCGCCAGCCGCCGCCCGAGATCGGGGCGGCGCAGATAGGTGCCGCGATCCTCGGCCGCGCTGCGGACCTCCATGGTTTCCAGCGGCGCCAGATCGGCCCGCAGCGCCGCGACATCGAGCGGCGTGTGCACGGCGTCGCGGGCCAGGGCATGCGCCATCTGGAAATCCAGCACGTCGCCGAGCTGCATGGCATCGCCGCTGCGCCCCAGGCCGACGCGCGCCCGCGTGGCGAGGCGCAGCCGCTCCCAGAAATCCTCCGCCATGCTCAGCCGCCCCCGGTCATGGTGACCTGCGCCATGGTGAGCAGCCGCGCCGCCTGCGGGCTTTGCGGCAGGGGCGGGCGCATCCGCCCGCCGGGGTCCAGCATCTCCATCCGCTCCAGCCAGGACTCGAATTCCGGCGCGGGCCGCAGGCCGAGCGTGGAGCGCAGCGCGAGGATGTCGTGGAAGGAGAGGCTCTGGTAGTTCAGCATGATGTCGTCCGCGCCCGGCACGGCGATCAGGAAATTCACCCCGGCCGCGCCGAGCAGCACCATCAGCGCGTCCATGTCGTCGCCATCGGCCTCGGCATGGTTGGTGTAGCAGACATCGACCCCCATCGGCAGGCCGAGCAGCTTGCCGCAGCAATGGTCCTCCAGCCCGGCGCGCGTGATCTGCTTGCCGTCATAGAGGTATTCCGGCCCGATGAAGCCGACCACCGTGTTCACCAGCAGCGGCCGGAAGGCCCGCGCCACCCCATAGGCGCGGCATTCCAGCGTCTGCTGGTCCACGCCGTGATGCGCCTCGGCCGAGAGGGCCGAGCCCTGGCCGGTCTCGAAATACATCACGTTGTCGCCCGCCGTGCCGCGCCCGAGCGACAGCGCCGCTTCCTGCGCCTCGCGCAACGTGGCGAGATCGACGCCGAAGCCGCGATTGGCGCCCTCCGTCCCCGCCACGGACTGGAAGACGAGATCCACGGGCGCGCCCAGCTCGATGGCGCGGATCGCGTTCGTCACATGCGTCAGCACGCAGGTCTGGGTCGGGATCTCGTAGCGCTCGCGCAGCGCATCGAGCATCCGCAGCAGCTCCACCGCGTTGCGCACGCTGTCCGTCGCCGGGTTGATGCCGATCACCGCGTCGCCCGAGCCGTGCAGCAGCCCGTCCAGCACGGAAACGGCGATGCCGCGCGCGTCGTCGGTCGGGTGGTTGGGCTGCAGCCGGCTGGCCAGGTGCCCCGGCAGGCCGATCGTGTTGCGGAAGGCCGTCACCACCCGGCATTTCCGCGCCACGGCGATCAGGTCCTGGTTGCGCATCAGCTTCGACACCGCCGCCACCATCTCCGGCATCAGCCCCGGCGCCAGCGCGGCCAGCGCCGCCGCATCCGCCTCGTGCGACAGCAGCCAGTCGCGGAAATCGCCCACCGTCATGTGCGAGACCGGTGCGAAGGCGGCTGCATCATGCGTGTCGAGGATCAGTCGCGTCACCTCGTCCGTCTCGTAGGGCACCACCGTTTCGGACAGGAAGGCCTTCAGCGGCAGTTCCGCCAGCGCCCGCCGCGCCGCCACCCGTTCCGCATCCGACCCGGCGGCGATCCCGGCCAGCTCGTCGCCCGAGCGCCTGGGCGTCGCGGCCGCCAGCAGGTGCCGCAGATCCTCGAAGCGGTGGCGTTCCCCGCCCGCCAGCCCGGTCCGGCCCGTCATCCGCCCGCCTCCTCTCGCCCGAACCCGGCCAGCACAGCCGGGGCGATGCCGGGCGGCAAGCGATTTCCGTGCCCGGACGGTTTCCGGCCCTGGCCAGGGGGCTCCCGGATGCCGCCCCCGCCCGCGGAACGGCCCGCGAAAGCCGGGGCGGGAGGCTGGACAGGGGCGGGAGCCGGTCGTTTGATGCCCGCCCTGAAAGAGCGGTGATCCGGGAACCGGGCGCCGGCGACGGATGACAGGGCAGGAGAGCATCATGGCCAAGCTACGCAGCCAGAACTGGTTCAACGACCCCTCCGACCCGGACATGACGGCGCTGTATCTGGAGCGCTACCTGAACTACGGCCTGACGCCGCAGGAGCTGCAATCCGGCCGCCCGATCATCGGCATCGCCCAGACCGGCAGCGACCTCGCCCCCTGCAACCGCCACCATATCGAGCTGGCGGAGCGCACGCGGGCCGGCATCCGCGACGCCGGGGGCATCCCGCTCGAATTCCCCTGCCACCCGATCCAGGAGACCGGCAAGCGCCCCACCGCGGCGCTGGACCGCAACCTTGCCTATCTGTCGCTCGTCGAGGTGCTCTACGGCTATCCGCTCGACGGCGTGGTGCTCACCACCGGCTGCGACAAGACCACGCCCGCCCTGCTGATGGGCGCCGCCACGGTGAACATCCCGGCCATCGTCCTCTCCGGCGGCCCGATGCTGGACGGGCACTACAAGGGCAAGCTGGCCGGCAGCGGCACCATCATCTGGGAGGCGCGGCGCCGCATGGCGGCGGGCGAGATCGGCTACGAGGAGTTCATGGCGCTCGCCGCCGCCTCCGCGCCCAGCGTCGGCCACTGCAACACCATGGGCACGGCGCTGTCGATGAACTCGCTGGCCGAGGCGCTGGGCATGAGCCTGCCCGGCTGCGCCTCCATCCCCGCCCCGTACCGGGAGCGCGGGCAGATGGCCTACATCACCGGCAAGCGCATCGTGGAGATGGTCCATGAGGACCTGACGCCGCGCAAGGTGATGACCAAGGAAGCCTTCGAGAACGCCATCATGGTGGCCTCGGCGCTCGGTGCCTCCACCAACTGCCCGCCGCACCTGATCGCCATCGCGAAGCATGTCGGCGTGGAGCTCAGCCTCGACGACTGGCAGCGCGTCGGCCACGAGCTGCCGCTGCTGGTCAACTGCCAGCCTGCCGGTGCCTATCTCGGCGAATCCTTCCACCGGGCCGGCGGCGTGCCGGCGGTGATGAAGGAGCTGCTGGAGGCCGGCGTGCTGCATGGCGGCCCGGTGGGCGTCAGCGGCCGCCCGATCGCCGAGAGCCTGGCCAGCGTGACGGTGGAGGACCGCGACGTGATCCGCCCCTTCTCCGCGCCGCTGATGCCGGAGGCGGGGATGCTGGTGCTGCGCGGCAACCTCTTCGATACCGGCGTGATGAAGACCTCGGTGATCTCCAAGGAGTTCCACGACCGCTACCTGTCCAACCCCGACGATCCGGACGCCTTCGAGGGCCGTGCCATCGTCTTCGAGGGGCCGGAGGACTACCACAAGCGGATCAACGACCCGGCGCTGGAGATCGACGAGTACTGCATCCTCTTCATCCGGGGTTGCGGCCCGGTCGGCTATCCCGGCTCGGCGGAGGTGGTGAACATGCAGCCGCCCGACGCGCTGATCCGCCGTGGCGTCAACGCGCTGCCCTGCATCGGCGACGGGCGGCAGAGCGGCACCTCGGCCAGCCCCTCCATCCTCAACGTCTCGCCCGAGGCGGCGGTGGGCGGCGGCCTCGCCCTGTTGAAGACGGGCGACCGCGTGCGCTTCGACCTGCGCGCCCGGCGGGTGGACCTGCTGATGCCGGAGGAGGAGATCGCCGGGCGCCGCGCCGCGCTGAAGCCCTTCGTGCCGAACAACCAGACGCCCTGGCAGCAGCTCTACCGCGAGCGGGTCGGCCAGCTTTCGGACGGCGCCTGCCTGGATTTCGCCACGGCCTATCAGGACGTCGTCCATACCAAGGGGATGCCCCGGCACTCTCACTGAGGCGCGGAGGGCCGGCGGGGACGGCACCCCCGGCGGGGTTTCCAACTCCCGCCGGGGGGCGCATCGTCCGCCCCGTTCCCGACCACCCCGGCGCCGCCCCCGGGGCCCGGGGGTCCGTGCGGGCGGCCAGACTGATGGAAGCGAGTTTCATGACCGATCTGCGCGCCGCCACCGAGGCGTTGCTCCAGGCCCGCCGCAGCCGCGACTGGATCGCCGTCCTGCCCGACGGAGCCCGGCCGCAGGACGAGGGCGAGGCCTATGCCATCCAGGATGCGGTGGCGGCGGGGCTGGCGCCGGAACAGGGCGGCATCGCCGCCTGGAAGGTCGGCGCCGCCAATCCCGAGGCCCCGCCCTTCGCCGCGCCCATCCTGGCCGGCACGCTGCGCTTCGACGAGAGCCCCTTCGCCGCCGGCTTCTTCCAGGTGATGGGGGCGGAGGCCGAACTCGCCTACCGCATGGGCCGCGACCTGCCGCCCCGGGCCGAGCCCTATGCGCCGGAGGAGGTGCTGGACGCGGTGGCCAGCCTGCACCCGGCCATCGAGATCGCCGATACGCGCTTCATGGGACTGAACACCACCGACAGGCTGAGCCACCTGGCCGATCAGCAGAGCCATGGCGCGCTGATCGTCGGCCCGGCGCTGACGGACTGGCGCGGCGTCGTGCCCACGGCGCAGCCCTTCACCCTGCGCCTGAACGGCCAGGTGGCGGCGGAGGGAAGGGGCGGCAACCCGGCCGGCGACCCGGCGCGCCTGCTGCACTGGATGGCGAACCATGCCGCCGCGCGCCATGGCGGGCTGAAGGCCGGCGACGTGGTCACCACCGGCTCCTGCTGCGGCGCCATCCCCGTGCCGCCCGGCACCGTGGTGGAGGCGGAATTCCCCGGCATCGGCACGGTGCGGACCACCCTCGGCTGAACGCGCGCCGCCGGACGGCGCCCGGTCCGCTGCGGGGCTGATCGCCGCGGGGCGCATTGTCCGGCGGCGTGGAGCCGCGCCCCGGATGATGGGGCGGAGCCCCCCGGTCGGTGGAGGCTTGCGGACAGGGCATGGCGGGGCGGGGAAGGGCGGGAAGCATGGCCCTCCTTTCCGCGCCGGATGTTGAAACGCCGCCGGAGAGACCATGTGAAGCGCGTGGGCGCGGAACCACAGGGAGAAAGAACATGAGCCAGAAGCCGGCGATCCTGGTGATGTCGTCGCTGATGCCGTCCATCGAGGCCAAGCTGGAGGCGTCCTTCGAGCTCCACCGCCTGCCCCCGCCGGGCGAAAGGGATGTCTTCCTGCGCGAAACGGGGCCGCGCATCCGTGGCGTCGCCACCAGCGGCACCGCCGGGCTGCCGCGCGCGGTCATGGAGGCTCTGCCGGCGCTGGAGATCGTCGCGGTCAACGGCATCGGCGTGGATGCGGTGGACACGGAGCAGGCGAAGCGGCGCGGCATCCCCGTCACCGCGACGCCCGGCGTGCTCACCGAGGATGTCGCCGATCTGGGCATGGCGCTGATGCTCGCCGTGTCGCGCAACCTCTGCAACGCCGACCGTTTCGTGCGCGAGGGGCGGTGGGAGCGCGAGGCCATGGCGCTCGGCCACAAGGTCAGCGGCAAGCATCTGGGCATCCTGGGCATGGGCCGCATCGGACGCGCCGTGGCGCAGCGCGCCGCGGGCTTCGGCATGACCATCGCCTACAACGACCTGCACCCGGTGGAGGGCCTGCCGGACTGCCGCTTCGTCCCCTCGCTGGTGGAGTTGGCGAGGGAATCCGACTTCCTGGTGATCACCGCTTCGGGCGGGCCGGAATCGCGGGGCCTCGTCAACGCCCATGTGCTCGACGCGCTGGGGCCGGAGGGCATCCTGATCAACATCGCCCGCGGCTCCATCGTTTCGGAGCCGGCGCTGATCGCGGCCTTGCAGGAGAGGCGCCTGGGCGGTGCCGGCCTCGACGTCTTCGCCGACGAGCCGCACGTGCCCGAGGCGCTGCGCCGCATGGAGAACGTGGTGCTGCAGCCGCACCGCGCCAGCGCCACGGTGGAGACCCGGCTGGCCATGGGCAATCTCGTGGTGGAGAACCTGCGGGCACATTTCGCCGGGCAGCCCCTGCCGACGCGGGTGGCCTGACGCCCCCGTCGCCGGCCCTGGAGCGGCCATGCCAGAGCGGCTTCCGTTCGCCCCGGCTCACCGCGACCGCTCCAGCCCGTTGTTTCGAGCGCATCTTCGCGCGTCCGGATAATTTCATCCGAACGCGATCTGCTCTAGCCTGCCCGGGCACGGGAATGCAGGCATGGCCGCTTGAGCTTCCAGATCTCGAAGATCCTCTCGCTGCTCGCCCAGCCGAGCTTCCTGCTGTTCCTGTGCCTCCTGCTGGGCACCCTGCTGGTCTGGCGCCGCTGGCGGCGCAGCGGGCTCACGCTCCTTGGCCTGGCGGCGGGGGTCCAGGTGGTCCTGCTGCTGCTCCCGGTCGATTCCTGGCTGCTGGCGCCGCTGGAGAACCGCTTCCCGCAGCCCGATCCGCCCCCGGCCCATGTGGATGGCGTCATCGTGCTGGGCGGGGCGGTGCGGACGGAGCTGACCGAGGTGCATGGCATCCCCTCGCTCAACGGCGCGGCGGAGCGGATGACCGCCTTCGTGGGGCTGGCCCGGCGCTATCCCGGGGCGCGGCTGGCCTTCACCGGTGGCAGTGGCCGGCTGGTGGCCGGGCATGTCACGGAATCCGAGGTGGCGCGCCGCCTTTTCGAGGAACTCGGCCTGACCCGGCCGGTCATCTACGAGGACGAGTCCCGCACGACCTATGAGAACGCGGTCTTCCTGCGGCAGCAGATACGGCCCGGGCCGGGGGAGACCTGGCTGCTGGTGACTTCCGCCGCGCACATGCCGCGCTCCGTCGGCGTGTTCCGGCGGGCGGGGTGGCAGGTGCTGCCCTGGCCGGTCGACTACCGCAGCGGCGCGCCCTATGGCGAAACGCTGGAGAACAGCCTGCCCGACAAGCTCGGCAACCTCGACAGCGCCGTACATGAATGGCTGGGCCTGCTCGGCTACCGGCTCATGGGGCGCAGCGCCACGCTCTTCCCGGCGCCCGGGGAATAGGGCCGCCGTCCCGGCGATCAGCCCTTCTGGGCGCTCTCCGCACGGCGCCGGGTCGGGGAGGCTGCCACGGGGGGCGGGCGGACCGGCTCCGGCGCCCCGTCCGCCACTCCCACCGGACCCGTCAGGGCGCGGTGCACCTCGGCGATCAGGCTGGGCAGGTCGGTGGTCTGCACCGCGTTGTTCGAGACATGGGCCGCCACGATCTGCACGGTCAGCGACACCGGATCGCGCTTCTTCGGAGCCAGCAGTCCCGGGATCTGCTTGCGGGGGCGCTTCCGTGCCAGGGCTTCCGGGTGCAGCAGGCTGCCCAGGCCGGCGCCGGCCAGGAGGGCGGCGGCGGCATCGGCCCGGACCTCCTCGCCCTCTGCGGGGGCCGCCACGGGGATGGGTTCGGGAGATTCGGCAACGTTCCCGGCGGTCTCCGCCGGGCTGTCCACGGTGCCTGCCTGAATGTCCGGTGAAGCGTCCTGGAGGGCCAGGGCAGGCTGCTCCGGAGTCCTGGATGCCGTCCTGCCAGCGATCCGGCGGCGCCGCGCGACGCTTTCCGCCGGCGGGGTGGCAGCCGGGGGAGGCGGGGCAGGGGCATCCTGCGCGGGCGGTGGCGGCGATGCCTCAACGGCCGGGCGTGCTTCGGCCCGGGGGACAACATCCTGGGATGCCGGAGCCTGGGATGTTGGCGCCTGGGATGTTGGCGACTGGGGCAACGAGGCCGAAGGCGCGGCATTCCGCGGCGCCGGGGCAGCGGGGGCCTGGGCCGCGCCGGCCGGCGGGACGTCGGCTGGTGGAGTGGCGGCATGGCTGCCGGAAGGCCCCGTGGGAAGGCCAGGCGCGGGCGCATGCGCGAGGAGGCGGCGCAGCGTTCCGGCGGTCTCGTGGAACCCGTCCCGGCGGCTCACGACAAAGGCCTTTCCGTCCAGCCAGAAGATCCGCTGCTGCATGGACAGGCGATGGATCTGGGATTCGGTCGCCGGCAGGAAACGGCAGCCGAGCGATTCCGCGATCGCATACTGCTCGCGCGTCAGTTGCACCGATGAATTCTCATAATATCTGCAGAACCTGTGCGAAGGGCAAACGGGACAGGACTTGGCGGCGACTTGCTTCCTGCTGTCACGCCCTGCGTTCCAATCTGTCTTCCGTCACGAAGTTCCTGGCCAAACAACGAATGCGAATGCCCTTTCGGACGCCTTGCGCGGGACGGGTCCCGTATGGGCCAACCCGGCGTTTTTCCCCGATGCCCGTCCGGATCATGGATCGGGGCGGGTTTTGCCCGCTTCCATCCACAGAGGCAATCCATGGATGCGGATGCCCATGGGAAGGATGGGCCGCGGACCGGCAGGCACGATGGCGCGAAGCCCGGCTCGCCACGGCATTCTGCGCGCAAGAGGCATGGGATGCCAGCGCAATTTCCGGCACCCGTCACGGCGCCGGAGAACGCGGTTCCGTCGCGCCGTCAGGCCGGCCGGCGGAAGAGGCGCCTCCCCGCACCGGCCGGTGTGGGCCTTTCCCCTTGCGCGGCCACCCCGGCCCCGCGGGAGATGCCTGCCCGCGGAAGCCGGGGCTTCCGCGGGCCGGTGTCAGACGGTGCGCCCGCCATCCACGGGAAATTCCACGCCCGTGATGAATTCGGCCTCGTCGGAGGCGAGGTAGAGCGCCGCGTTGGCGATATCCTCCGCCCGCGACATGCGGCCGAGCGGAATGGTGGAGACGAATTTCGCGCGGTTCTCGGGCGTGTCGGGCACGCCCATGAACTCGCTGAGCAGGCCGGTCGCCCCCATCACCGGGCAGATCGCGTTCACGCGGATCTTCCACGGCGCGAAGTCGAGCGCGAGCGACTTCGACATCACGTTCACCGCGCCCTTGCTGGCATTGTACCAGGACAGGCCCGGACGCGGCCGCAGCCCGGCGGTGGAGCCGATGTTCAGGATCACGCCGCCGCCCGCCTCGCGCATCACCGGCACGACCTCGCGCGCGAAGAGGTAGATCGACTTCACGTTGACCCGCATGACGCGGTCGAAGGTTTCCTCGTCCACGTCCAGCACCGGCTGGTTGCGGTGCGTCGTACCGGCATTGTTCACCAGGGTGTCGATGCGGCCGCCGAAGGCGGCGCGCACCTGCTCCACCGCGCGGTGCACGGAGGGGCCGTCGCCCACATCCGCCGTGACGGCGATGGCATCGCCGCCGATCTCGCGCGCCACGCGCTCCGCCGCATCGGCGCGCAGGTCGAGCACGGCGACCTTCGCGCCTTCCTGCGCGAAGCGCTTCGCGATCCCCTCGCCGAAACCGCTGCCCGCGCCGGTGACGATCGCGACCTTGTCCTTGAGTCTCATGCTATTTCCTCCCTCGAAATCATACGCCCTGATCAGGCGCCGTGCCGGATCGCGATGGTCTTCAGCGTGGCGAAGCCATGGAGCGCGGCGAAACCCTTCTCGCGCCCATGGCCGGAGCGCTTCATACCGCCGAAGGGCAGTTCCACGCCGCCCGCCGCGCCGTAGTTGTTGATGAAGACCTGTCCCGTGCGCACGCGCCGCGCCAGCCGCATCGCCTTGCCGACATCGCGCGTCCAGACGCCGGAGACCAGGCCGAACTCCGTGCCGTTGGCGACGCGCAGCGCCTCCGCCTCGTCGCGGACGCGGATGGCGACGAGGACGGGGCCGAAGATCTCCTCCTGCGCCAGCACATGGTCCGGCGGCACGTCGCCGATCAGCACCGGCCGCACGTAGAAGCCGTCGCGCGGCAGGTTCGATCCCAGCTCGCCCTGCGCCAGGATGGGCAGCCCGTCGCGCTCCGCGATGGCGAGGTAGCGCTCGATCCGCTCCTTCTGCGCCGCGTTCACCACCGGGCCGAGATCGAGGTCCTGCGATGCCGCGCCGACGCGCAGCTTGCGGAAGCGCGCGGCGAGGTCGGCGGTGAAGCTGTCGTAGATGGAATCCTCGATCAGCACGCGCGATCCGGCGGAACAGGTCTGGCCGGCATTCTGGATGATCGCCTTCACCACGGTCGGCGCCGCTTCCGCCAGGTCGGCATCGGCGAAGACGATCTGCGGCGACTTGCCGCCCAGTTCCAGCGTGACGGGGATGGTGTTCCGCGCCGCCGCCGCCTGGATCAGCGTGCCGACCTCGGGCGAGCCGGTGAAGCTGATATGGCTGATGCCGGGATGCGCGCTCAGCGCCGCGCCGACCTCCTCGCCCAGCCCGGTGACGACGTTGAACGACCCCGCCGGGAAGCCCGCCTCGTTGGCCAGCCGCGCCAGGGCCAGCGCCGTCAGGGAGGTGTCCTCCGCCGGCTTCAGCACCACCGCGTTGCCCATGGCCAGCGCCGCGCCCACCGAGCGGCCGGTGATCTGCAGCGGATAGTTCCAGGGCACGATATGCGCGGTGACGCCATGCGGCTCCCACATCGTCAGGACGGTGTAGCCTTCCTGGAAGGGGATGGTCTCGCCATGCACCTTGTCGGCGGCGGCGCCGTAGAACTCGAAATACCGCGCGCAGGCGGCCACGTCCGCCGCCGCCTGGGCCAGCGGCTTGCCGACATCCTCGCTTTCCATGCGGGTCAGCGCCTCGGCATCCCGCCGGACCAGTTCCGCGAAGCGCAGCAGCAGGCGGCCGCGCGTGACGGCGTCGAGACGGCCCCAGTCGCCCTCCATCGCCGCCTGCGCCGCGGCCACGGCGGCATCCACATCCGCCGCGGTGCCGCGCGCGATCTGGGTCATCACCTGCCCGTCCGAGGGGTTGACCACCGGCAGGGCCTTCTCCGAGCCGACCCAACGGCCCCCGATGAAGTGCTTGTGCGTTTCCATGGGCAGTACCTTCCTCCGAACGGGCGTCGCCACGGCCCGGAAGGACAAGGTCCGCGGCGGCCGGCCGACCCCGAAGGGCGGCGAGCCCGGCGCTTCCTCCGTTCCGGCCGCTCCCGCGACTCTTGGCCGGGAGAGTGGCATCGCCGCCGCCCCAGGTCCAACCCGGGCCCCGGCATGCCGGACCTGCCGGGAACGGGGTGGTCCCGTGGCACGGCCCCGTCGCGTTGTCGCCCGGTCCGATCTGCGCCACAACGGCAGCCATGGTCTTCTGGACCGGAGGGCGGGGCTGAGGTGGCGGCGGCATGCGTATCCTGGTGATCGAGGATGATACGGTGACGGCCGACTACATCGCCAAGGGCCTGGGCGAGGATGGCCATGTCGTGGACGTGGCGCGCAACGGCAAGGACGGGTTGTTCCTCGCGCTCAACGAGCCCTTCGACGTGATCGTCACCGACCGCATGCTGCCCGGACCGGACGGCGTCGCCATCGTGCGGGCCCTGCGCGCCTCGGCTATCGCCACGCCTGTCCTGATGCTCACCGCCCTGGGCGAGGTGGACCGGAAGGTGGAGGGGCTGGAGGCAGGGGCGGACGACTACCTCGCCAAGCCCTTCGCCTTCGCCGAGCTGCGCGCCCGGCTGCGCGCCCTGGCCCGCCGCCCCGTCGCCAGCATGGAATCCACCGAGCTGTCCCTGGCCGACCTGCGCATGGACCTGCTCCGCCGCACCGTCACGCGCGGCGCGCGCGTCATCGAGCTGCTGCCCACCGAGCTCCGCCTGCTGGAATACATGCTGCGCCATCCGGGCGAGGTGCTGACCCGCACCATGCTGCTGGAGAAGGTCTGGGATTTCTCCTTCGACCCCACCACCAATGTGGTGGACGTCCATGTCAGCCGCCTCCGCCGCAAGCTGGAGGCGGGCGGCGAGCCGCCGATGATCCGCACCGTGCGCGGCGCGGGCTATGCGCTGGAGGCGCCGGAACACGGCGCCGGCGGGGGATAGGGCGCGGCGCCTTCCCCCGGCCGGGACCGCGTGCCGTCCTCAGGGCATGGCGACGCCGAGCTTCTCCGCCCAGGGCCGCAGCGAGTCGAGAATGCCCGGCCGCAGCGCCAGCCCGTCGCGTTCCGCCGCCGCCCGCCGGCGCAGCCCGGCCTCCCCGGGCAGGCGCACCGGGCCGAAGCCCGGGCGTGGCGGGCTGGCGCGGCAGTTGCCGGTGATGGCGTCGGTTTGCCGGGTGAAGGCCTCCAGCCCGGCGAAGGCGGCGGGGTCGAAGAGCTGGAGGAAGACGGCGTTCGACATGCCCGGCGCCCCGTCGGCCCGGCCATGGCCGGACAGGCCCTGGCTCAGCGCCTCGGCGGTCAGGGCCCAGCCATAGCCCTTCTGCCCGTGGTCCTGCCCGCCCGCCGGCAGGACCGTGCCGCCGCGCTGGATCACGGTGGGGTCCTCCGTCACCTGGCCCTCCGCATCCATCAGCCAGGGGCGCTCGTAGCGCCGTCCCTCGCGGATCAGGCGCAACGCCATGTTGTTGGTGGTGATGGAGGCGCTGACATCGATCATCACCGGGTCGCCGCCGGTCGGGAAGCCGAAGGCGAAGGGGGCGGGGGAGAGCGTGCCCTTCACCCCGCCGAAGGGCGCCACCGAGGCCGCGCCGGGGGCCGAGGAATGGATCGAGAGCACCAGCCCCCGTTCCGCCGCGCGCTGCAGATAGGCGGCGAGGCAGCCGGTGTGGTGGCAGTCGCCGATGGCGATGCTGGCGATGCCGAATTGCGCCGCCCGCTCATAGGCGGTCTCCAGCGCCCGCAGCACCAGCCAGGCGCCGGGCAGGCGCCTGCCGCGCCAGGCCATCGCCGCGCCCCGGTCGGAAAGGATCTCCGGCTCGCCCCGCAGGGCCATGGTCCCGGCCTCGATCTCGCCCAGGTAGCGCGCCGCCAGTTCCAGCCCGTGCGTGTCGTGGCCGAGCATGTCGGCCTCGACCAGGATATCGGCGACGGCCTCGGCCTTCTCCGCCTCCATCCCCGCCGCGCCGAAGAGTTGGGCGGCGAAGGCGCGCAGCGCCTCGGGCCGGTGGCGCGGGGCAGCCGCGGACGCGCTCACGCCGGCGCCCCGGCGGAGGCTGCCGTGGAGGCCGGTGCGGGAATGGGGCCGTTGGTCTTCATGCTCTGGCGTTCCTTGTCTGTCCGTCGTCCCGTGGCCCCGGGGGCGGGGCCGTGCGGGACAGCCTGCCACGGTCTGAGCCGCTCCGGCACGGGGGGCGCCATGGGGATGAGGCCTTTCCCGGCGAGAGGCCTGGGGCGGGAGTGGGGAGCGTGAGCCCGGCCCGCCGCCATCCGGACTCGCCTCGCGGGCCGGTTTCGCCCTACAGCCATCGCAGCCGCCGCCCGCGGGGCGGGAATCGTGGTGCCGGAATGCCGCCGCCCGCCGCATGATCCGCTTCCGGGCCTCGTGCGCCCGGCCTTCGATGCCCCCCCGGCATCGTGTTCCTGGAGCCCGGTTCCCCAAGCCCCATGCGCCTGCGCCGCCATTTCCGCTGGACCCGCTCCTTCGCCCCGCGCGCCGCGCTGCTGATCGCCGCCGTGGTGATGCTCGCCTCCGGCCTGGGCGCCGGCTGGGGCTGGCTGCGTGCCCAGGCGGCGCTGAACCAGCAGCTCGACCTGATCCTGGCCGCCGAGGCCGAGGGGTTCCTGCGCGAATACGAGGCCGGCGGCCTGTCCGGCCTTGCCACCGTGGCGCAGTCCTATGTCCGGCGCAGCGGCCCGCTCCGCGTGCAGTTGCAGACTGCCGATGGCCGCCCCCTGCTGGGCGACCTGCCCGGCGTGCCGCCCGGCCTGCGCGGCTTCGCCACACTGCGAGGGCGGGACGGCACCCGGCTGCGAGCCCTGGGCACCGTGCTGCAGGGCGGCGTCGGGCTCGTCCTCGCCACCGACCTCGCCCCGGCCGAGCGCGCCGCCGCCGCCCTGGCCTGGACGCCCTGGATTTCCGGCGCGCTGGGAGCGGTGCTCGCGCTGGCCCTGGGCTTCCTGGCGGCGCGCAGCCTGGAGCGGCGCCTGGCGGGGGTCAGCACCGCCGCCCGCGCCGTGATGGCGGGGGATCTCGGCCGCCGCCTGCCCGCCTCGGGGCGCGGCGACGAGTTCGACCGCCTCGCCGCCACGATGAACGCCATGCTGGAGCGCATCGAGCGCCTGGTCGCCGAGGTGCGGCAGGTCACCGACGACGTGGCGCACGACCTCCGCTCGCCGCTTTTCCGCCTGCGGCAGCGGCTGGAAACCGCCCTGGCCGGCGCCCGCGCGCCGGAAGCCGATGCCGCCACGCTGGAGGCGGCGATCGGGGAGCTCGACGGCATCCTCGCCACCTTCTCCGCCCTGCTGCGCATCGCCCGCACCGAGGCGGGGACGGGGCGGGACGACATCGCCCCGCTCGACCTTTCCGCCCTCGCCGCCCAGGTGGCGGAGGTCTATGCCCCCGTCGCCGAGGAGGCCGGCCGGCGGCTGGAGACGGCGATCGCCCCCGGCCAGCGCATCGCCGGCCATGCCACCCTGCTGCGGCAGGCCCTGGCGAACCTGCTCGACAACGCCCTGGCCCATGGTGGCGACACGCTGTGCGTCTCGCTGCGTCCCGGCCCGGTGCTGGAAGTTTCCGACGACGGCCCCGGCATCCCGGCCGGGGAGCGGGAGAAGGTGCTCCGCCGCTTCTACCGCCTGGACCGCAGCCGCAACACGCCGGGGACCGGCCTGGGCCTCGCCCTCGTGGCCGCCGTGGCGCGCCTCCATGACGGCCGGCTCGAACTCCGCGACGGGCCGGGGGGGAGGGGGCTCACCGTCGTCCTGGACCTTTCCGCCGCCAGCAAGGCTCAGCCTTCTTCCGGAGCGCTGTCACGGGGGGCTTCGCCGGAACTCTGAAAACTCTTTCATGATCCTGTCGGAGCGCCTCCAGCGGTCCGGGTCCAGATGGCATCCATCGCGGTGGCATCACCACCGGCCGCAATCCTGAGAGGAACCGCTCGGATGTCGAACCCCTTCCGCAATCGTCGCAACGCCGCCTTCGCCGCCGTGCTGCTGGCCGGTACGGCCCTGGGAGGCGTGGCCGCCGGATGGGCTCCCGCCTTCGCCGAGGGTAGCCCTGTGGGTGGCCCCGTGGGTGGCCAGATCCAGCCTGCCGCCGCCGTGGTGGCCCCGGCCATGCAGGGCCTGCCCGGCTTCGCCGATCTCGTCGCCAAGGTCCGCCCGGCGGTGGTGACCATCACCGCCATCGAGAAGCCGCAGCAGCAGGCCGAGGCCGGCTCTCCCTTCCCGCCGGGCTCGCAGCAGGACCGCATGTTCCGCCGCTATTTCGGCGCCCCCGAGGGTGGGCCGCAGGGCGGCCGCCAGGGTGGCCGCGTGGCCGAGGCGCTGGGCTCGGGCTTCCTGGTCGATGCCGAGGGGCATGTCGTCACCAACAACCACGTCGTGAAGGACGCCGCCTCGGTGAAGGTGACGCTGGATGACGGGCGCGAGCTGCCGGCCAGGATCGTCGGCCGCGACGAGCGCACCGACCTGGCGCTACTGAAGATCGATGCCGGCAGCAACCTGCCCTTCCTGAAGCTGGGCGATTCCGACAAGGCCCGCCCGGGCGACTGGGTGGTGGCGGTGGGCAATCCCTTCGGCCTCGGCGGCACCGTGACGGCGGGCGTGGTCTCGGCCCGTGGCCGCGACATCGGCGCCGGCCCCTATGACGACTTCCTGCAGGTCGATGCCCCGATCAACCGCGGCAATTCCGGCGGCCCGCTCTTCGCCCAGGACGGCACGGTGATCGGCGTCAACACCGCCATCTTCTCGCCCAGCGGCGGCTCGGTCGGCATCGGCTTCGCCATCCCCTCGAACATCGTGCAGACGGTGGTGGCGCAGCTGGAGAAGAACGGCCATGTCGAGCGCGGCTTCCTCGGCGCCAGCACCCAGCCGGTGACCGCCACCATGGCCAAGGCGCTGCAGATCCCCGAGGCCCAGGGCGCGCTGGTGGCCCAGGTCGAGCCCGACAGCCCCGCCTCCCGCGCCGGGCTCAAGGCGGGCGACGTGATCACCGCCGTGGATGGCGCCACGATCCACAGCCCGCGCGAGCTGGCCCGGGTGATCGCCGACCACCATCCCGGCACCGAGACGACGCTGACCGCGCGCCGCGACGGGGAGGACCAGAAGCTCTCGGTGAAGCTGGCCTCGCTGCCGGCCCAGGACGGGGCCCGCGCCCAGGCCGGCAACGAGGAGGGCAGCCAGCCCCGCTTCGGTATCGGCCTCGCCAGCATCCAGGATGCCGAGCGGCAGGGCCTCGACCTGCCGCGCGGCACCAAGGGCGCCGTGGTCTCGGCCGTGGAGCCGGATGGCCCCGCGGCCCAGGCGGGGCTGCAGCCGGGCGACGTGATCACCAGCGTCGCCGGCAAGCCGGTGGCCGACCCCGAGGAGGCCGCGAAGGCGATCCGCGAGGCGGCCCAGAGCCGTGGCGGCGCGGTGGCCCTGCGGGTGCTGCGGGACGGCCATGGCGCCTTCGTGGCCATGCAGGCGCCGCAGGCGGGCAAGTCCAACCAGGGCTGAACCCCCGGGGACACGGAACGGAATGGGCGGCTCCCGCAAGGGGCCGCCCTTTCCCGTATTCGGCTCCGCACAATCGGCTTGCGGCATCGCCGAACAATGCTCAGGTTGCGGGCGGGGTTCCGATGGGTTGAGAACAATGTCGTTGCAGGCCAGGATCGGCGAAGTCACCGAACGCATCGTGGAGCGCAGCCGCCCGGCGCGCGCCCGCTATCTGGAACGGATCGAGGCCGCTGCCGCGAAGGCGCCGCGCAAGGCGCTCGGCTGCGCCAACCAGGCGCATGCCTTCGCCGCCTGTGGCGCGGCCGACAAGGACCGCCTCTACGGCAGCGACGCGCCCAATCTCGGCATCGTCACCGCCTATAACGACATGCTCTCGGCGCACCAGCCCTATGAGCGCTTCCCCGAGCTGATCCGCGAGACCGCGCGCGCCGCCGGGGCCACGGCGCAGGTCGCGGGTGGCGTGCCCGCCATGTGCGACGGCGTCACGCAGGGCGAGGCGGGGATGGAGCTCTCGCTTTTCTCGCGCGACGTCATCGCGCTCGCCACCGCCGTCGCGTTGTCGCACCAGACCTTCGACGCCGCCGTCTATCTCGGCATCTGCGACAAGATCGTGCCGGGGCTGGTGATCGGCGCGCTGTCCTTCGGGCATCTGCCGGGCGTCTTCATCCCCGCCGGGCCGATGACCTCCGGCCTGCCGAACGACGAGAAGACGCGGATCCGCCAGCTCTTCGCCGAGGGCAAGGTGGGGCGCGAGGCGCTGCTGGAGGCGGAGACGCGCTCCTATCACGGTCCCGGCACCTGCACCTTCTACGGCACCGCCAACACCAACCAGATGCTCATGGAGATCATGGGCCTGCACCTGCCGGGGGCCAGCTTCGTCAACCCCGGCACCACGCTGCGCGACGCGCTGACGAAGGAGGCCGTGCGCCGCGCGCTGGCCATCACCGCCTCCGGCAACGCGTTCATGCCGGTCGGCCGCATCCTGGACGAGCGCGCCTTCGTCAACGGCATGGTCGGGCTGCACGCGACCGGCGGGTCCACCAACCACACCATCCATCTCGTCGCCATGGCCGCCGCCGCCGGAATCTCGCTGCGCTGGGACGATTTCGCCGATCTGGCGGAGGTGACGCCGCTGCTCTGCCGCGTCTATCCCAGCGGCAAGGCGGATGTGAACCAGTTCCACGCCGCTGGAGGCATGGGCTTCGTGATCCGCGAGCTGCTCGATGCCGGGCTGCTGCACGAGGACGTGAACACCGTCTGGGGCACCGGCCTGCGCGGCTATGTCGCCGATCCCGGCGTCGCCGAGGACGGCACGCTCACCTGGCGCGACGTGCCGGCGGACAGTGCCGATCCGAAGATCATCAGCAAGGCGACGGCGCCCTTCCAGCCGACCGGCGGGCTGCGCGTGCTGGAGGGCGATCTCGGCCGCGCCGTGATCAAGACCTCCGCCGTGGCCGAGGAGCGCCATGTCATCGAGGCTCCCGCCCGCGTCTTCCACGACCAGTCCGAATTGCAGACGGCCTTCAGGAAGGGGGAGCTGAACGGCGATGTCGTGGCCGTGGTGCGCTTCCAGGGCCCCAAGGCCAACGGGATGCCGGAGCTGCACAAGCTGATGCCGCCGCTCGGCGTGTTGCAGGACCGTGGGCACCGTGTCGCCCTGGTCACCGACGGGCGCCTTTCCGGTGCTTCCGGCAAGGTGCCCGCCGCGATCCATGTCACGCCCGAGGCCGCCGAGGGCGGCGATATCGGCAAGATCCGCGATGGCGACATCGTCCGCGTCGATGCCGTGGCCGGGCGGCTGGAGGTGAAGGTGGCGCCGGAGGAATGGGCCGCCCGCGGCCATGCCGAGGCCGATCTCTCGCACTATCACAGCGGCGTGGGGCGCGAGCTGTTCACCGCCTTCCGTGCCAGCGTCGGCTCCGCCGAGAGCGGAGCCAGCGTCTTCTGACCGTCACCGCCAGGAAAGAGCCCCGAGAGACCGTGATGGCCAAGATCGTTCCCGTCCCGCAGTTCGACTATGTCGTCTTCGGCGCCACCGGCGACCTGACGATGCGCAAGCTGCTGCCCTCGCTCTACCACCGCTTCCGCGACCGGCAGTTCGACGACACTTGCCGCATCGTCGCCGCCGCGCGCACCGAACTCTCCGACGATGGCTACCGCGCCCGCGCCGAGGAGGGTCTGCGGCAGTTCGTGAAGGCGGATTTCGACGCCGCCACGGTGCAGGATTTCCTGCGCCTCGTCGTCTACAACCGCGTGGACGGCGCCGGCGAGGATGGCTGGCCGGAGCTGATAGGGCGGCTGGACGAACGCCCCGATGTCGTGCGCCCCTACTACCTCGCCACCTCGCCCGATCTCTACGGCCCGATCTGCCGCAACATCGAGTCCCATGGCGGCCTGACGCCGAAGTCGCGCGTGGTGCTGGAGAAGCCGATCGGCCGCGACCTCGCCTCGGCCAGGGCGATCAACGACGCGGTCGGTGCCGTGGTGCCGGAGGCGCAGCTTTTCCGCATCGACCACTATCTCGGCAAGGAGACGGTGCAGAACCTCCTGGCGCTGCGCTTCGCCAACACCATCTTCGAACGGCTCTGGAACGCGGACATGATCGACCATGTCCAGATCACCGTCGGCGAGACCGTCGGCGTGGAGGGGCGCGGCGGCTATTACGACAAGTCCGGCGCCATGCGCGACATGCTGCAGAACCACATCCTGCAACTGCTTTGCCTGCTCGCCATGGAAAGCCCCGTCTCGCTCGACGCCGACGCGGTGCGCGACGAGAAACTGAAGGTGCTGCGCGCGCTGCGCCCGCTGGTGCCGTCGGATTTCGCCGGCACGATCGTGCGGGGCCAGTACACGGCGGGCGCGGTGAACGGCCAGCCCGTCGCGGGCTACCTCGCCGATCTCGGCGACGGCGCCAGCACCACCGAGACCTTCATCGCCATGAAGGCCCATGTGAACACCTGGCGCTGGGCCAATGTCCCCTTCTACCTCCGCACGGGCAAGCGCCTGCCGCAGAAGGTCTCGGAGATCGTCATCCAGTTCCGCAGCCCGCCCTTCACCATCTTCCCCGCCGATGCCGGCCAGCTGGAGCCCAACCGCCTGCTGATCCGCCTGCAGCCGGAGGAAGGGATGCGGCTGGAGATGATGACCAAGGAGCCCGGGCCGGGCGGCCTGCACCTGCGTCCCACCGGCCTCGACATCTCCTTCGAGAAGGCCTTCAACAGCCGCTACCCGGATGCCTATGAGCGGCTGCTGATGGATGTGGTGCGTGGCAATGCCACGCTCTTCATGCGCCGCGACGAGGTCGAGGCCGCCTGGAACTGGGTCGAGCCCCTGCTGGAAAGCTGGGAGAACAAGCCCGAGACCCCGCGCCCCTATGCCGCCGGAAGCTGGGGCCCCACCGCCGCCATCGCCCTGATCGAGCGCGACGGGCGCACCTGGTACGAGTGAGGCGGGCGGAGCCGGGGGGCCTTATCCCGGCTCCTGCCGCCGGTCGAAGAACAGGCGGACCGCATCCGCCGTCCGCTGGTAGTGCTCCCGCAGCGCCTGCACCGCCTCCTCCGGCTGCCGTGCGAGCGTGGCGTCGAGGATGTCCCGGTGCTCGCGCACGACATCGCGCCTCACGCCCGGGATGCTGACCGACATGCGGCGGTAGCGTTCCGCCCGCGCCAGCAGGGCCCCGCACAGGCCAGTCAGGATCGGCGATCCGCAGGCCGAGAGAAGACTGGCGTGGAAGGCGGCGTGCTTCTGCTCCCAGTCGTCCCGCATCGCCGAGGGGATGTCGTCGCGTTCGCGCGGCAGGCGCGCCATCAGGTGGTGCGCCGCCAGCACGCGGCTTTCCCATTCCGCGTCCCCGTGCAGGATCGACAGACGGAGGGCCTCGCCTTCCAGCAGTTGCCGGTTGCGCACGATATCCATCATCTCGGCGGCGGAAACCGGTGCCACCCAGAAGCCCCGGTGGTTGTCGGCCAGGGTGAAGCCCTCCGCCGTCAGCCGGACCAGCGCCTCCCGCACCGGGGACACGCTGGTGCCGCAGAGCGCCTGGAGATCGGCGAAGCGCAGCCGCTGCCCCGGTGGCAGCGATCCGCGGCGGATCGCGTCCAGGATGGTGGCATAGGCATCGCCTGCCAGCGTGCGCGTCTCCACCCGTTCCTTTGCCTGCTGCACTCCGACGGCACCCCGTTATTTTCGAAAATCGGTGGTTCTTTCGAACCATATTGACATTTCGCAAGATCGGCGGGAAGCCTGCACCAAGGTTCCAGACTCGTGAAGAAGCGGCCGACAGGCCTGGCCAGGGGCCGCATGCCTAGGGAGACAGCGTCTTGAAGCTCGTTCGTTTCGGTTCACCCGGCGCCGAGAAGCCCGGTCTCGTCGATGCCGATGGCCGTATCCGCGACCTGTCCTCGGTGGTGCCCGACATCGCCGGCCCGGTCCTGTCGCGTGACGGCCTCGCCCGCCTGCGTGACGTCCGCGTGGCGGACCTGCCCCTGGCCCCCGAGGGGGCGCGCCTCGGCGCCTGCGTCGCCGGCACGGGCAACTTCATCGCCGTCGGGCTGAACTACGCGGACCACGCGGCCGAGAGCGGCATGGCGGTGCCCAGCGAGCCCGTCCTCTTCAACAAGGCCCCCTCCTGCATCGTCGGCCCGGACGACACCGTGCTGCTGCCGCCCGGCTCCACCAAGTCCGACTGGGAGGTGGAACTCGCCGTGGTGATCGGTGAGCGCGCCTCCTATGTCTCCGAGGCCGAGGCGCTGGACTACGTCGCCGGCTACTGCGTCTGCAACGACGTGTCGGAGCGCGAATACCAGCTTGAGCGCGGTGGGCAGTGGACCAAGGGCAAGGGCTGCCCGACCTTCGGCCCGCTCGGCCCCTGGCTGGTGACGAAGGACGAGATCGCCGATCCCCAGGACCTGCGCATGACCCTCTCCGTGAACGGTGAGACGGTGCAGGACGGCTCCACCCGCACCATGGTTTTCCAGGTGCCTTTCCTGGTCTCCTACATCTCGCGCTTCATGGCGCTGCTGCCCGGCGACGTCATCACCACCGGCACCCCGCCCGGCGTCGGCATGGGCATGAAGCCGCCCCGCTACCTGCGCGACGGCGATACGATGCAGGTGGAGATCCAGGGCCTCGGCGTGCAGCGCCAGCGCGTCTCCGCCGGCTGAACCGCCTTTCCCGGGCCGGCTTGGCCGGTCCGGACTTCCCGGGAGCACCCGCACGGCGCCCCGGCTCCTGTCACCCATACAACCCCGGCCACCGGTCCAGAGAAGGGCGGGGCCACGGGCGGAGGGCGAGGCCCATGGGCCGGGAACCCTCGCCCCGCAATCAGGAAGCGTGAGGGTACGTCCATGAGAATCAAGGATACGATCGACCGGATCCCCGGCGGTCTGATGTTGATGCCGCTGCTGCTCGGCGCGCTGTGCAAGACCTTCGCCCCCGGTGCCCCGCTCTACTTCAAGGGCTTCACCCAGGGCATCATGACGGGCGTGATCCCGATCCTGGCCGTGTGGTTCTTCTGCATGGGCGCCTCGATCAAGCTCTCCGCCACCGGCACGGTGCTGCGCAAGTCCGGCACTCTGGTGCTCACCAAGCTGGTCGCCGCCTGGATCATCACCCTCGTCGCCTCGATGTTCATCCCGGCCGAGGGTATCCAGACGGGCTTCTTCGCCGGCCTCTCCATCCTGGCCATCGTCTGCGCCATGGATATGACGAATGGCGGCCTCTACGCCTCGCTCATGCAGAGCTACGGCACGAAGGAGGAAGCCGGCGCCTTCGTCCTCACCTCCATCGAATCCGGCCCGCTGATGAGCATGATCATCCTCGGCGCCTCGGGCGCCGCGCATTTCGAGCCGCAGATCTTCGTCGGCGCCGTGCTGCCCTTCCTGGTCGGCTTCGCCCTCGGCAATCTCGACCCCAAGCTGCGCGCCTTCTTCGCGCCCGGCGGCCAGTTGATGATCCCCTTCTTCGCCTTCTCGCTGGGCAACACGATCGACCTGAACACGCTGCTCTCGCCGCTGGCGGGCCTCGGCGTGGTGCTCGCCCTGGCGGTCATCGTGCTGACCGGCATCCCGCTGATCCTGGCCGACCGGATCATCGGCGGCGGCACGGGCACCGCCGGCATCGCCGCCTCCTCCACCGCCGGCGCCGCCGCGGCCAACCCGCTGGCCATCGCCGCCGTCGCCCCGCAGTTCATGCCGGTGGCCCAGACCGCCACGGTGCTGGTGGCGATCTGCATCATCGTCACCTCCCTGGTGGTGCCGATCATCACCGGCCTCTGGTACCGACGGTTCGGCCAGGGCATGGCGGAGCGGGCGCGGGCGGACGATCCGATGCCCGCACTGCACATGCATCCGGCGGACTGAGCGCGGCCGCCCTTCGCCCCGGCATGACCCCCGCGAGGGCCATGCCATGAAAGAGACGGGAGCCCGCCCCACGCCGCCGAAAGGCGGGCGGGCTCCGAAGCACCCGAGCGGGAGACGACACATGACCCTCAGTCTGGACGGCAGGATTGCCGTGATCACCGGCGCGGCGCAGGGCATCGGCCGCGCCACGGCGGAACTCTTCGCCCGCGCGGGCGCGAAGGTCGTCGCCACCGATGTCAACGCGGCGAGGCTGGAGGAGCTGGAAGGCCCCGGCATCGAGCGCCGCGTGCTGAACGTGCTCGACGATGCCGCCGTGCGTCAGGCCATGGCCGAGATCGGCCGCGTGGACGTGCTGTTCAATTGCGCCGGCGTCGTGCATGGCGGCACGATCCTGGAGATGCCGGACGCGGATCTCGACTTCGCCCTGGACCTGAACGTGAAGGCCCTGGTCCGCACCAGCCGTGCCGTGCTGCCGGGCATGCTGGAGCGCGGCGACGGCTGCATCATCAACATGTCCTCGGTGGCCTCCAGCGTGAAGGGCGTGCCCAACCGCTTCGCCTACCAGACCAGCAAGGCCGCCGTGGTCGGCCTCACCAAGTCCATCGCCGCCGACTATGTGACGCGTGGCATCCGCTGCAACGCCATCTGCCCCGGCACGGTGGAAAGCCCCTCGCTGCAGCAGCGCCTCGCCGCCGGGGGCGACTACGAGGGGGCCCGCGCCGCCTTCATCGCCCGTCAGCCGATCGGCCGGATCGGCCAGCCCGAGGAGATCGCCGACCTCGCCCTCTATCTGGCCACCGCCACCTACACCACCGGCCAGATCCACGTCATCGACGGCGGCTGGACGATGTAGGATCGGCGGCGCGTCACTTCGGGCGTTGCGCTTCCCGGGGGAAAGGCGCTGCCTTTCGCCCCGGACCCCCTATCCGCCAGGACCCTGCGGGCCCTGGACCCCGTTCGTTGGTGTTTGTTGCGGCTGGATCGCGTCGGAGAGCCATGCTCTCCGGCGACTGCCGGTGCCGCCAGCGCGGAAATGGTGATTTTCTTCTTCGGGGGCCCCGCTGATCCACCTGTTCCCAGGGATCGGGCCGCAGCCTGACGGTCATCACAGGCGCCAACTCAAGCCCGGGGTCCGGGGACCGGCTTCGGTCCCCGGCGGAGTGGGGGCCGGGGGCGAGGCGGAGCCTTGCCCCCGGGGCTGGACGCAGGCACTCGGGGCAGAGGGCCGGGCCGGATCCCTTCAGCCCAGCAGGCGCCCGATCACGCCGGCGGTGTAGTCCACCACCGGGATGATCCGGCGGTAGTTGATCCGCGTTGGTCCGACCACGCCGACCGCGCCGACGATGCGCTCCTGGGAGTTGCGGAAGGGCGCCACGATCATCGAGACACCGGAGGCATCGAAGAGCCCGCTTTCCGCGCCGATGAAGATCTGCACGCCCTCGCCGCGCTGCACCAGCTCCAGCAGGCGCAGCATGGTTTCCTGCGCCTCCAACTGGTCGAACAGTGCCTGGATTTCCCCGATCTTCTGCGTCTGGTCCAGGTTCTCCAGCAGCCGTGACTGCCCGCGCAGGATCAGGGAGCCGCCGCCGCCGCCGGACCAGATGCCGAGGCCGGATTCGACCACCTGCGCCGTCAGCTCGTCGAGCGCGCTGCGGTTCGCCGTGATCTCGCGGTTCACCTCTTCGCGCGTTTCGTCCAGCGTGCGGCCGTTCAGCCGGTGGTTCAGGTAGTTGGTCGCCTGGGTGAGCGAGCCGGTCGGCAGGCCGGCCGGCACCTCGATCACCCGGTTCTCCACCTGCCCGTTCTCGCTCACCAGGATCACCAGCGCCCGGCCGGGGCCCAGCGCCACGAACTCGATATGCCGCACCGGGCTGTTGGTCTTGGGCGCGACGACCAGACCCGCCGCCCCGGCCAAGCCGGACAGCATCCGCCCCGCCTCGCCCAGCGTGTCGTGCAGCGAGCGTCCGGAGGCGGCACAGCGCGCGGTGATGGCCTCACGCTCCTGCTCGGTCAGTTGGCCGAATTCCAGAAGGCCGTCCACGAAGAGGCGCAGGCCCCGTTCGGTGGGCAGCCGCCCGGCGCTGGTATGCGGGGCGAAGAGCAGGCCGGCCTCTTCCAGATCCGCCATCACGTTGCGGATGGTGGCCGGGGAGAGGGCATGCGGCAGGCGGCGCGACAGGGTGCGCGAGCCCACCGGCTCCCCGGTTTCCACGTAGAGTTCCACGATCTGGCGCAGGACCGCGGCCCCGCGGCCATCCAGCGCCTTTTCGAGATTGCTTGAGATCATGCCTTCCAGGTCCCGGTACGCCCGGCTCGCGGTGGACATGTCCCAGCAGGCAGCAAGAAGTGTTCCAGCACGTCAGGGAAGGTAGGTTTGCCCCCCCGCCGGGTCAATCGCTGCCTCCACCTGATTGAAGCGCGGCGGGTTCGTCCGGGCTCGCTGGGATTTGACCTGTTGCCGGAACGATTGCGCGCTGCTGGGCTCGTGGCGTCAATACGTTGCTTTCCAACCGGAAATACCGGCGTCGCCAGGACCGCGCGGAGGCCGGCCCGCCGGGGCAGGGACCCGCCACACGGCCCGGACACCGGGAGGTGAGTTGGCGGGCGTCGCGATGCCCTCATGATCCGCCCAGCCAGGTCGCGGAACGAGCTCCCGAGCCCGCCGCCCGGCTTGTGCCGCCGGCGGGAGACGGCGTGGCGTGCGGTGCTCTCCTTTCCGGTGCCCATCCGGGCACCGGCCCTTCCCGTGGCCGGCAAGGATCATCCCCGGGGATGGCCCTGTCCCGAGACCAGATCCAGGCCAGGAGCCCTGAGCCGATGTGGACATGGTTCGTCGAAACGCTCCGGACCTATCCGGAGATCGCCGTCTTCCTTTCCCTGGCGATCGGCTACTATGTCGGGGCGTTCAGCATCCGGGGCATCGGCCTCGGCGCCGTCACCGCGACGCTGCTCGCCGCGATCCTGATCGGCCAGCTCGGCATCACCGTCTCGGCCAATGTGAAGTCCATCTTCTTCCTGCTGTTCCTTTTCGCCATCGGCTATGGCGTCGGGCCGCAATTCGTCCGTGGCATCGCCAAGGATGGCGTGCCGCAGGCGGTCTTCTCGGCCGTGGTCTGCCTGCTCTGCCTCGGCGCCGCCTGGCTCGCCGCCCGCATCGCCGGTTACGACCTGGGTTTCGCCGCGGGGCTCTTCGCCGGTTCGCAGACCATCTCCGCTTCGCTCGGCCTCGCCACGGACGCGGTGAACCGGCTGGGCCTGCCGCCGGAACAGACCAGGCCGCTGCTGGATGCCATGCCGGTCGCCTATGCCGTCACCTATATCTACGGCACCATCGGCTCCGCCCTGATCCTGGCGCTGCTGGGACCGAAGCTGCTGGGCTTCGACCTGGAGGCCGCCTGCAAGGCCTATGAGGCCCGCATGGGCGGCAGGCCGGAGCCTGGCGGAGAGGGCAGCGCCTGGCACCACTTCGTGCTGCGCGCCTATCGCCTGGAGCCGGGCATGCCGGTGGTCGGAAGGACCGCCGCCGAGGCCGAGGCCAGCTATCCCCAGGCCCGCCTCTTCGTGGAACGCCTGCGCCGTGACGGGAAGATCCTGGAGGCCAAGGGGGGCACGGTGCTGCAGGCGGGCGACGTCGTCGCCGTGTCCGGGCCGCGCGGCGTGCTGGTCGATCTCCTCGGCCACCGGGCCACGGAGGTGGACGATCCGGAACTGCTGAGCATCCCGATGGAGGGCGTGGACGTCCTCGTCACGCGGAAGGCGGTGGACAACAAGACCCTGGCGGAACTCAGCCACGAGCCCCCGGCGCATGGCGTCTTCCTGCGCCGCATCCGCCGCGGTGCCACCGGCACCGAGATCCCGATCCTCCCCGCCACGCGGATCCATCGCGGCGACGTCCTGACGCTGGTCGGCCGCACCCAGGAGATCGCGGCCTCGGCCCAGGCCCTCGGCCATGCCGACCAGCGCGGCAACGCCACGGATGTCGCCTTCATCGGCGCCGCCATCGTCCTCGGCACCCTGGCCGGCGCGCTGGTCTGGCGCGTCGGCGCCGTGCCGCTCACCCTTTCCACCGCCGGGGGGGCGCTGATTTCCGGCCTGTTCTTCGGCTGGCTCCGCTCGATCCATCCGACCTTCGGCCGCATTCCGCCCGCCACGGTCTGGTTCATGAACTCGGTCGGGCTGAACGTCTTCATCGCCGTGGTGGGCATCAGCGCCGGCCCCGGCTTCGTCGCCGGCGTGCGGGAGCTGGGGATCAGCCTCTTCCTCTGGGGCATCTTCGCCACCTCGGTGCCGCTGATCCTGGCGCTCTATATCGGCAAGTACGTCTTCCGCTTCGACGACGCGCTGGTCCTCGGCTGCTGCGCCGGGGCGCGCACCACCACCGCCGCGCTCGGCATGATCACCGACCGCGCGAAGAGCCAGATCCCGGCCCTCGGCTACACCGTCACCTATGCCGTCGGGAACACGCTGCTGACCATCTGGGGCATGGTCATCATCATGCTGCTCGCCTGACGCCCCCGCACCCCATCCTCCTTGCCCGTCAGGGGACATCCCATGGCCCAGATCGACTATGCCCGCCTCGCGCAGCTCAGCCCCTTCGAGCTGAAGGACACGCTGATCGGCCTCGCTTCCAGCCAGGCCAGCCGCACCATGCTCAATGCCGGGCGCGGCAACCCGAACTTCCTCGCCACCCTGCCGCGACAGGCCTTCTTCGCCCTGGGCCGCTTCGCGGTGGAGGAATCGGAGATGTCCTTCTCCTACATGCCCGAGGGCGTGGGCGGCCTGCCGCATCTGGAGGGCATCACCGCCCGCTTCGAGAGCTTCGTCGCCCGCCACCACGACGATCCGGGCACCGCCTTCCTGCGCCGCGCCGTTTCTTATGTGCGCGACCAGATCGGCTTGCCGGAGCCGGAATTCGTCCACGAGATCACGGAGGCCATTCTCGGCTGCGAATACCCCGTGCCGCCGCGCATGCTGAAACTGACCGAGAAGGTGGTGCGCGAATACATCGTGAAGGAGATGGTGGGCGGCCTGCTTTCCTCCGCCGATGTCGATCTCTTCGCGGTGGAAGGCGGCACCGCCGCCATGACCTATATCTTCAATTCGCTGCGCGAGAACCGGCTGATCGCGCCCGGCGACAAGGTCGCCATCGGCATGCCGGTCTTCACCCCCTATATCGAGATTCCGGAGCTCGCCGACTATCAGCTCGTCGAGGTGCCGGTGAATGCCGATCCGGAGATGGGCTGGCAGTTCCCGCAGGCGGAGCTGGACAAGCTCGCCGATCCGGCTGTGAAGGTCTTCTTCGTCACCAATCCCAGCAACCCGCCCTCGGTGAAGATCGATGCGAAGGGGCTGGAGGCCATCGCCGCCATTGTCGCGGAGAAGCGGCCGGACCTGATTATCCTCACCGACGATGTCTATGGCACCTTCGCCGACGATTTCGAATCCCTCTTCGCCCGATGCCCGCGCAACACCGCGCTGGTCTATTCCTTCTCCAAGTATTTCGGCGCCACCGGCTGGCGGCTGGGCGTGATCGCCATGCACCGCGACAACATGCTGGACCGCGCCCTGGCCGGGTTGCCGGAGGAGGACAGGAAGGCGCTCGACGAGCGCTACCGCAGCCTCACCCCGGAGCCGCGCAAGCTCGCCTTTCTCGACCGGCTGGTGGCGGACAGCCGCAGCGTCGCGCTGAACCACACGGCGGGGCTTTCCACCCCACAGCAGGTGCAGATGCTGCTTTTCTCGCTTTTCGCGCTGATGGACGGCAAGGACAGCTACAAGGCCGCGCTGAAGAAGGTCATCCGCAGCCGCAAGAAGGCGCTCTATCGTGAACTCGGCGTGCCGATCGACGACGATGTCAATTCGGTGGACTACTACACGTTGATCGACCTGGAGAGGGTGACGCTCGGACTCTATGGCCGCGACTTCGCGGACTGGGTGCGGGACACGCAGAACCCGACCGAGATCCTGTTCCGCGTCGCCGCCGAGACCGGCATCGTCCTGCTGCCCGGCAAGGGCTTCGGCGCTCCGCATCCCTCGGGCCGTGCCTCCCTGGCCAATCTGAACGAGTACCAGTACGCCGCCATCGGCCGGTCGCTGCGCGGCCTCGCGGCCGAAATGCACGAGGCCTTCCTGAAATCCGGTGGACGGCGCGAGGCCGCCCCCCAGGTCGCCCCCCAGGTCGCCCCCCAGGTCGCCCCCCAGGTCGCCCCCCTGGCCGCTCCGATCGCCGGGACCCGGACATCCCAGGAGGAAGGCGGAAAGCAGGGAGGGGTGGCCAAAGGTTCCGGCTGACACGGCCTCATGCCGTGTTGCCGGGAGCCGGAAGGCCCCGGCGATGGCATGGACCCTTTCCGGCGCGAGGCCGCCCTACCAGTGCCCCCCGATCCGTCGGCGGGACGCGTGGCCCGGGGGAAGGCTCCGCCTTGCCCCCGATACCCCCATCCGCCAGGACGCTGCGCGCCCTGGACCCCATTCGTTGGCTCGTGCTGACGCCGGATCGCGCCGGAGAGCATGGCTCTCCGGCGACGGCCGTCGCCACGCGAGCGGACAGGGTGTTCTTCCTCTTTTCCGGTGCTGTCGTATCCGTCCGTGCCGAAGGATCGGCGTTTCAGGCTGACGGTTGCCGCCAGTGCCAGCTCACCGGGTCCAGGGCGCGCAGCGTCCTGGCGGAGAGGGGGTTCCGGGGGAGAGGCGGAGCCTTTCCCCCGGGGCTGGCCGGGGCGCGCGGCGCGCTCCGTAGGGAGGTGCGTTCCGCCGGTTGGATCAGACCCCGCCCGGCATGGCCGCCCGGTTCCGCCCATGCTGCCGGGAGTGGCTTTCCCACATCTCCCGCGCTCCGATCTCCCGCAGCATCCGGGGGATCATCGCCGGGATATCGCCGCCGGACATGGGCCTGCTGTAGAGGTAGCCCTGTGCGTACTGCACGCCCATTGCCCGCAGCGCCTCTTCCTCGGCCTCCGTCTCGATGCCCTCGGCCACGAGTTCCAGCCCCAGGGTTCGCCCCAGGGCGCAGATCGTGCCGGTGATCGCGCACTTGTCCGACAGCGCGTTGATATCGGTGACGAAGCTGCGGTCGATCTTCAGGATGTCCACCGGCAGCCGCCGCAGATAGCTCAGCGAGGAATAGCCCGTCCCGAAATCGTCCAGCGCCACGCGGACCCCGAGCGCGCGCACCGCGTTCAGGCTTTCCAGCGCCATGTCCAGGTCCTCGACCAGCACCGTCTCGGTGACTTCGACCTTCAGGCAGGAGGCCGGCAGCCCATGCCGCCTCAGCGCCGTCGCGAGGTCGCGGGGCAGATGCGGGTCGGCGATCTGCGCGGCGGCGAGGTTCACGCTCATGGTCGCCCGCCCGTCCACCAGCCCCTGCCGGCGCCACTCGGCCAGCCGGGCCAGCGCCTGTTCCAGGATCTGCGCGCCGAGTGCGGCGATCAGCCCGGTCCGCTCGGCGACGGGGATGAACTCCGCCGGCGACACGGCCGTGCCATCCTCCGCCCGCATCCGCGCCAGTGCCTCGAACCCGGCCAGGGTTCCATCGAGGAGGTGGATGAGCGGCTGGAAGAAGGCTTCCACCCGGGTATGGTCCAGTGCCTCGCGCAGCCGCACCTCGTCGGCCAGGTCCTTCTCGCTCTGCCGGCGCTGCGCCGGATCGTAAACGGCGATGCGTTCGCGCCGCCGCCCCTCGCGCGCATGCCGCAACGCGGTCCAGGCGGCGGAGAGGATGGCATCCGCCTCGTGGCCTGTCATGTCCCGCAGCGGCACCACTCCGGCCCGGGGGGAAAGCCAGCGCCTCTCGGCGCCGCCCGGCTGGATCGGCTCCTCGCAGAGCCGGGTCAGGATCGTCTCCGTCAGCGCCAGTGCTTCCGTCGCGCCGCCGGGCAGGATCACGCCCACGGACTTGCCGGGCAGCAGCGCCATCGGCACGGCCAGCGGCAGGCACTGTGTGAGCCGTTGCAGCAGGAGGCGGAGGAATTCCCGGGTCTGTGCCGGTGCCAGGGCCTCCGCCAGTTGCGCCTGCCCGTCGAAGCCCAGCAGCACGAGCGTGGCATCCCGCCCCTCCTCCTGCATCTCGGCGAGGCGGTCGAGCAGGAACTGCTCGTTGGGCTGGCCCGTCGCGGGGTCGAGGTGCCGCCGCAGGGTGATGTCCGTCTGGGTGCCGGCCAGCATCAGAGGCTCGCCGCGCTGGTCGCGGCGGCAGACGCCGCGGCAGAGCATCCAGCGGGAGGTGCCGTCGGCGGAGCGCATGCGGTACTCGGCCTCCACATGCGGCAAGAGCCCTTCGAGGTGGCGGCGGATCGCATCGTGCAGCCCGGCCCGGTCATGGCTGTGCACATGGTCGAACCAGACGGAGACGGAATTGCCCTCCGTGGGCAGCCCGGCCAGCCCGCTGATGGCCAGCCAGCGCGCCGAGAGGGCCAGTGTCTGCCCCGCGATGTCCCAGACCCAGACCCCGTCATTGGAGCCTTCCAGGATGAGGCTGAGCTGCGCGGTCCGCTGCGCCACCAGATGCTCCAGGTTCTCCTGGACCTCCCGCTGGGCGGCGAGGGCGCGGCGCACGTTGTCCAGCAGGAAGTTGACCATCATGGACAGCTTCTGGACCGAGACTTCTTCGGACTCGCAACTCACATGGAGGTCGAAATTGCCGTCCACCGTGAGCGAGAGCTGGTCCGCGATATGCGAGACATCCGCCGCGAGGGTTTCGGTGTCGCGGGATGCAGCCTCCGGCCGGCTATTCATGGGCGGTGGCCATCATGGGGAAGGAGAGGCGGAAGACGCATCCCGAGCCGCCGTCGCGGTGCTGGCAGCGCAGTTCGGTCAGGGTCAGCGTCTCTCCGAATTCCCGCGCCGCGCCATGCGCCAGGGCCTGGTAGAGGTCGCAGAGCTGGCTGGGGGACTGGTAGGACACGACGAGGTCGCCGCGCTCGCCATCCTCGATGTGGAACTTGTCCTTGACGTCGCGCCGCTCCTCCGGGCTGCGCAGACCGGCGGCGATGCTGACATGGATGGCGGCCTGCCGCCGCAGGAAGCCCCGTGCCCCGCCCGGCAGGGAGAAGAAGCCGGGGAACAGCGTCTTCGCCCGTTCCAGGAAGGCCGTGGCATAGGCTTCGATCAGCGCGGGCCGGCTCAGGCCCGTGGTCGCGATGGCCGCTTCCAGCAGGTGCTCGAACTCGCCATCCGCGTAGTTGCGGTCGATCCGGAACCTGGTGTCGGGGGGAAGGTTCGCCAGGACGAGTGTGTCCCGCAGCAGGGTTTCCCCGCCTTTTTCATGCAGGAGGTCCACTAGGACGGATTGTATCAGGCCGATCAAGCACGCGTTCTCCCGCGGCAGCCCCGGGGCAGGCCGGATCGGGATCGATCCTTACCCCAGGGGCGGCCCATGCCCTGATGTTCCGTCGGATGGGAGGAGGATCGCCGGTAGCCGACGCCATGTCCTCCCGTTCTGGCGTTTCAGGTTCCAATATATGGGGCTGGGCTACAACTCACGAGAGCATGACAGGAAAAATATCGCCGGGCTGGAAATTCGGGCCCGGGGCGGCGCTGGCAGGCTGGCGCCTCCTGAATGGAGGTGCCAGCCGTTTCCAGGGGTCAGAGCGGCTCCCCGGCCCCCGTCCCGGCATGGGGCGTCGGGAAGCACCATTCCTCGCCCCGCGCCGTGGCGACGTATTCCGGCCAGCGAAGGTCCACCGGCGGGTCGAGGTCGGGCGGCAGCAGCGGCCCCACCCAGCGCGAACCGCCCACCCCGCCGCCCGTGCGTTCGCGGAATTCCGCCTGTGCCGCCTCCAGCAGATCCGGCCGCCCGGCGAGATCGAGCAGCGTCAGCGCCATGGTGCGGGCCGCCGTGAACAGGCCCGGGTCCATGGCTGCCGGCAGCCCGCTCAGCGCGTTGTAGGCCCAGGCCGGGTAGCTGTAGCCCGGCGAGGGCGGCCGCAGCCGGGGACGCGCCGCCAGCAGCCGCACCGTGGGCGCGTGCCAGGAATATTCGACATAGTCGTCGGCGCTCAGATGCTTCTGCCAGGAGGGCAGGCCAGCGCGCTGCGCGGCCTCGTATTCCTGCGGCGGCGTCAGCTTCGTCACGCCCGCGATGAAGGGGTCCTCCATCGGCGCCAGGCCCAGGTTGCGCTGGATCTCCCGCCCGAACTCCAGCGCCTCCCCGGAATAGGAGGGGGCGCCGACGGCCTGGAGGTTGCGCCAGGTGATGTCCGTCATCGCACTGTTGGGCAGCCCGACCCGCGTCTTGGTCACCCAGCGCACGAAGGCGCGGCAGCCCGTGGTCGCCGCCGTCTGCCGCGCGTTGTTGGCCAGCACGCGCCAGATCTGCTCCTGGATCTCCAGCGCCGAGGCACGCCAGGAATACTGGATCTGCGAGAAGCGGGGGGTGAGGTTGTCCGAGGTCGCGCCCGCATCGCCGAGGACGAACTCGTTCAGCGTCCAGGAGCCGGCATGCGGGAACATCGCTTCCTTGGTGTACTTCGTCATCGTGTACATCAGGCACAGCGCGTCCAGCGCGCCGGGCGAGCGCGCCACCGCATGGGCCGCGTCGATCGGCATCAGCGCGGGATCGACCCAGCGTTCGGGAGCCTCGGATTCGAAGCTGATCACGGCGCTCCAGTAGGCGCCGAAATGCGTCTCCCCGGTCACCGTGTTCAGCGGCCAGGGATGCCAGACCACCGCCGCGTCCAGCCCGTCGTAATAGCCCCGCGCGGCATGGAAGGGCTTGGAGCCACACACCTTCTCCGCCGGCTCGCCGAACAGCTTCAGCGTGCCGGGGATGCCATGGGCCTGCATCGCCGACTTCGCCGCCAGCATCGCGGCGAGCGAGGCGGTGCCCAGCACCGAATGCGGGTCGGTATGCCCGGCGGCATAGGGGTGCAGGCCCTCGCGCGGGGCGGGGTAGGGGACGGCCTGCTGCGAATTGCCCGGCACCGCGTCGTATTCCGAGAAGCCGGCCAGGACCGGGCCGCCTTCGCCCTTGTCGCCCCCTTGCGTCCAGCGCGCGGCGAAGGCGGTGGGCATGCCGCCCGAGCCTTCCTCGACCTCGAACCCCTCGGCGCGCAGGATCTCCACATAGTCCCGCACCGAGCGGTACTCGCGCCAGGCGGGCTCGGCATGCGCCCAGATCCGCGCGTTGAAAGCGGAGAGCCGTGCCTCGTTCGCGGCGATCCAGTCCAGCGCGTGCCGGCGCAGGGCCTCGTGCTTTTCCATCTGCATCTTCCCCGTGGCTTCCCCTCAGGCCGGCCGCACGTTCCAGAAGGTCGGGAAGCCCTTCAGCACCCCGGTGATCGACTTGCGATAGGCGGTGGGCTGGATGTACTGGCCCAGCGGGTAGTAGGGCACGTCGGTCAGGCACTGCTTCTGGATCTCGGCGCAGATCGCCTTCTGCGCCGCCTCGTCCGGCGCCTGGAACCAGGCGTCGCGCAGCTCCTCCGTGCGCGGGCTGGTGGACCAGCCGGCATAGCCCGCCTCCCCATTGCCGCGCAGCGCGATATGGCCCGCCGGATTCAGCCAGTCCGTTCCCGCCCAGCTCGTCACGAAGGCGTTCCAGCCGCCCTGCTCGGCCCCGTCCTTGCGGTTGCGGCGCGTCAGCATCGTGCCCCAGTCCAGCGCGAGGTAGTCGACGTTGAAGCCCACCTGCTTCAGCATGTCCGCCGCGACATCGCCCTGCGACTTCAGCGTCGGGCTGTCGGCCGGCACCATCAGCACCACCTTCTCGCCCTTGTAGCCGGCGGCGATCAGCTCGGCCTTCACCTTCGCGAAGTCATGCGGGGGGTTGAACACCTCCAGCCCCGCCTCGGTCGCCATCGGCGTGTTCGGGCAGAAGAAGCCGACCGGCACATGGAACAGCGCGGGATCGCCGCCGGTCAGCGCCTGCATGTAGGCGGTCTGGTCGATCGCGGGCAGAAGCGCGCGCCGGATGGCGGGGTTGTTGAAGGGGGGCTGGAGATGGTTGACGCGCAACATCGTCACCAGCCCGGTCGGGTCCGGCACCTGGACCGTGACGTCCCGCATGCCGCGCAGCAGGGGCAGCATGTCGTGATAGGCGTATTCCATCCAGTCCTGCTCGCCATTCTGCAGGGCGGCGGTGGCGGTGCCGATATCCGGCATGGTGTTCCAGACCACGCGGTCGTAGTGGACGATCTTCGGCCCGGCCGTCCAGTCCGGCGTGCCGCCCTCGCGCGGCCTGTAGCCGGCGAATTTCTCATAGACGTTGCGCGCGCCGGGCACGCGCTCATCCGCCTTGAAGCGGAAGGGGCCGCTGCCGACCAGCTCTGGCACCTGCTGGAAGGCATCGGTCTTCGCCAGCCGTTCCGGCATCATCGCGCACATGGGGGAGGGCGTCTTGCCCAGCGCCACCGGCAGCAGCGGGAAAGGCCGCTTCAGCCGGAAGCGGATGGTGCGGTCGTCGGGCGCGGAAAGCTCGTCCGTGGTGGCCATGAGCGTGGCGCCGAAGGGGTCGCGCTTGGCCCAGCGCTGGATCGAGGCGACGCAGTCCCGCGCCAGCACCTTCTCCCCGTCATGCCAGAGCAGGCCGGGGCGGAGCGTCAGGTCCCATTGCTTCCCGTCATTGCCGATGCTGTGCCCCTCCAGCATCTGCGGCTGCGGCTGGAAGTTGCCGTCCATGCCGTAGAGCGTGTCGAAGACGAGATAGCCGTGGTTCCGCGACACGTAGGGCGTCGTATAGACCGGGTCGAGATAGACGAGGTCGATCTGCGGGATGAAGCGCAGCGTGGTCTGCGACGCCGCGCGCAGCTTCGCCGGCGCGGCGAGCGAGGCCGCCGCTCCTCCCAGGATCGCGCCACTTCCCTTGAGCAGGCTGCGTCTCTGCATGCTTCATCATCCTTCCGCTGCGTCTGGCGGCCCTGGCCGCCTCGCGATGAAATAGCCCGTCACGATGCCATGCCCGGCGTTCCGGCGCGCCCTTGTCGGCGGTTGTGCCCGTGGCCCGGGGGAAAGGCGCTGCCTTTCCCCCGATACCCCCTATCCGCCAGGAGCCGGTGGCTCCTGGACCTGCCTGTAGTTGGCTCTCCCTGCGGCCGGATTGCACCGGAGAGCATCACTCTCCGGCGACTGTGGGTGCCGCCAGTGCCAGGGGACGAACCCGCAGAACGATGGCTCCCGGCAGTGCCAGCCTCATCGGGTCCAGGGCCCGCAGGGTCCTGGCGGATGGGGGTACGGGGGAAGGCGGAGCCTTTCCCCCGGGGCCACTGTCCCCCGGGCCACGGGCGCCAGCCTCTGGAGGCTCAGGCGCGCTCGACGCCGCACCAGCCTGCGACGAAGGCGGCGATGCTCTTGGTGGTGCCGCGGATGGATTCGATCTCCACGCGCTCGTTGAAGCCATGGACCTGTTCCGCCTTCGGCCCGTAGCAGAAGGCCGGGATGCCGTAGAACAGGCTGTAGAAGCGCGCGTCGTTCAGCCCGGTGCCGGCGCGGCTGCGCAGCTCGCCGCCGCCGAAGGCCGCGTTCGCCGCGCGCAGCAGAGCCACCGGCTCCTCGGCATTCTCCAGCACGTAGCCGCGCGAGAGATAGCCCGACCAGACCACCTCCGGCGGGTTGTTGCCGAGGAAGGGGTCGGCCTTCGCCGTGGCCATCACACAGTCGATGATCTCCTTGCGGCAGGCATCGACGTCCCAGCCCGGCAGGATCGCGATGCGGCAGTCCACGTCGCACCAGGCCGGCACGGAGGAGGCCCAGTCGCCGCCCTTGATGATGCCCGGGTTGAAGTTCAGCGGATGCTCCATCGAACCGTAATGCGAGTCGCTCTTCGCCCGGCGGTTCCAGTCCGCCTCCAACCCTTCCAGCCCCTGGATCAGCCGGTAGGCCGCCTTGATCGCGTTGGAGCCGTCGCTGGCATAGGCCACATGCGCGGGGATGCCACGCACCTTCAGCCGGAACCACAGCACGCCGACGCAGACATCGGTGATCGTCCGGTTGCTCGGCTCCGGCAGCAGGGCGCAATCGGCGCGGTAGCCGCGCTGCAATGTCGAGAGCGCGCCGACGCCGGTGCTCTCCTCCTCGATCACCGACTGGAAGTGCAGCCGCCCCTTGAGGCTGTAGCCCGCCTGCCGCACCGCCTCGACCGCGTAGAGCGCGGCGATGGTGCCGGATTTCATGTCGCCGGCACCGCGCCCGTACATCCAGCCATCCTTCACCACCGGGCTGAAGGGCGGCGTTTCCCACATGTCCAGCGGCCCTGCCGGCACCACGTCGCAATGCCCCTGAAGGATCAGCGAGCGTCCCGTTTCCTGCGCCGGGCGCAGCGTGCCCACCACGGTCCGGGCCTGGGAGAAGTCGTGCTCGATCACGCCGCAATCGGGCAGGTCGGCGAGATCCTCCATCCGGATCGCCCAGTCATCGACCGTGTAGCCGCGCTCGCGCAGCAGGTCGGCCATCATGTCCTGGGCCGGGCCCTCGGCGCCGCGTGTGCTGGGGATGGCGGAGAAGCGCTTCGTCGTCTCGATCTGCGC
This sequence comes from Roseomonas gilardii, assembly GCF_001941945.1. Classification (NCBI taxonomy): domain Bacteria; kingdom Pseudomonadati; phylum Pseudomonadota; class Alphaproteobacteria; order Acetobacterales; family Roseomonadaceae; genus Roseomonas; species Roseomonas gilardii. Next base: position 3,573,509 of record NZ_CP015583.1, on the reverse strand, counting down.
GTCGAAGTTCCGGTCCACCATCTCGGCGATGCGGGCAGCGATCTGGGTGTCGATTTGGGGATCGCTCATGCGAAGCAGGCTCCTCTGCGTGTGGCCGCGATGATCCCGCAGCCCCGGGGGAGGACAATCAGCTATTTGGCGAGGACCGGTGTCTTTTCCGTACCATTCGCGCCGTTTGATTCCGCGTGGCACATGCCATGGAACCAGGCGCGCACGGTCGCGATCTCCTCTTCCTCCCATCGCGCCGCATCGGCCAGGACGTGGTAGGATTTGGGCCGCACCTCGGAGGGGAAGGGCTCCACCAGCCGGCCGTCGCGGAGGTCGTCCTCCACCAGCAGCTCGTTCGCCAGCGCTACGCCCTGGCCCAGCCGCGCTGCATCCAGCGCGAGCTGCGCCGTGCCGAGGCAGGCCCCGAAGGGCTGCCGGCGCGAGCGCATGGCGCGCAGCCAGTGCCGCCACAGGTCCATGGATTCGTCGTGCAGCATCGGCAGGCGCAGGAGATCGTCGATGTCGCGGATGCTCTGCCGCCCGTGCATCTCCCGGTTCATCACCGGAAAGACGCGCGGCCGTGCCAGCGCCTCGCTGCGCAGCGGCGGCAACACCGCGAGGTGTTCCAGATAGACCACCTCGACATCCACCTCGACGCCTTCGGGGCGGCTGCGGGAGAGGCGCGGCTCCAGCACCACTTCCCGCCCCGGCAGCAGCCGCTGGAGTTCCGGCAGGCGCGGCAGCACCCGGACGTTGGAGAAGCCCGGCACGCAGCGGATGGTCAGCGGCCGCCGGCGGCGGCCGAGATCGGCGGCGGCCTCCGCCAAGCCCGCGAGATGCGGCGCCACCCGCGCCGCGAAGCGCGCACCCTCCGCCGTCAGGGCCAGCCCGCGCCCGGAGGGGCTGACGAGCGGCACGCCGAGCGCCTGTTCCAGGTTGTGGACGTGCCGGGACACCACCGTGTGGCTGACCCCCAGGGCCTCGCCCGCCGCGCGGATGCTGCCGGTGCTGGCCAGCGCGTGGAAGGCCCGCAGCGCCACGAGGGGAGGGAGCTTCGGCAGCAGGGTCGGCACCTCCGGAAAGAACGGGGCGGGATCATACCGCGCCCCGTCCGGTTGCGAAGGGCCGGGGGTGCCGTCGCGCCGCCCGATCGTCATGCGCCCGACCCCGTTCCGTCATCGCCGTGTCATCGATCCGCCGCAGTTTCCGCGCCTTCGCGGATCAGGGATTTCGGGACCATGCGACCGACACGGCGTCATCTTCTCGGCGGCGGCCTGGCCGCCGTGCTTCCCGGCCAGCGCGCCATCGCCCAGACGGCCTCCGGCACCGATTCACGCCCTGTCCTGCGCATCGGCGTCGCCGACCTGCCGCCGACCCTGGAACCGGCGAAGGAACTCAGCAATGTCGGCACCCGCATCACCTATTCCGTCTTCGACACGCTGATCCGGCGCGATTTCCTGTCCTCCCCGGATGGCGGCGGTGCCCGTCTCGTGCCGCATCTGGCCACGGAATGGCGGCGCGAGGGCGAGCGCGACCTTCTCGTCACGCTGCGCCCCGGTGTGCGCTTCCATAACGGCGACCTGCTCACCGCCGAGGACGTGGTCTTCACCTTTGCCCGCATGATGGGCGGCCAGCCCCTGCTGGTGGAGGCGAAGTCCTATTTCCCGACGCTGGAATCCGTGACCGCGGAAGGGCCGCTCGCCGTCCGCTTCCGCACCCGAGTGCCCGATATCCTGCTGGAGCAGCGCCTCGCCTCATGGTGCTCCTGGATCGTCAACAAGCGCGCCTATGAGGAGCGCGGCCTGGAGGGCTTCGGGCAGGCCCCGGTCGGCACCGGCCCCTACCGCCTGCGCAGCCTGCGCCGGGACCAGGCGATCGTGCTCGACGCCTTCGACGACTACTGGATGGGCCGTCCCACCGCGCGCTCGGTGGAGTTCCGCGGAATCCCGCAGGTCGCCGGGCGTACCGCCGCGCTGCTGGCCGGCGATATCGACCTCGCCACCAATATCCCGCCCGATCAGGTCGAGGAGCTGCAGGGCCGCTCCGGCATCGACCTGCGCAGCGTGGTGCTCGCCAATGTCCATGTCCTGGTCTTCGACCAGCGCGGCGCCGGCCTCGCCGACAAGCGGGTCCGCCAGGCGCTCGGCCTCGCCATCGACCGCGAATTGCTGGTGAAGACGCTCTGGAACGGGGCGGCCCTGGTGCCGCACAGCCACAACTTTCCCGAATACGGCGACATGTTCCTGCCGGACCGCAGCCTGCGCTACGACCCGGAGCGTGCGCGGGCCCTGCTGCGCGAGGCGGGGTATGACGGGACCGAGATCACCTACCGCACCCAGGCCAACTACTACACGAATGCTCTCCCAGCGGCGCAGGTGCTGGTGGAGATGTGGAAGGCGGTCGGCCTCAATGTCCGCCTGCAGGTGGTGGAGAATGCCGCGCAGCTCCGTCCGGCGGCCGGTGGCCAGATCAGCAACTGGTCCAACTCCACCCGCCTGCCGGACCCGCTCGGCGCGATCTGGATCGTGTGGGGGCCGGGCAGCACGCCGCAGGTGTCGAAATCCTGGGCCTCCACGGAAGCCTTCAACCGCGCCGGCCATGCGCTGGAGGGCGAGACCGACCCGGCGAAGCGCCGCGCGCTCTTCGCTGACATGCTCGATGCCTGGGAGGATGAGGCGCCGGGCACCATCCTCTACCAGCCCGCCGAGTTCTACGCCGTGCGCTCCAACATCCGCTGGCGTCCCTGCACCTTCTACTTCATGGACCTTCGTCCCGATAATCTGAGCTTCGCCTGATGGTGCTCCCCCGTGTCATCGCGCATCGCGGCTGCTCCACTTTCCATCGCGAGAACTCGCCGGCCGCCTGGCGGGGCGCGATGGAGGCCGGTGCCGATCTGATCGAGGCTGATCTCCGCCTGACCGCCGATGGCCGGATCGTCTGCTGCCACGATGCCGATCTGCGCCGCCTCGCCGCGCAGCCCCTGGTGCTGCGGGAGACCAGCGCCGTGGCGCTCGCCGGCATCGCTGCGGGAGGCGCCCCGGCCGCGCCGCCGCTCGCGCTGCTCTTCGATACGCTGCCCGAGACACAGCCCATTCTCTTCGACGTGAAGGATGAGCGGCCCGAGGCGCTGGACGTCATCCTCGACGCCTTGCGCGGCGTGCCCGCCCGCCCTGTCACCCTCGGGCTGCACGCCCTGGACTCCGTCGTCCGGGTCCGCGCGGCGGGCTGGAGTGGTGCCATACTGGGCTTCCTCGGCCCCGGAAGCGACGAGGAGGCTTTCTTTACCGCCGGGGGCACCCATTTGCGGCTCTGGGAATGGGATACTGCCCCGGGGCGTATCGCCGCCCATACGGAACGCGGCCGCCCGGTCTGGATCACCACGGGCGAGGGGGCCACCGGTCGCAAGGTCGGCGACTTCGACCCCGCCGCCCTGCGCCGCATGGCCGGGGAGGGGGCTGGCGGCTTCCTGGTGAACGATCCCGCCGCCGCGCGCCGTGCGCTGGTTGCCTGAAGGGAGGCAGGCCCGGGGGGACAAGGCTTTCCGCCTGTTCCCCCGGGGATGCGGTCCCTATTCCGCCGGCTGTGCCGCCGGCCCGATATGCGGCCCCGCGCGGCGCCCGCGCAGCCGCTTCGCCCACTGGCCGAGGGCCTCGAAGCCCAGATAGAGCACCGGGGTCACGAAGAGCGTCAGTGCCTGGCTGACCGCGAGGCCGCCGACGATGGCGAGGCCCAGCGGCTGCCGCAGCTCCGCCGCCGCGCCCCAGCCCGCCGCGATCGGCACCGCGCCCGCCGCCGCCGCCAGCGTCGTCATCAGGATCGGGCGGAAGCGCAGCAGGCAGGCCGCGCGGACGGCGGACAGCGCGTCCTCGCCCTCCCGCTGCCGGACCAGCGCCACGTCCACCACCATGATGGCGTTCTTCTTCACCAGTCCGACCAGCAGCAGCACGCCGATCACCGCGATCACCGACAGGTCCAGGTCGAACCACCACAGCGTCGCCAGGGCGCCGAGCGCCGCCGCCGGCAGGCCGGACAGGATGGTCAGCGGATGCACGAGGCTCTCGTAGAGCACGCCGAGGACCACATACATCACCAGCACGGCGGCCAGGATCAGCATGCCCTGGCCCGCCAGCGCCTGCTGGAAGACCTGCGCCGTGCCGGAGAAGTTGCCGATCACCCCGGCGGGCAGGCCCAGCTCCTCCTCCGTCTGCTGGATCGCCGCCGTGGCGTCGCCCAGCGCCACGCCGGGCGCGACGTTGAAGCCGATGGTCACCGCCGGGAGCTGCCCCTGGTGCCCCACGGTCAGCGGCCCGGTGGAACGCGTCACCTTCGCCAGGGTGGAGAGCGGGACCAGCTTGCCGCCGCTGGCGCGGAGATAGATCTTGTCCAGCCCGTCCTCGTTGCGCTGGTCCTCCGGCAGGGCCTCGACGATCACCGGATAGGCGTTGGCCTGGGCATAGATGGTCGAGATCTGCCGCGCGCCGAAGGCGGAGTAGAGCGCCTGCCGCACCTGGTCGATGTTCACGCCGAGGGCCGCCGCGCGCTCCCGGTCCACCTGCACCGAGACCACGGGCGCGTCCAGCGTCAGGTCGGTGTTCACGTCCTGGAGCTGCGGCAGACGCCGCAGCCGGGCCGCGAGCTTCTCCGAGAAGTCGTAGAGCGTGTCGGAATCGAGGCCCTGCAGGGTGTAGATGTAGAGCGTGCGAGCCTGCCGCGCCCCGAAGGAGAGGTTCTGGATCGGCTGCAGATAGACGCTGAGCCCCGGCACGCGGGCCGTCGCGCGGCGGAGCTGCTGCACCACCTCGCCGATCGGCGGCCGCTGGTCGCGCGGTTTCAGCTCCACATACATCCGCCCCTGGTTGATCGACAGGCTGTTGCCCACGGCGCCGACGGAGGAGTTCACCATCTGCACGGCGGGGTTGGCCTGGATGATCTTCGCCGCCTGCCCCTGGAGGTCGAGCATCGCGTCGAAGGAGGCATCGCGCGGCCCTTCGGTGGAGACGGAAAGCAGCCCCGTATCCTCGATCGGGAAGAAGCCCTTGGGCATCGCCACGGCCATCCAGCCCGCCGCCGCCAGCGAGGCGATGAAGAAGAGCCAAACCACGGCCCGCCAGCGCAGGGCGATGTCCAGCGCCCAGGCATAGGCCCGCTCCACCGCGCGGAAACAGCCCTCCAGCGCCGCATCGACCCGCGACGGCTTGCTGTGCGCGGGCAGCCAGGAGGACATCATGGCGGTCAGCGTGAGCGAAACGACGCAGGACACCGCGACGGCCAGCGACACGGTGGCGGCGAAGGCGTTGAACACCCGTCCCACCACCCCGCCCATCAGCAGGATGGGCAGGAAGACCGCGATCAGCGAGCAGGTGATCGAGACGATGGTGAAGCCCACCTCGCGCGAGCCGCGCAGCGCCGCCTCCAGCGGGTGCATCCCTTCCTCGACATGGCGGACGATGGCCTCCAGCATCACGATCGCGTCGTCCACCACGAGGCCGACCGCGAGCGTCAGGCCCAGCAGCGTCACGTTGTCGATGCCGTAGCCCAGCAGGTACATCAGCCCCAGCGTGCCGGCGAGCGAGACGGGCACCGCGATCACCGGGATCAGCGTCGCCATCATCCGCCGCAGGAAGAGCCAGACCACCAGCACCACCAGGGCGACGGCGATCAGCAGGCTTTCCTGCACGTCATGCACCGCCGCGCGGATCGAGACGGAGCGGTCCAGGTTCACGTCCAGCGTCGCGCCCGGCGGCAGCGCCGCCTGCAGCGCGGGCAGGGCCGCCCGCACGCCGTCCACCACATCCACCGTGTTGGCGTCCGGCTGCCGCTGCACCGCCAGGGTCAGGCCGCGCGTGCCGTTGCGGAAGGAGGCGATGCGGTCGTTCTGCACCCCGTCCACCGTGTCGGCGATGTCGGAGAGGCGTACCGGCGCCCCGGCCCGGCCCGCCACGATCAGGTGCCCGAAGGCATCCGCGTCGGGCGGCTGGTCGTTGGCCCGCAGCACGAGCTGCTGGCGCGGCCCGCTCAGCGTGCCGACCGGCGTGTTGGAATTGGCCGTGGCGATGGCGTTGCTCACCTGGTCGAGCGTGAGGCCCATCGAGGCCAGCCGCTCCGGCCGCATCCGCACCCGCACGGAATAGAGCTGCTCGCCGAAGGTCACCACCTGCGCCACGCCGGGCACGCGCGACAGGGCGGGGGAGATCAGCGTGGAGGCGATGTCGTTCAGCTTGTACAGCGGCACGTCGCCGCCCGAGAGCGTCAGCAGCAGCACCGGCGCATCCGCCGGGTTCGACTTGCGGTAGGAAGGCGGCGTCGTCATCTCCGTCGGCAGCCGCCGCTGCGCCCGGGTCAGCGCCGCCTGCACGTCCTGCGCCGCCGCGTCGATGTTGCGGCTCAGCACGAACTGCAGCGTGATCTGCGTCGTGCCCTGGCCGGAGGTCGAGGAGATGCTGTCGATCCCCGCGATGGTCGAGAATTCCCGCTCCATCGGCAGGGCCACCGAGGTCGCCATCGTTTCCGGGCTCGCCCCCGGCAACTGGGCGGAGACGGTGATCACCGGGAAGTCCACCCGCGGCACGGCGGCCACCGGCATGGAGAAATAGGCGAGGATGCCCGCCAGCACGGCCGCCACGGCGAGCAGCCCGGTCATCACCGGGCGGCGGATGAAGGGTTCGGAGAGGTTCATCGCGCCGCCGCCTCACGCTGCGCGCGGCCCGGTTCCGCGCCACCGACCTTGGCGGCACCCGCCGGAGCACCCCCCGGGGCGCCGTTGCGCACCGTCACGCGCGAACCTTCCTGCAACCGCTGCGCGCCTTCCGTCACCACCGGCTCCCCATCCGAGAGCGAGGCATCGGCCAGCACGGCCCGGCCGGAGGCATAGCGCACCACGCTCACCGCGACCCGGCGGGCGGCGGCGTTGTCGCCCTCGCCCTTCACCGCGTAGAGGAAGCTGCCCTGCTGCCCGCGCTGCACCGCCGCCGCCGGGACCGACAGGGCCTTCGGGTCGGTGCGCGGCACCAGCACCACCTCCAGGTACTGTCCCGGCCAGAAGCGCGCCGGGGCATTGGCGAAGCGGCCCTTCATGCGGATCGTGCCGGTGGTGCTGTCCACCGTGCTGTCCACGAAGATCAGTTCGCCCTCGGCGCGCGGCCCCTGGTCCTCCGGCGCCCGCGCCAGCACCCGGGGCGCGGCGGACTGGCCGGCGGCGGCGGCCTGCTGGGCCGCATGCACCACCGACAGCCAGCGCTCCGGCACGGCGAAGGTGACCAGGATCGGGTCCGTCTGGGTGATGGTGGCCAGCACCACCCCCTCCGAGGCCCGCACGAAGTTCCCGGCCTTCACCGGCAGCGCGCCCAGCCGGCCCGGTGCCTCGGCGCGGATCGTGGCGAAGTCCAGGTTCAGCCGGGTCTGCGCCAGCAGCGCCTCGTCCGCCCGCACCACGGCCGCCGCCGCGGTGGCGTCGGCCTGCGCCTGCTCCAGCCGCTGCTGCGAGGCATAGGCGCCCGATTGCAGCGAGGCATAGCGCCGCGCGTCCTCCTGCGCCCGCGTCAGCGTCGAACGGTCGCGGTCCAGGTTCGCCTGCTGCTGCGCGAGCTGGGCCTGGATGAGGCGGCTGTCCAGCGTGAACAGCACCTGCCCCGCCTGCACCCGGTCGCCCTCGTTGACCCAGACCTTCTCCACCTGCCCATCGACGCGGGAGCGGACGGAGATGACCGAGGGCGCCTCGGCATTGCCGTTGGTCAGCACCTCCACCGGCACCGGACCCACCGTGGCCGGAGCCACCGCGACCGAGACGGCCGGCGCCCCCCCGCCGCGTTCCTGCGCCCCCGCCGGCGCGCCGGGCAGGAACAGGGCCGAGCCCAGCAGGATTCCGGGCAGCAGCCTGGACAGGAAGCCGGGCGGAACCGGGAAGGGCGCTCCCGGAAGGGACGGGGCGCGAAGTGCGAAGGGCATGGACGGAACCCGCGGAATGGGGAGGTGGCAGCTTTGATGCTGCCTTTTCTGCAATGATCATACCGGAAACATCCTGTTCACGGAGCCGCGAACTTCACCCTGTGATGCTTTGTCACCGGAAGTTCGGATTTTCCCGGCGCCGGGTGAACGGCCCGCAAGCCAGCCCATGCCAAGCCGCGGCCGCCGGTCAGGGCCGTGAACCCCCGGCACCCCTTTGGGGCACCCCCGGCATGGCCTTTCCGTCCGGCCGCCGCGCCATTCCCGGTGCCGCGCGACGAGCGTGGAAGGATGACGAGGACTTCATTTCCCGCATTCCGCCCGGCCTCTCCCGCTCCGGTCATGCGCCCCGCCTCCGCCGCCGTCCCTGACCAGCGGGAGGGCATCCTGCCCCGCTTATGGACGGCGCCTGGGCATGGCATAGCGATCAGGCCCATGACGCCGCCCGACTCCCCGCTTTCCTCCCTGCCAGCCTCTCCCGGCATGCCCGCCGCCATCCGTCACCAGCGGGCCGAGGGCACGGCGGAACTCGCCTTCGCCCGGGCGGCATCCGTCGCCGCGCCCCGCACCGTGCTGCGCCATCTCCATCAGGCCGCCCCGCTGCGCGTCCTCTTCCCCAGGCCGGAGCCCGGCGAACCGCCGCTCGCCGCCCTGGTCAACACCGCCGGCGGCCTGGCCGGCGGCGACGCGCTGCGCATCGCGGCGCGGCTGGGGGAGGGCGCCACCGCCACGCTCTGCACCCCCGCCGCCGAGAAGCTCTACCGCTCCCTCGGCCCCGACACCCGCATCGCCACGAGCCTCCGGGCGGAACCCGGCGCCACCCTCGAATGGCTGCCGCAGGAAACCATCCTCTTCGACGGCGCCCGCCTGCGGCGCAGCCTCGACATCGAGCTCGCCGCCAGTGCCCGCCTGCTGGCCGCCGAGATGCTCGTCTTCGGCCGCCATGCCCGGGGCGAGCGCTTCGCGACCGGCTTCCTCCACGATCGCTGGCGCCTGCGCCGCGGCGGGCGCCTCGTCTGGACCGATGCCCTGCGCCTCGATCCGCCCGGGGAGTCGCTCGCCGATCGCTTCGCCTTCGGCGGCGCGGGCGCCTATGCCACGCTCCTCTACGCCGCCCCGGACGCGGCCGCGCATCTCGCGGCCTTCCGCGATCTCGCCGCCTCCACGGGCCCTCTCCAGGGCGCCGCCACCATGCCGCGCGAGGGCATTCTCCTGCTCCGCTGGCTTGGCTCCGCCGCGCCGGTCCGCGCCGCGCTCGCCAGCGCCATTCCCGCCTGCCGCGATGGGTTGCTCGGCCTGCCGCGCGCGCTGCCACGGCTATGGATGACCTGAATACGGCCCCCGGTGCTTTCGGACCGGGGAAGAGCCCGCTACCTCTGCCCGCTACTTCTGTCCCTCTGGCCGCGGCGATGGCCTCGGCGCCCGCTTCGGTGGAAAGGAGTCCGGAACATGATCCGATGCCTGCAGCCCGGCGACGAGGAGGTCTTCCGCCGGATTCGCCTGGAGGCCCTGCGCGCCGAGCCCGCCGCCTATGCCAGCACCGCGGCGGACTGGGAGGCGTTGCCGCCGGAGGAATGGCGCCGCCGCCTGACCGCGAACCCGGTCTTCGTCGCCTTCCAGGGCGCGGAGCCCGTCGGGATCATGGGCCTGATGGCCCAGTCCTCCAGCAAGACCGCCCATCGCACCATGCTCATCATGGTCTATCTGCGCCCGGAGCAGCGTGGCACCGGGCTGGCGGGCCGCCTCCTGCGCCATGCCGTCGATCACGCTCGGCGGCTGGGCCACCGGCAGGTCGAGCTCATGGTGAGCGCCGAGAACCCCGTCGCGCGCCGTTTCTACGAGCGCGAGGGCTTCCGCCAGATCGGCTGCATCCCCGGCGGCTTCCTGCACGAGGGCCGGGAGGTGGACGAGATCATGATGGTCCGGCGCCTGCTTCCCTGAACGGCGGCGCCCGGCCTGCCGCGTCGCGCGCTCCCCCTCTGGACCCCTGCCGCGCCCCGCCCGCATACTCCGCCGCACCGAACGGAGCCGCCCATGCACCTCACGCCGCGCGAAAAGGACAAGCTGCTGATCGCCATGGCCGCCCATGTCGCGCGCCGGCGGCTGGAGCGGGGCGTGAAGCTCAACCACCCCGAGGCCGTGGCCCTGGTCACCGACTTCGTGGTCGAGGGGGCACGCGACGGCCGCAGCGTTTCCGAGCTGATGCGCGACGGCGCCACCGTCCTGACGCGCGACCAGGTGATGGAGGGCGTCGCCGAGATGATCCACGAGATCCAGGTCGAGGCGACCTTTCCCGACGGCACCAAGCTCGTCACCGTCCACGAGCCGATCCGCTAGGGGAGGGCAGGCCATGGTTCCCGGAGAACTCTTCCCCGCCAGCGGCGAGATCGAGCTGAATGCCGGCCGCCCGGTCACGGAGCTGGAGGTCGCCAATACCGGCGACCGCCCGGTGCAGGTCGGCAGCCACTACCACTTCGCCGAAACCAATCCCGAGCTGCGCTTCGATCGCGACCGGGCGCGCGGCCAGCGCCTGGACATCGCCGCCGGCACGGCGGTGCGCTTCGAGCCGGGCCAGACCCGCATCGTGCGCCTCATCCCCTTCGCCGGGGATCGCGTGGTCCACGGCTTCCGTGGCGAGATCGAAGGAAAGCTCTGACCATGCCCGCCCGGATCTCCCGCTCCGCCTATGCCGGCATGTACGGCCCCACCACCGGGGACCGGGTCCGCCTCGCCGACACCGACATCGTCATCGAGGTCGAGCGCGACCTCACCACCTATGGCGAGGAGGTGAAGTTCGGCGGCGGCAAGGTCATCCGCGACGGCATGGGGCAGTCCCAGGTCGGGCGCGACGGCGGCGCCATGGATACCGTGATCACCAATGCGCTGATCCTCGACCATACCGGGATCTACAAGGCCGATGTCGGGCTGCGCGACGGCCGGATCGCCGCCATCGGCAAGGCGGGCAATCCGGACACGCAGCCGGGCGTCGATATCGTCATCGGCCCGGGCACCGAGATCATCGCGGGGGAGGGCCGCATCCTCACCTCCGGCGGCATCGACGTGCATATCCACTTCATCTGCCCGCAGCAGATCGAGGAGGCGCTGGCTTCCGGTGTCACCACCATGTTCGGCGGCGGCACCGGCCCGGCCCATGGCACGCTCGCCACCACCGCCACGCCCGGCGCCTTCCACCTCGCCCGCATGATCCAGGCGGCGGAAGGCTTCCCGGTGAATCTCGGCTTCCTGGGCAAGGGCAATGCCGCCCTGCCGAAAGGGCTGGAGGAGCAGATCCATGCCGGAGCGGCGGGGCTGAAGCTGCACGAGGACTGGGGCACCACGCCGAAGGCCATCGACACCTGCCTCGCCGTGGCCGATGCGCTGGACGTGCAGGTCGCCATCCACACGGACACGCTGAACGAGAGCGGCTTCGTCGAGAGCACGATCAAGGCCATCGGCGGCCGCACCATCCAGGCCTTCCACACCGAGGGCGCGGGCGGCGGCCATGCCCCCGATATCCTGCGGCTGGTGGGCGAGCCGAACGTGCTGCCCAGCAGCACCAATCCCACCATGCCCTATACGGTGAACACGCTGGACGAGCATCTCGACATGCTCATGGTGTGCCACCACCTGGACCCGAGAATCCCCGAGGACGTGGCCTTCGCCGAGAGCCGCATCCGGCGCGAGACCATCGCGGCCGAGGACATCTTGCACGATCTCGGCGCCATCTCGATGATGAGCTCCGACAGCCAGGCGATGGGGCGTGTCGGCGAGGTGATCATCCGCACCTGGCAGACCGCCCACAAGATGAAGCAGCAGCGTGGAAGGCTGAAGGAGGAGGTGGGCGACAACGACAATTTCCGCGCCCGCCGCTACATCGCCAAGTACACGATCAACCCCGCCATCTCCCAGGGCATCGCCGAGCATGTCGGCAGCGTCGAGGTCGGCAAGCTGGCCGATCTCGTGCTCTGGAGCCCGGCCTTCTTCGGCGTGAAGCCCGAGATGGTGTTGAAGTGCGGCACCATCGCCATGGCGCCGATGGGCGATCCCAACGCCTCCATCCCGACGCCGCAGCCGGTCCATTACCGCCCGATGTTCGGCGGCTTCGGCCGCGCCCTGCCGGCGATCGGCGTGACCTTCACCTCCGCCGCCGCGCTGGAGGCCGGGCTCGGCGAGCGCCTGGGCGTGACCCGCCCCCTCCTCGCCGTGCGCAACACCCGATCCGGCATCAGCAAGCGCGACATGGTGCTGAACGACCTCTGCCCGCGCATCGAGGTGGATGCAGAGACCTATGAGGTCCGCGCCGATGGCGAGTTGCTGGTCTGCGAGCCTGCGAAGGTGTTGCCGATGGCGCAGCGATATTTCCTGTTCTGAGAGCCCCGATGACCGACGACACCCTGCCGCGCGCCACCACCATCCTCCCCGCCGGGCAATGGAACCCGGCGGAGGCGCGCGACAGCATCACCCTCGATTTCGACGACCGCCATCGCCGCCGCCGCCGCTACACGGGCGAGAAGGGGCTTTCCTTCCTGCTCGACCTGCCGGAAGCCACGGTGCTCTATGACGGCGACGGGCTGCGCTGCGAGGACGGCACCACCATCGCCGTCCATGCCGCGCCCGAGCCGCTGGTCGAGGTCACCTCCGCCGATCCCGCGCATTTCGCGCGCCTCGCCTGGCATCTCGGCAACCGCCACCTGCCCGCCGAGATCGACGCCGCGCGAATCCTGATCCGCGACGATCACGTCATCACCGCCATGCTGCGCGGCCTCGGCGCCACGCTCCGCCAGATCCAGGCGCCCTTTAACCCGGAAGGCGGCGCCTATGGCGAGCACAACCGCCACACCGCCCATCATCATGGGCCCCAGGAAGGGCATACGCAGGGGCATGGGCACGCGCATGACCACGATCACGCCCATGGGCACGACCACCACCATGGCGACGGCCACACGCATCACGGCCACCGGCATGGCTGAGGGCGACGCCGCCCTCTACCGCCTGCTGGCCTGGATCTCCCCGGCCTATCCGGTCGGCGCCTATACCTACAGCCACGGGCTGGAAGCCGCGGTGGAGGAGGGCGCCGTGCGCGACCGTCAGGGCCTCGCCGGCTACATCGCCGCCGCGCTGACGCGCGGGGCCGGGGCGGTGGACGGGCCGCTCCTCGCCGCCGCCTGGCGCGCCGCGCGGGACGGCGACGAAGGGGGCCTCGACGAGGTCGCCGAACTCTCCTCGGCCTGGCGCGGCACGGCGGAAACCGCGCTGGAAAGCACGGCGCAGGGCAATGCCTTCGCCAGCGTCACCGCCGCCGCCTGGCCCGATCCGCGCTTCGCCGCCTTTGTCGCGCGTCACCCGCGCCGCATGACGCATCCCGTGGCGTTCGGCGCGGCGGCGGCCTGGAACGGCGTCGCGCTCCGCCCGGCGCTCTTCGCCTGGCTCTCGGGCTTCGCCGCCAACCTCGTCAGCGCCGGCGTTCGCCTCGTCCCGCTGGGGCAGACGGACGGGCAGATCGCCACCGCCACGCTCCTGCCTGTTGTGGAGGCCGCCACCGACGCCGCCCTGGCCGCCGATCCCGAAGAGATCGGCACCGCCGCCCCGGTCCTCGACCTCTTCTCCATGCGTCACGAGACCCAGTACACGAGGCTCTTCCGTTCATGACTGAAATCGTTTCGGGCCAGCCGATCCACGCCTCCGCAGGGCGCTCCGGTCATCGGCAGGCGAATGGCCCCTTCCGCGTCGGCATCGGCGGTCCTGTCGGTTCCGGCAAGACCGCGCTGACCGACCGCCTGTGCAAGTACCTGCGCGACACGCACGACATCGCCGTCATCACCAACGACATCTACACGCGGGAGGATGCGGAGTTCCTCACCCGCTCCGGCGCGCTGGCGCCCGAGCGCATCACCGGCGTCGAGACGGGCGGCTGCCCGCACACCGCGATCCGCGAGGACGCCTCGATCAACCTCGCCGCGGTGGGCGAGATGGTGGAGCGTTTCCCGGGGCTGGAGATCCTCTTCATCGAGAGCGGCGGCGACAACCTCGCCGCCACCTTCTCGCCGGAGCTCGCGGACCTGACGATCTATGTCATCGACGTCTCGGCGGGCGACAAGATCCCGCGCAAGGGCGGGCCGGGCATCACCCGCTCCGACCTGCTGGTGATCAACAAGATCGACCTCGCCCCGCTGGTCGGCGCCGATCTCGGCGTGATGGACCGCGATTCCCGCCGGATGCGCGGCCAACGCCCTTTCCTCTTCACCAACCTGAAGGAGAACAAGGGCGTGGCCGAGATCGCCGCCTTCATCCTGGAGGCCGGTGGCATCCCCGCCCGCGGCCTTTCCGCCACCGCCCAAGGAACCCAAGCCTGATGCGCCGCCTCCTTCCCGTCGCCGCCGCGCTGCTGCTGCCGCTGCCGGCCCTGGCCCATACCGGCATCGGCCCGGTGGATGGCTTCACCGCCGGCTTCGCCCATCCGCTGGGCGGGCTCGACCACCTGATGGCCATGCTGGGGATCGGCCTCTGGGCCGGGCTGCTGGGCGGCCGCGCGACCTGGGCGCTGCCCGCCGCCTTCCTCGGCGCCATGGCAGCCGGCGGCGCGCTGGGCATGGCGGGCCTCGGCCTGCCGATGGTGGAGGCCGGGATCGCCGCCTCGGTGATCGTGCTGGGCGCCGTGGTCGCGCTCGCCGCTCGCCTGCCGCTGGCCGCCGCCCTGTCCCTGGCGGCGCTGTTCGGCCTCTTCCATGGCCATGCCCATGGCGCGGAGATGCACCCCGAGGCCGGGGCCGCCACCTATGCGGCGGGCTTCCTGCTCGCCACGGCCGGGCTGCATGCGCTGGGCCTGGCGCTCGGCCGCTGGCGCGCCCCGGCCGGTCGCGCCGTGGTCCGTTCCGCCGGGGCCGCCATGGCTGTGGTCATGCTGGTGCTGCTGATCCAGGGCTGATCCCGCCGGCCTGCCCACCCTGTGTCCCGGCACACAGCCACAAGGGCCGCTGACCCTCCAGGATGCCGTCCAGGCAAGGAACGGGGAGGGGCCCGCAATGACGAATCCGGCGCAGCACCTTTTCGAGCAGGTCGGGCAGCGGCTCGAAGGACTGGACAGGCGGCGGGCCATGGGGCCCGCATCGCTCGGCCTGGGTGAGCGCCTCGTGTGGCGCGCCTGGCGCTGGCTGCGCGGCCTGCGCTACGGCAGGCCGAGCCGCGCCTGACGCGCGGGCGCCAGGGCCGATCGCCGCATGCCGGTGTCGTCCGGCGGTGTGAAGCCGCTTTCCCGGCAAAAGGCCCGGAGCCTTCGCGCCGAAGGCTCGTGAACCGGGCGGGGCCTATGACAGGTTCAGGGCATTCACCGCACGTTCGGCGCCGCGCAGCGCGGCGTCGAGTTCGGCGCGCATCGCCTCGGGCCGCCGCAGCACGATGCCGCTGCGGCTCGCATCGATCAGCCCGGCCTTTTCCATGTCCGACAATTGCCGAGACACGGCCTCGCGCCGGGCGCCGATGCGGGCGGCCAGCACGTGATGCGGCGGCGGCGGGCTGACCACGCGCTCGGCCGTCTGGCCCGGTGTGCCGCGTCCGCGCGACAGGCGCAGGAGTTCGGCATAGAGGCGCTGGCGCACCGGCAGGGCCGCCAGCTCGAACAGCCTCTCGCTGCGCGAGCGCACGAGGTCGGCGAGATAGCGCATCATGCGCAGCGACACGGCGGGCGAGGCCAGCACCAGCTCCATGAAGGCCGGCCCCGGCAGGACGCAGAAGCGCGAGCGGTGCAGGGCGGTGACATTGGCGGAACGCGGCTGCCCGGTGATGGCCGCCAGCTCGCCGAAGGCCTCGCCGGGCGACAGGTCGCCCAGGATCATCTCGTAGCCCTCTCCGGTGCGCGCCACGACCCGCGCGGCGCCTTCGAGGAGGAAGTACACATCGTCCGACAGCTCGCCGAAGTCGATCAGAACCGTGCCGGGCTCGCAGGAACGGCAGCGTGCATGGCGGGCGGCCTTTTCCAGCGCGCCCGGCTCGGCGCCTTGCAGGAGGGCCAGGCGCCCCAGACTCTCGGTATCCACTCCATGGCTCCACATGCCCCAGGCTTCCTTCTCCGGAATATCGGAACGGTGCCGGGACCGGTGCAGCGGTTATCCGGAGCCGCGGCATTCCGCCAGGGGCAATCGGCCTGGGCGGAGATGCGCGGCCGGAGCCGTTGCGGCTTCCCCGGCGGTTTCCTTGAATCGGCTCCGGGTGGTTGCGCCCGGCCTCGTCCGCTTCGCTGTGGCCTTCCTCTCCCCTTCCAGCTTTTCCGGGACGGCGCCCCGCGCTCAGCGCCCGCTCAGATTGGCGCGGCCGAAGACCTCGGCCCGTCCCGTCACCTCCGCCCGGCCGGTGACCTCGGCCCGTCCCGCCAGCGTGTCGGCGCGGCCGCCATGCAGCAGGGCCTCGATACTGCCGGTGCTGATGTCGATGCGGAGGCCCATGTCGCCGCGGTCGAAGAGCCAGACCCGCAGGTCCTTCATGAAGTGCCCCGAGTCCCGGATGAAGCCGGTCGTCGCGACGGTGCCGTGTTCCGGCACGGGGATGCCTTCGCCTTCCACCAGGAAGATGGCGGGCGCGGCGAGCGGCACGTACTGCCCGTCGTAGCTGTAGCCGAAGATCCGGGCGAGGGCGGGCGGCGGATCGGCATCCGGCGCCAGCCGCGCCATCAGGGGGTCCCGGAAGCCGCCGCTCCGTGCATAGGGCGTGCGGGACGTCTTGCTGATGGTGAGGCCCGGGAAGGGCACGCCGAAGAGCCGGATCGCGGCCGGGGCGAGGAGGGTCTCCTCGAACCGCTCCGCGGGACTGGCCTTTGCCTCGGCGCCTTCCGCTTCCGTCTTCTCCGGCTCAGGACTGTCCGACATGTTCCATCTCCATCCGCGAGACGCTTCGCGGTATTATAACCGTTCAGGAATGATACGGCAGTGTTTTCAACCCGGCGATGCGCGCGATCCGTGCGGCATCATCCGGCGTGTGGCGATGATGTCGCCGTGGCAGGCGCAGGGTCCGGTCCGGCCCTGGCGTGGCTGGGCCGGGGTGGCCCATGCGGCGCGGGGGACGGGTGGGGGAACTGTTCCGGCGGAGAGCCCCGCCAGGAAGGGGCGAGGGTCTATGTCCCTCTCGTCGAAGATGTCGAGCAGCGCGCCCATCGTGATGCGCGGGGTGGCGCCCGGTTCCGTCAGCGCCTCGATCAGCAGGGCCGCGACCTGGTCGAAGCTCAGCGTCTCCGGGTCCAGCCGCAGGATGGTGCGCGCCATGGCCAGCCCGATGCGGTCGCGCGCCCGGTGCAGGCAATGGCGGAAGACGCCCTCGAAACGCGCCAGGGCCTCGGCGGAGGCATGGCGCAGCGGCGCCAGCGCGGCCGTGACCGCCGCCGGCGTCCAGCTCCGCGTGTCGCGGTCCGGCGGGATGATGCCTTCCGCCACCAGCCCTTCCTGGAACAGCTCCACCAGGATGTCCCAGACCGCGCCGGTCAGCGGCGCCGCCAGCATATGCGCGTTGCGGCCAAGGTTCAGCGGGTCGCGCCAGGTGCCATCGTCCAGCAGGCGCAGCCCTTGCAGGTCGCGGAGCCGGACGGTGTTGTCCACCACGCGCACCTGTTCGACATCCGAAAGCTCGCCGAGCCGGCTGACCAGGTTCAGCTCGTAGAGGTTGCCCGAGGTCTGGGCGAGCAGCCGCGTCACCACCGAGGGGAAGTACAGCACGGAAAGGGTCGAGATCAGGTCGGCGAAGGCTTCGTGGAAGGCCAGGAAGGCGCCGCTCACCGCGCCGGAATCCGGCACCCCCATGGTGGAGAAGAGGATGGCGTGGCCGACCTCATGCGCCACGACATCGAAGCTGAGGCAGAGCGGCAGCGCCTGGCCGAAGCGGGTCCAGCGCAGCCCCGCCTCCAGGAAGCCGAAGCCGGACTGGGCATTGGCCCAGTACACGACCGGCTGCAGTTCCAGCCGCGGCAGGACATCGGCATGCCACCACCGGACCGGCTGGCCCAGATAGTCCTCCCAGATCTCCAGCACGAGCCGGGTCACGCCGTAGAGATGCGCCGACAGGAATTCCGGCGTGCCGAAGGGGATGTGGTCGAAGTTCCCGGCCGCGTCCGGCAGGGCGGGCGGCAGCAGCGCCCCCCGGTAGGGCGGCAGCCAGACGGGCGGGTCATAGGGTTCGCGCTTGTCCACCGCGTGCGCGACATACATCCGGGAATCCGAGGGGCCCGGGCCGATGCTGCCGGGGGCGGCGGCCAGTTCCACCAGCTCGGGCTCGGCATAGCCCTGGGCCCATTGGGGGAAGAGCCGGAACAGCGTGCCCCCGGCCATGCCTCAGCCCTCGCCCCGGGGCTCGGGGCCCGTCCCGTCACCGGCCGCTTCGTCCTCCATGGCGGCGCGGTACTCCCGCCAGACGGCGAGCCGGAAGCCGCCCGCATCGGGGAAGCCATGGGCTCGCGCCCCGCTGTCCTCCTCGCCGGGGGGCGGTGGCGGCAGGTCGGCCCGCGTCTCGAACCACCAGCGCCATGCCGCATCCAGCACGGCCTCGCCGGGTGAGTCCCGGTCTTCCTCCCGCCCGGCCAGCCTTGCCTTCAGCCCGGCATGGCGGCCGGACAGGCGCAGGGCATCCAGCATCGCCTCCAGGGTGGCCGGGCCAGGGGGATGGCGCAGATGCTCCCGGAGCGCGGCCTCGCGCGCCAGCAGCCGGTGCAGCCCGGCCTCGTCGAGGTCATGCGCCGCCAGCCAGGCCTCCAGCGCCGCGCGCCGCCACAGGCCGTGGCGCCGGCGGAAATCCTCCAGCGCGGCGGCATCGGCCGCCCCGGAGGCGAGCGGGCCCGGATGGCCCTCCGCCATCAGGCGCAGTTCCCGCCATGCGACCGGATCGGAGACCGCCAGTTCCCGCAGCAATGCGCCTCCCCCCTGTTCCTCCTCCGCAAGCGGCACGGCCGCCTGCGTGGCGAGGAAGCTTTCCCAGGCCAGGCTACGGGTGAAGCGGAAGCCCGGCGCCCTCCGATCGGGGGAGGTCCGGACGATTCGCGTTAGTAATTCCTCGGCATCGCGCCGTTTCTGCGCGACCCGGTGATGCCGCAGCCATTCCAGCGCCCGCCCCGGAGCCGGCAGGGCAGCGGCCTCCTCGACGAGGCGGGCATGGCTCCTTTCGGGGAAGGGCAGGCGCTTGAGCCTGCGGGCCAGGGCCTCGCAGCCCTCCGGCCCGATCACGCCGGCGCCCAGGGCGGCCGCGAGGGTGGCGCGCAGGTCCACCATGGCATCGGAGGCGGCGATCCAGCCGGCCTCGGCGGGGGCGTGCAGGATGGCGACCTCGTCGTCATCCTCGAAGGGGCCGTCGAAGGGAGGAAAGCATCCGTCGCGATAGGCGCGGTAGACGGTGCCGACCCCCTCCATCCCGAAGGCATCGCATTCGGCGGCGCGCAAGGCGCCCATGCTGGCGGCGCCCAGCACGGGGATGCCCTCGGAGAGCGCCCAGAGGATCTCCCGGTGCCAGACCGCCGGAGCCTCCCGGAACAGCCCGTCCACCAGACCGATCGCGCGGGGGCGCAGGGAGCGCGCCGCGCGGTAGAGGTCGCCCTGCCGTGCCGGGGGCAGGAGGACGGCCTCCGGCGCGATCGCCCGGGCGGCCTCCCAGGGCAGGCTGGGGCCGAGGAAGACGACGGGCGCGTTCATGCGCGTGCCCTTGCACGTGCCCGGGCCCGTTCGCCGGGGGCATAGCCGCCGCCGGCCGGGCCCGGCGTGCCCTCCAGCCCCGCCACGACGGCCCGGACCACCGGGATGCCGATCTCCTCCCGCGTTAGGTCCACCCAGGCCACGGGCCCGAGCCCGGCCGCCCCGATCCGGGACAGCAGCAGGGCGAGGTCGCCACGGATGGTGGGCGTGGCGCAGCCCTGGACAGTCTCGAAGCGCCGCCGGGGCGCCGCCGCCTCGGCCATGGCGCGCAGCGCGGCGGCGTGGCGGGCGGCGCGGGCGGGGGGAGCGTAGGATTCCGGCGCGAAATCGTCCCGGGCACCGGAGATGCGGGTGACGCGCGACTGCGCCGCTTCGGTCAGGGCGCGGGACAGGGCCACGCCGGGGTCGGGATGGCAGCCCAGGCCCAGCTCCGCCTCCACCCCCGGCTCCTCGCGTCCCGGCAGGGCCAGGACGCGGAAGGCGGGGATGCCGAGGTCGGAGGTGATGTCCCAGATCGCCAGGGCGATGCCGGCGGCGGCGAAGCGGGCCAGCAGGTCGGCGCAGAGCGGGTCGGCGACGCTGTCGGGGTCGATCGCCGTTTCCGCCCGGGCTGCCGGGGGGAGGGCCAGCCAGAGGGCATGCGCGTCGCGCTCCGCCAGCTCGGCCAGGGCGTGCACCAGTGCCTCCCCGCGCGTGTTGCCGGAGGCGAGGCCGTTCGTGGTCGCCTGGAGGAAGCCGCCGGAGGGCGGGCCGTCCAGCGCGTAGTCGGCCGTCACCAGGTCCAGCGGCACCCAGAGCGGCGTGCCGCCGGCGAGGTCGCGCCCCTCGGCCCAGAGCATCGGCACCTCCCGCGCCGGCAGGTCCGGCGCGGCGGCGCTGCGCGGCAGCCGGACCGGGTCCAGGAGCGCCAGGCCGCTTTCGCGCAGCCGGGCATGGCTGCCCCAGCGCAGCGCCGCCGCCAGGGTCTCGGCATGCCAGGTCTCCACCGCCTCCATCACCGCCGAAGCCTTGGCCGCCGCCAGGGTCGCGCCCTTGCCCTGGAAGACGGAGAGCGAGCGCGCATTGGGCCGGATGGCCGCCGCGACGGGGATGCCGGTCACGTCCAGCCCGGTCAGCACCGCGACCCGCGTCAGGCCGAAGCGCGCCGCGTGGCGCAGGGCCCGTTCCAGCGTTTCCCCGGGGTCGCGGACCCGGTGCGCGCCCAGGCGGAAGCGCTTGGCCTCATCCTCCGGCGGCAGGCCGGGAAAGAGGCCGGGGCCGGTCACGGCGCGAAGGAGATGCTGGTGCGCCGGAGCGCCGCCAGCAGGCGCTCGACCTCGCCGTCGCCCTCCCGTTCCGCCCGCTCCGCGAGGCCGGCCAGCCTTTGCAGCATCTCCGCATCGCCGAGGCGGCCGAGCCGCAGGTCGAGATTCGCGAGGCTCAGCCGGGTGCGCAGCACCAGCATCCACGCGCCCTGTGCCTCGGCCAGCCGCAGCGCCTCGCGCAGCGAGGCCTCGGCGGCGGCTTCGGAACCGGGGCCGCCGGCCTGCAGGCGCAGCAGGCCGAGCACCCGCCAGACCTCCGGCATCCAGATATGCAGCCCGACGCGTTCGAACAGCTCGCGCGCCTCGTCGAGTTCCGCCACCGCGCGCTGCACCTGCCCCGCCGTGGTCTGCGCCTCGGCCAGCAGGGTGTGGAAGATGGGGAAGTCCTCGATGGTGCCGACCTCGCGCTGCACGGCGAGTCCCGCCTCGATCGAGCGCAGCCCCTCCGCCGCGTCGCCACGCGCCGAGGCCGCCCAGCCGCCGAAGATCATCCCCTTGGCGCGGTAGTCGGGCAGGTCGTGCGTTTCGGCGGCCTCCATCATGCGCCGCGCCGCCTCCGCCATCTCCGCCGGGTCGCGCCGGTAGGCGCGGTGCATGGCGTGGATGTCCAGCGCGTGCAGGATGCTGCCCAGGTGGTCGATCTCCAGCGCCCAGGCCTGCGCCCGGGTCTCGGCGCGCAGCGCCGCCTCGGGGCGG
Source organism: Roseomonas gilardii (assembly GCF_001941945.1). Lineage (NCBI taxonomy): Bacteria > Pseudomonadati > Pseudomonadota > Alphaproteobacteria > Acetobacterales > Roseomonadaceae > Roseomonas > Roseomonas gilardii. The sequence goes on along the minus strand of NZ_CP015583.1, from coordinate 3,551,923 downwards.
CCTTCCAGCCATTCCAGCAGCGCCGTCTCCCCCAGGGCGCAGACCTTGGCGTCGTGGTTGCCGTAGAGCGTGGCGTGGTGGCGGTAGTCGCCTGCCTCGTAGATGGCGAGCCCGGACTCGATGTCCCGGCGGCAGCCGCAGAGGTCGCCCAGGCCGAAGCGCGTGCCCCAGCCGCAGTGATGCGCCTGCAGCAGGCTGCCCGGCTCGCCGCGCCGGGCGGCCCGCTCGGTCAGGGCGCCGGAGCGCAGCCGCTTGATGTTGTAGTCGCGCGACACCCGCCACCAGCCCCAGGCGATGGGGAAATGCGCGCTTTCCTCGGCAGGCGTGTCGTTCAGCGCGGCATAGCTCTCGGCGTAGTGGTCCTGCGTCTCGGCGGCGCCCGGCCCATGCAGGGCGATCAGCGCCGGGCCGAGCAGGGCCAGGAGTTCCAGCCTCTGCGCGCGCAGCGCCGGGGTGGGCGGCACCGTGTCGATCGCCCGCAGCGCCCGGCGCAGCAGGCGCGTCGCCTCGGGATAGGCGGAGCGCGCCAGGCTGCGTCGCGTCGCGGCGAGCCAGAGCGGCACGCTGTCCGCCACCCGCCCGGCCTCGGCGAGGTGATGCGCCAGCACTTCCGGCTCCGCGGCGACCCGGTCCGGATCGAGCCTCGGCAGCGCCTGGGCGAGCCGCGCGTGCAGCAGGCGGCGCCGGTCGCGCACCAGGCTCTCATAGGCGGCGTCGCGCAGCAGCGCGTGGTGGAAGGTCCAGCCCTCGCGGCCCGGCAGGCTGCGCCGCTGCAGCACCCCGGCCAGTTCCAGATGCGCCAGGGCGGCGTCCAGCTCCTCCTTCGGCAGTTCCGTGACCGCCTGGAGCAGGTCGCGCGGCACGGAGCGCCCGGCCACCGCCGCCGCCTGCGCCACCGCCTTGGCGGATTGCGCCCGGTCGAGCCGCGCCACGAGGCATTCCCGCAGGCTGGGCGGCACCTCCGCCTCGGCCTCCACCGTGCCGTCCAGGATGGCGCGCGCCAGTTCCTGCGCGTAGAGCGGCACGCCTTCCGTGCGCGACGCCACCAGCCGGCTGATCCGCCGCGTCAGGTGCGGGGCATCCGCGGAGGAGCCGGCCACAGCCTCCACCAGCTGCACCATGTCGGGCTCGCTCAGCGGCCGCAGTTCCAGCAGCTCGACATCGCCCCAGGCCGGCGTGGCGGGTGGGGTGAAGGCCTCGCGCGAGGTAAGCAGGAGCAGGCAGCGGCCCGGCAGACGGGACAGGGCGCGTTCGAGCAGCTCCATGGAGCTGGGATCGAGCCAGTGCAGGTCCTCCACCATCAGGCAGAGCGGCTGCCGCGCCAAAAGGCGGGTGAGCTGGTCGAGCAGCGCCGTGAGGGTCAGGCTGCGGAGGCGTCGCGGCGCCATGGCGGACAGGGCCGCCGGCCGCGCCCCCGCCCCGTCGTCGCCGACCAGCAGCAGCTCCGCCAGGGCGGCGGCGCGCTCGTCGATCTCCGGCGCCTCGTCGCCCAGCCAGTGCCGCAGCTTGACCAGGGCATCCGGCCATTCCTCGTCCGGGGCCAGGCGGGCCAGGGTGCGCAGCGGCGTCACCAGGGGGTGGAAGGGCGTGTCGGTGTGGAAGGGCGAGGCGATGAAGGTCAGCGTGGCGGAGCCGATGCGGTCCCGCCGCGTCGCCAGGAAGCGGCGCAGCAGGCTCGACTTGCCGATCCCGGCCTCGCCCCGCAGCAGCACCGTCCGGCTGGCACCGGCCAACACGCTTTCCCAGGCCTGTTGCAGCCGCGCGAGATCGGCCAGCCGGTTGACGAAGGCGTCGGGGCGGGCGAGGCGCCGGCGCTGGCCGCTGCGCTGGGCCTCCCGCCGCACCAGGAAGGCGGGGCAGGGCTCGCTGAAGCCCTTCAGCACCTGCGGGCCGAGATCCCGCATCTCGAAGATCGGGGTCAGCCGGGCCCGGGTCTCGCCGGAGACGATGACCCCGCCGGGCGGTGCCAGGGCCTGGAGCCGCGCCGCGAGGTTGGGGGTGGAGCCGATGGCCATGCTGTCGCCCGGCGCATCGCCATGGCCCAGCAGGTCGCCGATCACCACCTGCCCCGTGGCGATCCCGGCCCGGGCGCGCAGCGGCTCCTGCCCCGGCGGCAGGTTCGGCAGCGGCACGCGCAGCCGCCGCACCGCCTCCACGGCCTCCAGCGCCGCGCGGACGGCGCGTTCCGGATCGTCCTCATGCGCGGCGGGAAAGCCGAAATAGGCGAGCACGCCATCGCCCAGGAACTGCGCGATGCGCCCGTCATAGCGCGCCACCGGGCCGGCGCAGGCCTCGCGGTAGCGCTGCATGATCCGCATCAGGTCCTCGGGCTCCAGCAGCTCCGCGAGGCGGGAGGAGCCGACCAGGTCGAGGAACAGAACCGAAAGCGGACGGCGCTCGGCGCCGCTGCGGGCGCCTCTGGTTCGCAGCGCCCGGCGAAGCTGCTTGCGGGCGCCGATCGGCAGGCCGAGCTCGCGCAGGTCCGCTTCGCTGAGCTCCGGCAGATCGGACAGGCTGATCCCGTGCTCGGCGAAGTCCGGTGCGTACTGGGCAAGGCCCACCGATTGCAGCCACCGGAGCACGTCATCCATGCTGAACACCGCCCATGATCTTGCCGCAGCGTAAAGGATTCAGCGGCTTGGTGAAGGCATGTCGGCGGGTCGGGGCCGCGACGGCGCGTCGTTGCGGCATTTCCATGCGGCCGGGGGGCGGAATCCCGGAAAAAAGCGGCGGCCGGCGGGCGGTGTGACCTGCCGCACAGCCTGCGGGACCGCGGCCCAGCAGGATGTCCTCAGACGAATCAGCCATATGCCGGGCGCACTCAGCCCGGCCGAGAGGATAGACCATGCTGGAAGGCCAAGCGTCATCCGTTCGGACGACTCCGGAGGCCCGTGTCACCGTCGGCCTGTCCCCCCTGCTGCCGGCGGCGGCGCAGGCCGAGGACCCGGTCTCCACCGTGACCGGCCTGATCTACGAGGCCGGCATGGCGCCGGAACGCTGGCCCGAGACGCTGGGCCGGCTGGCCGACCTGTTCGGCAGCGGCGCCGCGGCGCTGCATGTCGGCGAGGCGGGCGTGCCGGCCCGGATCACCATGGCCTATGGCCTCTCCGAGGAGGCAGTACGCGGGTATGGCGGCTGCTACAACGCGCTCGATCCGGTGACGCCGGCGGTGCTGGCCGGTGCGGCCTGGAAGGCGCCGGCGACGCTGCGGCAGATCTCGCCGGCGCTGGAGCGCACGCGCTTCTTCACCGACTGGATGCGGCCGCACGGGATGGAGGACGGGCTGTGCCTCGCCCTCTGCCCGCCGGACCGGCCGCAGCAGGCCACGCTGCGCCTGCTGCGCCCGCGCCGCGCCACGCGCTTCGGCCCGCCGGAAACCGCCCTGCTGATGCGGCTTGCCCCCCATCTGCGCCGTGCTGCGGAGATGCACCACCGGCTGGCCTCCCCCCATGCGCGGCCGGACGGGCCGCTGCTGGAGATCCTGAACCGGCTCGCCTGCGGGCTGATGCTGGCGGATGCGCGCGGCGCCCTGATCTGGGCGAACCGTTCCGCCAGCCGGATGCTGGAGGAGGCCGACGGCATCGGCACCGAGCGCCAGGGCAACCTGCGCGCGGGGTCGCCGGGCATGACGCGCCTGCTGCGGGATCTGGTGAACCGGGCGGCGCTGGGCCAGCATGCGGCGCTGCCTTTGCCGCGCAACACGGGAAAGACGTCCCTGGCCTTGCAGGCCATGCCGCTCACGGTGCGGGAGGTGGAGCGCCACCGCCAGGTCCTGCCGGCCTCGCCCAGGGCCAGCGTGCTGCTGCTGCTGACCGATCCGGCGCGCGGCACCATGCCCACGCCGGAGCTCTGCCAGCAACTGCGCGAGATCCACGGGCTGACCACGGCCGAGGCGGGCGTGGCGGCCTGGGCGGCGCAGGGGATCGGCCTGCCGGAAGTGGGGCAGATCCTGGGGATCACCGTCAACACGGTGCGGACCCATGTGCGCCGCGTCTTCCACAAGACCGGGGTGCGCAGCCAGGCGGAGCTGGCGCGGCAGGTGGAGCGGCTCGGCCCGCTGCTGGCGGACAGCACCGCCGAGGCGGGGCCGGTGCGCGTGCCCGCGCCGGAGCGGAGCGCGGAACGGCGTGCGGCCGCGGGCGGGATGCCGCGCGCCCGGGCGGGCTGGGCCAACGCGGAGGCCCTGCGGGACGGCCCCTGAGAACTGACCGGCGGGGGACGGCTCAGCGCCGGCCGAACATCTTCTCCAGCATCGGCTTGTCCATGCGCAGGAAGGTCGGGCGGCCGTGGGAGCAGGTGGCGGCGCGGGGCGTCGCCTCCATGGCCCGCAGCAGGGCCGACATCTCGGCGGTGTTCAGGCGGCGACCGGCCCGCACGCTGCCGTGGCAGGCCAGCCGCGCGATGGCGGCGTCGATCCGGGCCTCCAGCGCCTCGGCGCCCTTCCATTCCGCCAGCCCGTCGGCCAGGTCCTCCAGCAGCGGGCCGGGTTCCGGCGCCCCCAGCAGGGCCGGCAGGGCGCGCACCATGACCGCGCCGGGGCCGAAGCCCTCGATCTCCAGCCCCAGGCGCAGCAGCGCCGGCGCATGGTCCAGCAGACGGGCGGCGCGGGCGGGCGGCATGTCCACCACCGCGGGCAGGAGCAGCGGCTGCATCCGCACGCCGCCGGCCACGAACTGGGCGTGCAGCCGTTCCTGGGTCAGCCGCTCATGCGCGGCGTGCTGGTCCACCAGCACCAGCGCGCCGTCCGGGGCCTCGGCCAGGACATAGGTGTCCAGGAGCTGGGCCAGCGGGCGGCCCAGGGGACCGTCGGCGAGGGGAGTGTCGTCCTCGCCGGTTTCCGCCGGGCCGGGGGCGGGCGGGGCGGCGTGTTCCGGGGCGGCTTCCACCACGGTCCAGGCGCCCCCGGAACTCTCCTTGCCGGCACCGGCGGACCAGGGGGCGGCGGGCAGGCGGCGCGGCGCCAGCGGCAGGCCCGGCTGGAGTGGGGGCGGCGCGGGGAAGGTGGCGCGGGTTTCCGAGAAGCCGCTCCAGCCCGGACCCTCCGCGGGCGTCGCGGAGGCTTCCGGCCGGGGCGGGTTCCAGCCGCGCACCGTTTCCGCCAGCCCGCCGCGCAGCCCGGCCGCCAGTCCTTCCCCACCGCCGGAAGCACTGCCGGCCCCGATCCCCAGGGCCCGGCGCAGCGCGACGATCACCGCGCCGCGCACCGCGTTCGGGTCGCGGAAGCGCAGCTCCGCCTTCATCGGATGCACGTTCACATCCACCGTCGCCGGGTCGATCTCCAGGAACAGCGCGGCCATCGGGTGCCGGCCGGACACCATCACGTCGCGATAGGCCGCGCGCAGCGCCGCCTTCAGCACGGGATCGCGCACCGGGCGGCGGTTGACCACCAGATGCTGCTCCGCCGCCGTGGCGCGGGACAGGCTGGCGGGGCCGGTCAGCCCGTCCACCCGCAGATCGTCCCAGGCCCCGCCGACGCGCAGCGCGGCGGCGGCGAATTCCTCCCCCATGACCGCCGCCACGCGGCCCAGCCGGTCGTCCGGCGCCACGTCCAGCACCACGCGGCCCTCGACCTCCACACGGAAGCCGGTGCCGGGCCAGGCCATGGCGAGGCGGCGCACCGCCTCCGCCGCATGCTCCGCCTCGGTGCGGGGCTGGCGCAGGAACTTGCGGCGGGCGGGGGTGGCGAAGAACAGGTCGCGGACCTCGACCCTGGTGCCGGGGGCGCCGGAGGCCGGGGCGACCTCGCCCTTGCGGCCGCCCTCCACCGTGACCGCATGGGCCTGGCCGTCCCTCGGGCGGGAGATGATGGAAAGCCGGGCCACGGCGCCGATCGAGGGCAGGGCCTCGCCCCGGAAGCCCAGCGTGGCGATGCGGAAGAGCGTGTCCTCCTCCGGCAGCTTGGAGGTGGCGTGGCGCTCGACGCAGAGGGCCAGATCCTCCGGCCCCATGCCGCAGCCGTCATCCTCCACCAGAAGACGGTCGATGCCGCCGCCCTCGATGGTCACGGCGATGCGGGTGGCGCCGGCATCCAGCGCGTTCTCGACCAGTTCCTTCACCGCCGCGGCCGGGCGCTCGACCACTTCGCCCGCGGCGATCCGGTCGGCGGTGACGGCGGGAAGAAGGCGGATGCTCATGGGACGCTAGATGGGGCAGAGGGGGCGGGTCTGGCCAGACCCCCCACGTCGCTTCCCGCGCCGTTCCCCTCCCGGAGGGGCCGGAACGGAAAAGGGGGCCCGAAGGCCCCCTTTCCACAGTCGCGGCGCGGGGCGTTTAGCCGTCGCGCTCGACCATCATCTTCTTGATCTCGCCGATCGCCTGGGCCGGGTTCAGACCCTTCGGGCAGGTGCGGGAGCAGTTCATGATGGTGTGGCAGCGGTACAGGCGGAACGGGTCCTGCAGCGCATCCAGGCGGTCGCCGGTGTGCTCGTCCCGGCTGTCCGCGATCCAGCGATAGGCCTGCAGCAGCACGGCCGGGCCGAGATAGCGGTCGCCGTTCCACCAGTAGGAGGGGCAGGCGGTGGAGCAGCAGAAGCACAGGATGCACTCCCACAGCCCGTCCAGCTTGGCGCGCTCGTCCTTGGACTGCAGGCGCTCGGCATCGGGGGGCGGGGGGTGTCGGCCTTCAGCCAGGGCTCCACCGAACGGTACTGGGCGTAGAGCTGGTTCAGGTCGGGCACCAGATCCTTCACCACCGGCATGTGCGGCAGCGGGTTGATCTTCACGTCGCCCTTCACGTCCTCGATCGGCTTGAGGCAGGCGAGGGTGTTCAGCCCGTCGATGTTCATCGCGCAGGACCCGCAGATCCCCTCGCGGCAGGAGCGCCGGAAGGTCAGTGTGGTGTCCACCTCGTTCTTGATCTTGATCAGCGCGTCCAGGACCATCGGTCCGCACTGCGCCAGATCGATCTCGTAGGTGTCGTAGCGCGGGTTCTCGCCCGTGTCCGGGTCCCAGCGGTAGATCTTGAAGGAACGGACGTCCTTGGCGCCCGGCTCGGCCTTGTGGGTCTGGCCGACCTTGACCTGGCTGTTCTTGGGAAGCTGGAAATTGGCCATGATGCTCTGTCCGTCCCTCAGTACACGCGCGGCTTGGGCGGGAAGACCTGGACCTCGTTCGTGAGGGTGCGCATCTTCACGTCGCGGTAGTCGAGCTTGACGAGGCCGTTGCTGTCGCAGGTGGCGATGGTGTGCTTCAGCCAGTTCACGTCGTCGCGCTCGGGATAGTCCTCGTGGGCATGGGCGCCGCGGCTCTCGTGGCGCGCCTCGGCGCTGACCATGGTGCACATGGCGTTGCCCATCAGGTTGTGCAGCTCCAGCGCCTCCATCAGGTCGCTGTTCCAGACCAGGGAGCGGTCGTGGATGCGGATGTCGGACAGGCCGTCATAGACCGTCTGCATCTTGTCCACGCCTTCCTTCAGGCTGTCGGAGGTGCGGAACACCGCCGCGTGGCTCTGCATCGTGCGCTGCATGCGTTCGCGCAGCGCGGCGACGCTGGTGCCGCCCTTGGCGTTGCGCACGCCGTCGAGGCGGGAGAGCGAGGCATCGCCTGCATCCGCCGGCAGCGGCGCCTGGGTCGCGCCCGGCTTGACCGTCTCGGCGGCGCGGTGCGCGGCGGCGCGGCCGAAGACCACGAGGTCGAGCAGCGAGTTGGTGCCGAGGCGGTTGGCGCCGTGCACGGAGACGCAGGCCGCCTCGCCCACCGCCATCAGGCCGGGGACCACGCGGTCCTGGTCGTCCGCCGTCGGGTTCAGCACCTCGCAATGGATGTTCGTGGGAATGCCGCCCATGTTGTAGTGGACGGTCGGCAGCATCGGGATCGGCTCCTTGGTCACGTCCACGCCGGCGAAGATCTTCGCCGTCTCGGAGATGCCCGGCAGGCGCTCATGCAGCAGCTCGGCGCCCAGATGCTCCAGGTGCAGGTGGATGTGGTCCTTCTTCGGGCCGACGCCGCGGCCCTCGCGGATCTCCATCGACATGGCGCGCGAGACGACGTCGCGCGAGGCGAGGTCCTTCGCGGTCGGCGCGTAGCGCTCCATGAAGCGCTCGCCCTCGGAATTGGTGAGGTAGCCGCCCTCGCCGCGCGCGCCTTCGGTCACGAGGCAGCCGGAGCCGTAGATGCCGGTCGGGTGGAACTGCACGAATTCCGGGTCCTGCAGCGGCAGGCCGGCGCGCAGCACCATGCCGCCGCCATCGCCCGTGCAGGTGTGGGCGGAGGTGCAGGAGAACCAGGCGCGGCCATAGCCGCCGGTGGCGAGCACCACGGTCTGGGCACGGAAGCGGTGGATGGAGCCGTCCTCCAGGCACCAAGCCATCACGCCGCGGCAGGCGCCTTCCTCCATGATGAGGTCGAGGGCGAAGTATTCGACGAAGAACTCGCAGTTGTGCTTCAGCGACTGCTGGTAGAGCGTGTGCAGGATGGCATGGCCGGTGCGGTCGGCCGCGGCGCAGGCGCGCATCGCGGGGGTCTTGCCGTAGTTCTGCATGTGGCCGCCGAAGGGCCGCTGGTAGATCTTGCCGTCCTCGGTGCGGGAGAACGGCACGCCATAGTGCTCCAGCTCGATGATCGAGGGCACGGCCTCGCGGCACATGTACTCGATGGCGTCCTGGTCGCCGAGCCAGTCCGACCCCTTCACGGTGTCGTACATGTGCCAGCGCCAGTCGTCCTCGCCCATGTTGCCCAGCGCGGCGCCGATGCCGCCCTGCGCCGCCACGGTGTGGGAGCGGGTGGGGAAGACCTTGGTGATACAGGCCGTCTTCAGGCCCGCGGCGCCCATGCCGAAGGTGGAGCGCAGCCCGGCGCCGCCGGCCCCCACCACCACGACGTCATAGGTATGGTCCACCACCCGGTAGGCCGCGCCGCCGATTCCCGGCTTGCTGATCGCGTTCATCTCAACCGCCTCGTCCGAAGCTCGTCCGCGCGGTCAGTGAGCTGGGCAGAAGGAGTGTTCCGCCCGTCCCGGCGCCGCCCGGCACCAAATTCCTGGGAAAGCCGGCCCAGGGGCCGGCCCTTGCTGTCTAAATTGGCCCTGCGCCGCGATTCCGCCAGCCGGGAAGGCCGGGGTTGCCGCCTGCGGCAGGGCATCGGCCCGTTCAGACCGCGATCCGCAGCACCGCCAGCGCGGCGAAGAGGGCGAGGATCAGGCAGACCGCCTTCTGCAGCAGGTCCACCGCCTTGCGCGTGCTCTCGGGGCGGACATAGTCCTCGATCACCACCTGCAGCCCGGCCGCGGTGTGGTGGAAGCCGATGCCGATGTAGAGCAGCAGCAGCACGGCGTGGAAGGGATGCCCGATCCAGGCCAGCACCCGCTCGTAGGGGGCGCCGGCCAGGCCGGCGACGCCGAAGGTGAACCAGATGGTCAGCGGCAGCAGGGCCATGGAGGTGATCCGCTGCATCCACCAGTGATGCGTGCCGCCCTTGGCGGAACCCAGGCCGCGCACCCGGCCGAGCGGGGTCTGCAGACGCAGGGCTTCGTGATGTTGGCTCATGCTCGTCGCGTCCCTTCGCTCAGCGGATCCAGGCCACCAGGGCGACGATCCAGGTGATGGCCGTCAGCGCCGCGGTGGCGATCAGCACCAGGCGGCCGGTGCGGTAGGTGGTGGGGATGTCGAAGCCGTAGCCGGCATCCCAGAGGAGGTGCCGGATGCCGTTCAGCGTGTGGTACCAGGCCACGGCGGTCAGGCCCATGAGCACGATCACGCCGACGAAGGAGCCGGCGAACCACTGCACCCAGGCGAAGGCGCGGGGGCCGGAGGCGGCGGCGGCCAGCCACCAGACCATGAAGAGCAGCCCCGCCACCCAGGCGCATCCGGTGATGCGGTGGCTGATGGACATGGCACTGGTGATCTGCAGCATGTCATAGGCCTGCAGATGGGGGGAAAGCGGGCGGCGGACGGGCTTGCCATCGGAACGCCGGCCGTTGAACATCGCCTCGCGTGCGTCTTGTCCGCTCGCCATGCCGCTCCTCGTCCTCATCTCACCGAGGTCCGGGCGGCCTGGAACTGCCGGCGCGGCCGGGCCTCGTGTTGCAATAATCCGTGTCGGGGGCCTTTTAGGTTACGGCTTCGCACAACGTCAACGCGGCCTGGAATAACCTTGCTGATGCGGGACAAAAAAGAAAGGGGAGGCTTGGCCTCCCCGCAAGTAAACTGCGAATGCTTCGCAATACAAGTCACCAGCCGCGATAGTAGCCTCGCGGGGGGCCGTAGCCGCCGTAATAGGGGCGCTGCGGCGTGGTGATGGCGCCGCCCACGGCGCCGATCGCGCCGCCCAGCAGGGCGCCGGTCGCCGGATCGCCGCCGGTCAGCCCCGCCACGGCCGCGCCGCCACCGGCGCCGAGAAGGCCGCCGCCCAGGGCGCGCTGGCCGGGGCTGTAGGGGTTGCTGCAGGCCGCGAGGCCCAGCAGGGCCGCGACGACCGCGCTGGTTCGCAGAACGCGACGCATCTGGTCTTCCTCCTTCGCAGGACTTCCGTACTGCGAAGGAGGCTGGGGGCCGGTCGGGGCGCCTTTGCGGCGCCCGCCGGGCCTGAAAGAGAAGAATTGGGGCGGGGCCGCCCTTTTTGGCGGTGCCCCCGGCCCCGGCCTTCCCGTCCGGGACGCATGCCTGGATTGTGCTGCGGTGCGGGATGGAGGGGCGCCCGGCCCCTCCGACTCGGCCCGTTCAGGCGGCGCCGTGGCCCAGCAGGCCCTGGCGGTGCATCTCCTCGGCGATCTGCACGGCGTTCAGCGCCGCGCCCTTGCGCAGGTTGTCGGCGACGCACCAGAAGGCGAGGCCGTTCTCCACGGTCGGGTCCTGGCGGAGGCGGGAGACATAGACCGCGTCCTCGCCGGCGCATTCGATCTGGGTGACGTAGCCGCCATCCTCCCGCTGGTCGTGGACGATGAGGCCCGGGGCCTCGCGCAGCGCCTCGCGCGCCTGCTCCACGGTGATCGGGCGCTCGAACTCCACATGCACCGCCTCGCCATGGCCGATGAAGACGGGCACGCGGACGGCGGTGGCGAAGACCTTGATGTCGGGGTCGAGGATCTTGCGGGTCTCGACCGCCATCTTCCACTCCTCCTTGGTGGCGCCGTCCTCCATGAAGCGGTCGATATGCGGGATGCAGTTGAAGGCGATGGGCTTGGTGAACTGCTCCGGCGCGGCGGCGTCGTTCACGAAGACGCCCCGGGTCTGGGCGAAGAGCTCGTCCATCGCTTCCTTCCCCGCGCCGGAGACGGACTGGTAGGTCGAGACCACCACGCGGATGATCCGGGCCAGGTCGTGCAGCGGCTTCAGCGCCACCACCATCTGGATGGTGGAGCAGTTGGGGTTGGCGATGATGCGGCGCTTGCGGAAGCCCTTCAGCGCCTGCGGGTTCACCTCCGGCACCACCAGCGGCACGTCCGGCTCCATGCGGAACTGGCTGGTGTTGTCGATCACCACGCAGCCCGCCTCGGCGGCGCGGGGGGCATGGATGGCGGAGACCGAGGCGCCGGGGCTGAACAGGGCGAGGTCGGTGCCGTGGAAGTCGTACTTGTCCAGGCTCTGGACCTTGAGGACCTTGTCCTCTCCGAAGGAGACCTCGGCCCCGGCGGAGCGGCCGGAGGCGAGCGCCACCACCTCGCCCACCGGGAACTGGCGCTCGGCCAGGGTCTTGAGCATCTCGCGGCCCACCGCCCCGGTGGCGCCGACGACGGCGACCTTGTAGCTCATCTGGGTTCGGACCCCTCTGTGTTTCACGTGATCGGGTTTCACGTGATCGGACGGAAAGGCGGCACTTAGGGCGCCGGTCCCGCCCGCCGCAACCCCGGGGAGTTGATCCCTCTCCGGGTGGCCACCGGGGCATGGTGGAAAAATCAACAGCCTTCCGCCATCTTGGGGTGGACATGTCCCTGACCCGACGTGCCGCGCTCGCCGCGGCGGCCAGCCTGCCCCTCGCCCCGCCCGCCCTGCGGGCCCAACCCCCGGAAGGCGCCCCCGCCGGGGAGAAGCGCCTGTTCGATGCCGGGCTCTGGCGCCTGCCCAACGGGCTGCGCGTGGCCCATATCGAGAACCGCCGGGCGCCGGTGGTGGCGCACTACCTTTATTATGGCGTCGGCGCGGGGGACGACCCGGCCGGGCGCTCCGGCACCGCCCACTTCCTTGAGCACATGATGTTCAAGGGCAGCCCGAACGTCGCCTCGGGCGAGTTCAACCAGCGCGTGGCGCGGGAGGGCGGGCAGGACAATGCCTATACGTCCCGCGACGTGACCGCCTATCACCAGACGGTCGAGGCGTCCCGCCTGCAGCTCATGGCGATGATGGAGGCCGACCGGATGCGCGCGGTGGCGCTGCCGGAGGCGGAGGTCGAGCCGGAGCGCAACGTGATCCTGGAGGAGCGGCGGCAGCGCACCGACGCCAATCCGCGCGCCCGGTTCCAGGAGGCCTACTACGCCGCCATGTGGGGGAAGCAGCACTGGCACGGGCGGCCGATCATCGGCTGGCCGGAGGATATCCGGGCGATCACGCGCCAGGACCTGCTGGATTTCCACAGCCACTGGTATGCGCCGGGCAATGGCGTGCTGGTGGTCTGCGGCGCGGTGAGCGAGGAGGAGCTGCGCCGGGTGGTGGAGGCCGAGTATGGCGGCATCCCGGCCCGCGAGCTGGCGACGCAGGCGGCCGACCGTGGCCGCGCGCCCCCGCCCGAGGCGCCGCTGGAGGCGCGGCTGGTGCGCAACGACGCCCAGGTGCGGGAGGCGCAGTACCTGCGTTCCTGGATCGCGCCGACGCTCACCTGGGGCGAGACCGGCCTGGCGGAGCCGCTGGAAGTGCTGGCGCATCTCTTCGGCGGCGGCGCGGGGTCGCGGCTGCACCGGGCACTGGTGGAGACGGGGATCGCCGTCTCGGCCGGGTGCTACTACGATTCCGACGATCTCGGCGCGGGCACGCTGATGCTCTATGCCACGCCCGGGCGCGACGTGGCCCCGGCGAAGCTGGAGGCGGCGATGGAGGCCGAGGTCGCGAGGCTGCTGGACCAGGGCGTGACCGAGATGGAGGTCGCCCGCTCCAAGCGGCAGGTGACGGCGGGCGCGCTGCTGGCGCTGGACGGGCTGGGCGCCGCGCCCCGCATGTTCGGCCATGTCCTGTCGGTCGGGCTGGGGCCGGAGGTGGTGGAGTTCTGGCCCACCCGCATCCGCGCCGTGACCGATGCGCAGGTGGCGGCCGCCGCCCGTTCCGTCTTCACCCATCCCTCCATCACGGGCTGGCTGCTGCCCGAGGGCGTGAGCGCATCGTGACCTCTTCCTCCCTGAACCCGCCGGCCTCGCATCCGCAGGCCGGCTTCTCCCTGCCGATCCGCGAGGTCACCGCGCCGGGCGGGCTGTCCGCCTGGCTGGCCGAGGACCATTCCGTGCCGGTGGTTTCGCTGGCCTGGAGCTGGTCGGGCGGAGCCTCGCTCGACCCCGAGGGGCAGGAGGGCGCCGCCGCCATGGCCGCCGCGCTGCTGACCGAGGGGGCCGGCGAGCTGCCCGCCGCGCAGTTCCAGGACGCGCTGCGCGATGCAGCGATCGGCCTTTCCTTCCACAGCGACCGCGACGGCTTCGAGGGCGGCTTCCGCGCGCTGAGCGATGCGCTGCCGGAGGCGGCGCGGCTGGCGCGGCTGGCCATGCTTTCGCCGCGCTTCGATGCCGAGGCGGTGGGGCGGGTGCGGGCGCGGGCCATCGCCGGCGCCCGGCAGCAGCTTGAAGGGCCGCGCGGGCAGGCGAACCGCGCCTTCTGGGCGCAGGCCTTTCCGGGCAGCCCCTATGGCCGCCCGCCCGGCGGCACGGCGGAGAGCCTCGCCGCCCTGCCCGTGGAGGCGATCCGCGCCGCCGCCACCCGTCACCTGCGCCGGGACGGGCTGGTGATCGCGGCCGCCGGGGCGATCGGGCCCGAGGCCTTCTCGGCCCTGCTCGCCGATGTCTTCGGCGCGCTGCCGACGGGCGAGGCGCCCGAGGCGCCGCCGCTGCCGGACTTCGCCCTGCCGGCCCTGGCCGGGCCCGGGCCTGTGGTGGTGCCGGTGGATGCGCCGCAATGCGCCGTGCTCTTCGGCCAGCCGGGCCTGCCGGTGCGCGACCCGGACTGGGAGGCGGCGCAGGTGGCGCTGCGCGTGCTGGGCGGGGGCGGCTTCTCCTCCCGCCTGATGCAGGAGGTGCGGGTCAAGCGCGGCCTGTCCTACGGCATTGGCGCCGGGCTGGACGTGATCGCGGGGCAGGGCCTCGTCACCGGTTCGGTGGCCACGGAGAATGCCCGCGTCACCGAGACGCTGAACGTGCTGCGCGCGGAATGGGCGCATATGGCGGCGGAGGGCCCGACCCAGGCGGAGATGGAGGAGGCGATCTCCTACCTCACCGGCAGCCTGCCGCTGCAGTTCACCGATAGCCGGCGCACCGCTTCCATCCTGATGAGCCAGCGCCGCAACGGCCGCCCGGCGGACTGGCTGGCGAAGCGGCCGGAGCGGCTGGCGGCGCTGACGCGGGAGGGCGTGGCCAAGGTGGCGGCGCGCGTGCTGCAGCCGGCGCGCCTGGGCGCGGTGGTGGCGGGAAAGCCGGAAGGGATCTGATCCAGGCGCGGGGCCGGGGCCGCCGTCAGGCACGGGCGTGCAACGCCCGCGCCCGTTCCCGCGCTGGGTCAGGCGAGATTGCCCGCGCGGAGCGGGCCCGACGGACCGGAACTGAGGGAGAGGGGATCGCATGCCGCAGGAAGCCGACACCACGGCGAGGTGGACGGAGATCGCATCCCTGGCGCGGGCGCCGGGGGCCTCGGCGATCCGGCCGCTCTTCGCCGCCGATCCGGGCCGGGCGGAGCGGTTCACCTTCCGCGCCGATGGGGTGACGCTGGACCTGTCGAAGACCTCACTGAGCCCGGAGGTGCTGCGGGCGCTGCTCGGCCTGGCGGGGGCGCGCGACGTGGCGGGGCGGCGCCGGGCCATGGCGGCGGGCGAGCGGATCAACGTGACCGAGGACCGCGCGGTGCTGCACATGGCGCTGCGGGCGCCGCGCGGCACCTTCCGGGCGCTGGAGCGGGACGGGGAGGAGGATGCCTCGGCCAGCGTCGTCGACACGCTGGAGGCGATGCGGGCCTTCACCCTGCGGACCCATGCGGGCCAGCCCTATACGGATGTGCTGAACATCGGCATCGGCGGCTCGGATCTCGGGCCGCAGATGGTGGTGCGGGCGCTGCACCGGCATGACAGCCCGATGCGGGCGCACTGGCTTTCCAATGCCGATGGCCATGCCTGGGAGGCGCTGCGGCACCAGCTCGATCCGGCGCGGACGCTGGTGCTGGTGGCTTCCAAGACCTTCACCACCGCCGAGACCATGTCCAACGCGCATCTGGTGCGGGACTGGCTGCGCGCCGCGCTGGGGGAGGCGGGCGACCGGCATCTCGTGGCGCTCTCCACCAACCGGAAGGCCACCGCGGCATTCGGCGTGCCGGAAGACCAGGTCTTCGGCTTCCGCGACTGGGTGGGCGGGCGGTTCAGCCTGTGGTCGGCGGTGGGGCTGTCCATCGCGCTGTCCTGCGGCTGGCTCGCCTTCGAGCGGCTCCTGGCCGGGGCGCGGGCGATGGACGAGCATTTCCTCGCCGCGCCGGATGCGGAGAACCTGCCGCTGCTGATGGCGCTGGCCGAGGTGTGGCATGTGGACGGGCTTGGCTACGGCACCCGCGCGGTGCTGCCTTATGACGAGCGGCTGGCCCGCTTCCCGGCGCATCTGCAGCAGTTGGAGATGGAATCCCTCGGCAAGCGCGTGACGCTGGAGGGGCTGCCGGTGGCGCACAACACCGGGGCGGTGGTCTTCGGCGAGCCGGGGACCAACGCGCAGCACTCCTTCATGCAGTTGCTGCACCAGGGCACCACGCCGGTGCCGGCGGATATCGTGTTGGTGGCGCGGCCGGATCATCACTTCCCGGCCAGCCATCGCCTGCTGCTGGCCAATGGGTTGGCCCAGGCCGAGGCGCTGCTGCGGGGCCGCGATGCCGAGGAGGTGCGGGCCGAGATGCTGAAGGCCGGCAAGTCCGCGGCGGAGGTCGAGGCACTGCTGCCGCACCGGCTCTTCCCCGGCGACCGGCCGAGCACCACGATCCTGATCCCGGAGCTGACGCCCTTCACCCTGGGGCAGCTCGTGGCGCTGTACGAGCACAAGGTCTTCTGCCTCGGCGCGCTGTGGGACGTGAATGCCTTCGACCAGTGGGGCGTGGAGCTGGGCAAGCAACTGGCCAGCGCGATCCTGCCGGAGCTCACCGGGCCGGTGGGGCAGGGGCATGACGGTTCCACCGTCGCGCTGATTGGCGCGCTGAAGCGGCTCTGGCCGGAGGGAACGGGGCAGGGCTAGGCTTTCCAGCCCGGCAGCGGCGCCGGGAGGGAGGGGCATCATGGAACGGATCGGCGTCGCGGTGGTGGGGCTGGGTCCCGCCGCCCAGCCACATGCGCGCAGCCTGCTGGACCTGGCGGACCAAGCCGAAGTCGTCTGGGCCGCCAGCCGGACGCGGGAGCGGGCGGAGGCTTTCGCGCGGGATTTCCCCTTTCCGGTCACGACCGATATCGGCGCCGCCATCGCCGATCCGCGCGTCCAGGCGGTGCTGGTGCTCACCCCACCGGCGGCGCATCTGGAGGTGGCGCGGCGCTGCCTCGATGCGGGCCGGCATGTGTTGGTGGAGAAGCCGCTGGAGCTGGATGCCGCTCGGGGCGCAGTCCTGGTTGAGGCCGCGCGGCGGGCCGGGCTCCGCCTCGGCGTGATGCTGCAGCACCGTTTCCGCCCGGCCAGCCTGCGGTTGCGTACGGTGCTGGAGAGCGGGGCTCTGGGCGTGGTGCAGGCGGCCTCGATGAGCGTGCCGTGGTGGCGGCCGCAGAGCTATTACGATGAGCCGGGGCGCGGCACGCGGGCGCGCGATGGCGGTGGCGTGCTGCTGACCCAGGCGATCCATACGCTGGACCTGTTCCGCTCCCTGGTCGGGATCAATGCCGTGACGGCGGCGGAGGCGCGGACCACGGCGCTGCACCGGATGGAGACGGAGGATTACGTCGCCGCGCTGCTGCGGCTGGGGAATGGCGCGCCGGGGACGCTGATGGCCACCACCGCCTTTCCGCCGGGGCAGCCGGAGCGGATCGAGGTGATCGGTGCCAGGGGCTCGGCCAGCCTGGTGGGCGGGGCGTTGGACCTCGCCTGGGCCGATGGGCGGCGGGAACGGATGGAGGCCGAGGGCAGCACCGGCAGCGGGGCGAACATCATGGACTTCCCGCATGACGCGCACCGGGCGCTGATCGCCGATTTCCTGGAGGCTTGCCGCGAGGGAAGGGCGCCCGCCGTGTCCGGGGAGGAGGCGCTGGAATCGCAGCGCTGGGTGGAGCGTATCCTGGCCCGGGCCGCGGGGAAGGCTGGGGCGGAGAGGGGCTAGGCGCCCCGCGCGCCCCGACGCGGCGGGGCGGTCCGGCGGGGCTCAGCCCGCGACGAGGTGCTCGACCAGGATCCAGCCGCCCAGGCCCATCAGGAAGATGCCACCCAGCCCTTCGGCCCAGCGCCCGAAGCGGCCGCCGACATAGCGGCCCACGAGGATGCCGGCGCTGGCCATGACGAAGGTGGCGAGGCCGATGGCGCCGGCCACCACGGCGATGTTCACGTCCAGCATGGCCAGGGAGACGCCAACGGCCATGGCGTCCAGGCTGGTGCCGATGGCGGTCGCCACCAGGATCGCCAGCCCGTGGCGGCGGGGGCGGGCGTTGTCTTCCGCCTCGTCCCGTGCGCGGAGCGCGCCGAGCAGCATGTGGAGGCCGATGGCGCCCAGCAGGGCGAAGGCGACCCAGTGGTCGACGGCAGCGACATAGGTACTGGCGGCGAAGCCGGCGGCCCAGCCGAGCAGGGGGGTGATCGCCTCGATGCTGCCGAAGACGAGGCCGGTCCGCAGCGCCTCGCCCCAGCGCGGACGGGCCAGGGAATTGTCCAGCGCGGCGCCCTTGGCCAGGGCGGCGGCGAAGGCATCCGTGGACATGCTGAGCGAGAGCATGGCGATGGTGGCGGGCGTCATGGCGTCATCCGGCGATCGTGGCTCGCGGATAGATGTGATGGATGTGCAAGTCAACAGATGAACACATGTTTGATTGTTTGCTGTAACTGAGGGACTGGGCCGTCCGGCAGCGAGCTGGACGGCGGGGCTAAATTTTCCGGCCCTGGCGCTGACGGCGGCGCGCGATCTGCTCTAGCGTCCCGGCCCGATCGCATTTGCGGAGTCTTCTGCCATGTCCTTTGACCTCATCCTTACCGGCGGGCGGGTGATCGATCCGTCCCAGAAGATCGACGGGGTCATGGATGTCGCCTTTTCCGGCGGCAAGGTCGCGAAGCTGGGCAAGGGGCTGGAGGCCGGGCCGGAGACGGATGTGCGCGACGTGTCGGGCTACATCGTCTCGCCCGGGCTGATCGACCTGCACACCCATGTCTATGACGGCGGCACCTCGCTCGGCATCAATGCGGAGCATTTCGCGCGGATCTCCGGCGTCACCACGGCCGTCGATACGGGCAGCGCGGGGCCGGGCAACTGGCCGGGCTTCCGCCACCATGTGATCGAGCGCAGCCAGGTGCGTATCCTGGCCTATCTCCATGTCTCGCATGCCGGCATCTACGGCTTCTCCAAGCGCGTGATGGTCGGCGAGAGCGGCGACCTGCGGCTGATGAACCCGATCGAGGCGGTGCAGGTGGCCGATGCCAACCGCGACGTGATCGTGGGCATCAAGGTGCGTGTCGGGCTGCATGCCTCGGGCAATTCCGGCACCGTGCCGCTCGACATCGCGTTGCAGGTGGCGGACGAGGTCGGCATGCCGCTGATGGCACATATCGACCATCCGCCGCCCTCCTACGAGGAGGTGGTGAACCGGCTGCGTCCGGGCGACATCCTGACCCATTGCTTCCGGCCCTTCCCGAACGCGCCGATCACCGCGCAGGGGCGGGTGAAGGACGTGGTGCTGGCGGCGCGGGAGCGCGGCGTGATCTTCGACATCGGCCACGGCCAGGGCAGCTTCGCCTTCAAGACCGCCCGCGCCATGTTGGCCAACGGCTTCCCGCCGGACACCATTTCCTCCGACGTGCACGCGCTCTGCATCAACGGCCCGGCCTTCGACCAGGTGACCACCCTGTCGAAGTTCCTCTGCCTCGGCATGCCGCTGGACGAGGTGATCGCCCGCTCCACGGTCGAGGCGGCCCGGGCGCTGAAGCGGCCGGAGCTGGGCACGCTGAAGCCGGGCAGCGTGGGCGATGCCACCATCCTCTCAGTGAAGGAGGGGAGCTTCGACTATGTGGACGTGACCGGGGAGGTGCTGAACGGCGACCGGCGCATCCTGTCCGAGGGCGTGGTGATCGGCGGCCGCTGGTGGCATCCGCAGGAGGCCGGCGCCTTCAAGCGCGCCGCCTGACGGGGCGCGGCCGAGCGGCGGGGGCGGTTTCGCCGCCCCACTGGCCTGTTCTGCCGGGGCCGCGTGCCCGTTTCGGCGCCTGCCATGGGGTGGGCAGCGTAGCCGCCCGGGGGAAATTGGCGTGAGAACACGGGGTTGGCGCGTGTTCTTCAACTGTCGTGAAAGTTACGCCGCCCCCGCATCACGCGGTTGCGATAAACCGGCGGCCAGTCTAGGACACTGTTCCGATGGACGGATCGCTGCCGGGCACTCTCGCCGATGCCCCGGCCCCCCAAGGGGAGGGGCCGCTTCCCGCCTACCGGAACAGGGTGGCGGCGGGCAATCTGCGGCCGGACCCGGCCCAGGAAGCAGCGGCGGAACGGCTCCAGGACCTTTGGCGGCGCATCCGGGGCTATGACCCGAAGCCCCTGGCCGAGCCGGCCCCCGAGGGCGGTGGGCTGCTGGGCCGGCTGTTCCGGCGCAAAGCCGCGGCCGAGGCGCTGCCGGAGGCGCCGAAGGGCCTCTACCTCGTCGGCGAGGTCGGCCGGGGCAAGTCCATGCTGATGGACCTGTTCTTCGACACGGCGGAGATCGCGCGCAAGCAGCGCATCCACTTCCACCAGTTCATGCAGGACTGCCACCGGCGCATCCACCTGTGGAAGCGTGAGAACCCCAACGGCGACGACCCGATCCCGCCGCTGGCCGACAGCATCGCCGCCAAGGCCGCGTTGCTCTGCTTCGACGAGTTCCAGGTGCATGACATCACCGATGCCATGATCCTCGGGCGGCTGTTCGAGGCGCTCTTCGCGCGCGGGGTGGTGGTGGTCGCGACCTCCAACACGGCGCCGGAGGATCTGTTCAAGGGCAAGCCGGGGCGGGACGCCTTCCTGCCCTTCATCGCGCTGATCCAGGCGCGGACCGAGCTCCTGTTCCTGGATTCGCGGCAGGATTACCGGCGCGACCGGGGGCGGTCCCTGACCACCACCTGGCACAGCCCGGATGACGGGCGGGCGGAGCGGGCGCTGGACGCGGCCTTCCGCGAGCTGACAGGGCGGGATCATGGGGAGCCCGCGCGGATCGAGATGCCGGGCCGCAGCTTCACGGTGTCGCAGGCGCATGGGGGTGTCGCGCGGGCCGGGTTCGACGAGCTCTGCGGGGCCTTCCTGGGGCCGGGGGACTATCTGGCGCTGGCGACGCGGTTCCACACCCTGATCCTGGACGGGGTGCCGCGCCTCGGGCCGGAGAATTACGACAAGGCGCGCCGTTTCATCACGCTGATCGACGCCTTGTACGAGCACCGCTGTAAGCTGGTGGCCAGTGCCGCCGCGCAGCCGGACACTCTCTATGAGCGGGGGGAGAACGCGCAGATGTTCCAGCGCACCGCCTCCCGCCTCATGGAGATGCAGAGCCGGGAGTACCTGGCGCTGCCGCATCTCGACTGAGACGCATGAAGGGGGAAGACATGCGCCGTGGATCTGTTTGGGGGAAGTTTCTGTTCGTGCTGGCGGGCTGTGGCCTGGCGGCGGTGATCGGCGCGGGGAACGCCGATGCCGCCCGCAAGGGCAGCGACAGCCATCGCGGCACGCAGGTGACGCGGAGTGTCAAGGCGAAGCCGGCGGCCACCCGGCGGGTGGCCAGTGCCGCGCCGTCGGTGCGCCGCGTTTCCGCCGCCACCGCCACCGGGCGTGGCAAGGCGGTGGCCAGCCGGTCCGTGCGCGGCTCGGCCAAGGCTGGCGGCGGGGGGCGCCATCTGGTGGCCAGCAAGCAAATGAGCCGGTCCGAGATGAAGGCCGTGGCCTCCGGCACCTGCCTGCGGCGGGATGCGCGGGGCAACTGCACGGGCGCGCGGCTGGCGAGCTTCGCCTCCTCCGCCCGGGCGGCGACGCCGCGCCGCAGCGTCTGGCATGCCGGCCTGCCGGCGCCGGAGGCCGAGCAGATGGCCTGCCCCGAGGGCACGCTGGCCACGCTGGCCCGCGGCCATACCGATACGGTCCGCTGCATGCCGCTCTGACCGGCCATTCCGGCCGGACAGGGGCCAGGGGGAGGGTGGGGGAAACCCGCCCCCGGGGCTCGGTTCCGGCGGGCAGGGCATTCCCGCTCGTCATGCAAGCCTTCGCCGGCCCGCTGCCCGGTCCATCCCGGGGGCGGGCCGTGCCGTTTCCGGCCCCCGGAGAGGAATTCGGACGGCCATTCGGGGGGGGCTGTGCCGGAAGTGAAGGCCAGGATACGCCCGGGGCCACGGGCCCCTCTTGCCTTCGCGCCCGAATGATCCTCTGTTGCATTTGCGAAGAGCGCCGGTGCCCCCGCCTTGCCGGGCCGTGCTCACGGGTCTAATCGGTCCGGCGGCCTTTCGACACACGGACGGTCCTTTTTCATAAGGAAACCCCATGGCCCGCAAGAAGATCGCGCTGATCGGCGCCGGCAACATCGGTGGCACCCTCGCCCACCTTATCGGTCTCAAGGAACTCGGTGACGTCGTCATGTTCGACGTCTTCGGTGGCGTGGCGGCCGGCAAGGCCCTGGACATCATGCAGTCCAGCCCGGTGGATGGCTTCGACAGCGCCATGTCCGGCGGGTCCGACTACGCCGCCATCGCGGGCGCGGACGTCGTCATCGTCACCGCCGGCTTCCCCCGCCAGCCGGGCATGAGCCGCGACGACCTGCTGACCAAGAATGCCGGCGTGATGGGTCAGGTGGCCGAGGGCATCAAGCAGTATGCCCCGGACGCCTTCGTGATCTGCATCACCAACCCGCTGGACGTCATGGTCTGGGCGCTGCAGCAGAAGTCCGGCCTGCCGGCGCACAAGGTGGTGGGCATGGCGGGCGTGCTCGACAGCTCCCGCTTCCGCCTCTTCCTGGCCGAGGAGTTCAAGGTCTCGGTCGAGGACGTGACCGCCTTCGTGCTCGGCGGCCATGGCGACACGATGGTGCCGCTGACCCGCTACTCCACCGTGGCCGGCATCCCGGTGCCCGACCTGGTGAAGATGGGCTGGACCACCCAGGAGAAGATCGACGCGATCGTCGCCCGCACCGCCAATGGCGGCGGCGAGATCGTGAAGCTGCTGGAGAAGGGTTCCGCCTTCTATGCCCCGGCTGCCTCCGCGGTGGCGATGGCCGAGGCCTACCTCAAGGACAAGAAGCGGGTCCTGCCCTGCGCCGTCATGCTGAACGGCGAGTACGGGCTGAAGGACTTCTACGTGGGCGTGCCGGTGGTGATCGGCGAGGGCGGCGTGGAGCGGATCGTCGAGGTCCAGTTCACGCCGGAGGAGAAGGCGGCCTTCGACAAGTCCTGCGACGCGGTGAAGAAGCTCGTCGAGGACTTCAAGAAGCTCGGCGTCTGAGAAGACATCCTGGGCCGGGGCGATCCCCCGGCCCTTTCCGCATTCAGAGAAGCGGAGACTTCCATGAACATTCATGAGTATCAGGGCAAGGAGCTGCTGCGCCGCTATGGCGTCGCGGTGCTCGACGGCTACGTCGCCAGGACCCCGGAGGAGGCCGAGGCCGCGGCGAAGAAGCTGCCGGGCCCCGTGGTCGTGGTGAAGTCGCAGATCCATGCCGGCGGGCGTGGCGCGGGCCGCTTCAAGGACGATCCGAACGGCAAGGGCGGCGTGCGCGTCGTCAAGCCGGAGGCCGCCAAGGAAGCCGCCGCCGCCATGATCGGCCACACGCTGGTCACCAAGCAGACCGGCGCCGAGGGCAAGGTCGTCAACCAGGTCTATGTGGAGGCCGGCTGCGACATCAAGCGCGAGCTGTACCTCTCCATCCTGCTGGACCGCGAGACCTCGCGCATCACCGTGATGGCCTCGACCGAGGGCGGCATGGAGATCGAGGAGGTCGCCGAGCACCAGCCGGAGAAGATCCTCAAGGTCGCCGTCGATCCGGCCACCGGCATCCAGGGCTGGCACGCGCGCAAGCTCGCCTTCGGCCTCGGGCTGGAGGGCAAGCAGGTCGGCGTCTTCACGAAGTTCGTGACGGCCATGTACCAGGCCTATACCGACCTCGACATGGCGATCGTCGAGATCAACCCGCTGGTGGTGACCGGCGCGGGTGAGGTCGTGGCGCTCGACGCCAAGGTCTCCTTCGACGACAACGCGCTGTTCCGGCACAAGGACCTTGAGGCTCTCCGCGACGAGACGGAGATGGACCCCAAGGAGCTGGACGCCGCCAAGAACGACCTGAACTACGTCGCGCTGGATGGCGAGATCGGCTGCATGGTGAACGGCGCCGGCCTGGCGATGGCCACCATGGACATCATCAAGCTCTACGGCTCCTCCCCGGCGAACTTCCTCGACGTGGGCGGCACCGCGACCGCCGACCGCGTGACCGAGGCGTTCCGGATCATCACTTCGGACAGCAACGTCAAGGGCATCCTGGTCAACATCTTCGGCGGCATCGCCAAGTGCGACATGATCGCCTCGGGCATCGTGCAGGCGGCCAAGAACCTGACCCTGAAGGTGCCCCTGGTGGTGCGCCTGGAGGGCACGAACGTGGACCTCGGTAAGAAGATCCTGGCCGAGAGCGGGCTGGCCATCATCCCCGCGGACAACCTCGCCGACGCCGCCCAGAAGGTGGTGGACGCCGTGAAGAAGGCGGCCTGAACCATGGCTATCCTCGTCGACAAGCACACCAAGGTGATGACCCAGGGGTTCACCGGGTCGCAGGGCACCTTCCACGCCGAGCAGGGCATCGCCTACGGCACCAACTATGTGGGCGGCGTGACCCCGGGCAAGGGCGGCCAGACCCATATCGGCCTGCCGGTCTTCAACACCGTGGCCGAGTGCGTGGAGAAGACGGGCGCCGATGCCTCCGTCATCTACGTGCCGCCGCCCTTCGCGGCCGATTCGATCCTGGAGGCGATCGCCGCCGAGGTCCCGCTGATCGTCTGCATCACCGAGGGCATCCCGGTGCTGGACATGGTCAAGGTGAAGCGGGCGCTGGACGGCTCCAAGTCCCGTCTGATCGGCCCGAACTGCCCGGGCGTGATCACCCCGGAGGCCTGCAAGATCGGTATCATGCCGGGCTACATCCACAAGCGCGGCTCGGTGGGCGTGGTCTCCCGCTCCGGCACCCTGACCTATGAGGCGGTGGCGCAGACCACGGCCGCGGGCCTCGGCCAGTCCACCTGCGTGGGCATCGGCGGCGACCCGGTGAAGGGCACGGACTTCCTGGACGTTCTCCAGATGTTCCTGGCGGACCCCGAGACCAAGCAGATCGTGATGATCGGCGAGATCGGTGGCCAGTCGGAGATCATCGCGGCGGAGTTCCTGGGCCAGGAGAACAAGCCCGGCACGGCGAACTACAAGCCGGTGGTGGGCTTCATCGCTGGCGCCACGGCGCCTCCGGGCCGCCGCATGGGCCATGCCGGCGCGGTGATCTCGGGCGGCAAGGACACGGCCGAGGCCAAGATGGATGCCATGCGCTCCGCCGGCATCTTCGTGGCCGACAGCCCGGCCTCGCTGGGCTCGACCATGATGAAGGCCATCAAGGGCTGAACCGTCCGGCCTGAACCGCTCCGGGGCCTGGCCCCCGGGGCGCCCTTCTTCGGGGGGCATCCCCGCGGCCGGCGGGCGGGACCTTCTTCCGCAACGCGGGCCTGATCCGCCCGTCGCGGGTGCCATCCTCCGGCCATGGTCACTATGTTTACGGACGCCGCCGCAGTATAGCGGCGGCGTTATTTGCATGTCGTCAGCCGGCTGGCCCGACGGAGGGTCGGCTCGCAGGAGGAAGACCGATGCCTGGTGTGGACATCCTCGCGACCGCGATGACGGGGGCGAATGCCGCCTTCCTCGCGGATCTCTACGCGCGTTGGGTGGAGAAGCCCGACAGCGTCGATCCTTCCTTCCAGGAACTGTTCGCGGCGCTCAACGACGATGCCCGGGCCGTGCTGGAGGATGCCACCGGCGCCTCCTGGGCGCCCCGTCCGCGCGGCGGCTTCGCCCCCGAGGAGGCCGCTCCGGCCCCGGCGAAGGGCAAGGGGGGCGCCCCCGTTGCCGCCCCGGGCGCCAGCCGACAGGAAGTGCTCGATTCGCTGCGGGCGCTCATGCTGATCCGCGTGTATCGCGTGCGCGGGCATCTGGAGGCCGATCTCGACCCGCTGGGCCTGCAGAAGAAGAAGACCCATGCCGAGCTCGACCCGGCCAGCTACGGCTTCACCGAGGCCGACTACGACCGCCCGATCTTCATCAACGGTGCCCTGGGCCGCGAGACGGCGACGCTGCGCGAGATCCTGGGGATCCTCCGCGCCTCCTATTGCGGTGCGATCGGCACCGAGTTCATGCATATCCAGGACCCTGACCAGAAGGCCTGGATCCAGAGCCGCATCGAGGGTGCGCCCTGGAAGGCCAAGGACGCCTTCGGCAAGGCCGAGAAGGCCGCGATCCTGGAGGACCTGACCGAGGCCGAGGGCTGGGAAGCCTTCTGCGCCAAGAAGTATGTCGGCACCAAGCGCTTCGGCCTGGAGGGTGGCGAGGCCACCATCGCGGCGGTGCAGGCGGTGATCGAGACGGGCGCCAAGGACGGCGTCAACGAGGTCGTGATCGGCATGGCCCATCGCGGCCGCCTGAACACGCTCGTGAACGTGGTGCGCAAGCCCTACGTCCAGCTCTTCTCCGAGTTCAAGGGCGGTTCCGCCAACCCGGACTCGGTGCAGGGTTCGGGCGACGTGAAGTACCACCTGGGCACCTCCACCGACATCGAGATCGAGGGCCGCAAGGTCCATCTCTCGCTGCAGCCGAACCCCTCCCACCTGGAATGCGTCGATCCGGTCGTGGCCGGGAAGGTGCGGGCGCGCCAGGACATGGCGGGCGACACCAAGGGCCGGAAGTCCGTGATGGGCATCCTGCTGCACGGCGACGCGGCCTTTGCCGGCCAGGGCGTGGTCTATGAGACCCTGGCGATGAGCCAGCTCATCGGCTACCGCACCGGCGGCACGGTGCATGTCGTGACCAACAACCAGATCGGCTTCACCACCACCCCGGCGCATGCCTATTCCGGCCTCTACTGCACGGACGTGGCGAAGTCGGTGCAGGCGCCGATCCTGCACGTGAACGGCGACGATGCCGAGGCCGTGGTCTTCGCCGCGCGCCTCTGCACCGAGTTCCGCCAGCGGTTCGCAGTGGATGTGGTGCTCGACATCGTCTGCTACCGCCGCCACGGCCACAACGAGACGGACGAGCCGGCCTTCACCCAGCCGCTGATGTACGCCCGCATCAAGGAGACGCCGACGGCGCGCGCCAAGTATGCGAAGCAGCTCATCGACGAGGGCTCGCTGACCGAGGCCGACGTGCAGGGCATGCTCGACGCCTACAACGCCAAGCTGGAGGATGCCTTCCAGGCCTCCGCGAGCTTCAGGCCGAACAAGGCCGACTGGCTGGAAGGCCACTGGACCGGGCTGAAGGCCCCGACCGACGAGACGGCCGATTCCGAGTATGAGACCGCCGTGTCCCTCGACGCGCTGCGCGAGGTGGGCGGTGCCCTGGCCCGGGTGCCGGCAGACTTCAACGTGAACCCGAAGATCGCGCGCCAGCTCGAAGCCAAGAAGCAGGCCATCGAGACGGGCGAGGGCATCGACTGGGCGACCGGCGAGGCGCTGGCCTTCGGCAGCCTGTTGCTGGATGGCCATCGCGTGCGCCTGTCCGGCGAGGACGTGCAGCGCGGCACCTTCTCGCAGCGTCACTGCGTGCTGATCGACCAGAAGGACCAGTCGGAATACGTTCCGCTGAACAACATCCGCGAGGGGCAGCCGCGCCTGGAGGCGTTCAACTCGCTGCTCTCCGAGTTCGGCGTGATGGGCTTCGACTATGGCTACTCGCTGGCGGACCCGCAGACGCTGGTGCTCTGGGAGGGCCAGTTCGGCGACTTCGCCAATGGCGCGCAGGTGATCATCGACCAGTTCATCGCCTCGGCGGAAACGAAGTGGCTGCGCATGTCCGGCCTCGTGCTGCTGCTGCCGCATGGCTATGAGGGCCAGGGTCCGGAGCATTCCTCCGCCCGCCTGGAGCGCTACCTGCAGCTCTGCGCCGAGAACAACATGCGCGTGGTGAACATCACCACCCCGGCCAACTACTTCCACGCCCTGCGCCGGCAGATGAAGGCCAACTACCGCAAGCCGCTGGTGCAGATGACGCCGAAGTCGCTGCTGCGGCACAAGCTGGCGGTGAGCAGCCTGAGCGAGTTCGGCCCGGGCACCGGCTTCCGCACCGTGATCCCCGAGATCGACGCGATCGCGCCGGAGGAGGAGGTCAAGCGCGTCGTGCTCTGCACCGGCAAGGTCTATTACGACCTGCTGCAGGCACGCCGCGACGCCGGGGTGAAGGATGTCGCCATCGTCCGGGTGGAGCAGATGTATCCCTTCCCGGCGAAGGCCCTGGCCACCGTCCTCGCGCCCTACAAGAAGGCCGAGGTGGTCTGGTGCCAGGAGGAGCCGGAGAACATGGGGGCCTGGACCTTCATGGACCGGCGCCTGGAGAAGGTGCTGAAGGGCCTGGACATCGCGGCCAAGCGGCCGGACTACGTGGGCCGTGCCATCGCGGCGAGCCCGGCCACCGGCCTGGCGAAGACGCATGCGGAGCAGCAGCAGGCCCTGGTGGGGCAGGCTCTCGCCCTTTCCTGACGAGACGGAACGAGAAGAATCCATGAGCGATATCCTGGTCCCCACCCTGGGTGAGAGCGTCAGCACCGCGACCGTGGCGCGCTGGCTGAAGAAGGCCGGCGAGGCGGTGAAGGCCGACGAGCCCCTGGTGGAGCTGGAGACCGACAAGGTCACGGTCGAGGTCAACGCGCCGGAGGCCGGCGTGCTGGAGGCGATCGCGGCCGACGAGGGCGCCGAGGTCGAGGTCGGCGCGCTGCTGGGCTCCATCGCCGCAGGTTCCGGTGCCGCGGCCGCCAAGCCCGCGGCCGCCCCCGCCGCGACGCCGGCGGCGCCGAAGGTCGAGGAGCCGCGCCCGGCTTCCGGCCCCGTGTCCCGCCCGGGCGGCGCCGAGACGCCGACCAAGACGGGCGATCACGCGCCGCTGCCGGCCGCCGCCAAGATGATGGCGGAGAAGGGCGTGTCCGCCGAGCAGATCGGCGCCGGCTCGGCCAAGGACGGGCGTATCGCGAAGGGCGACGTGCAGGCCTTCCTGAACCGTCCGGCCTCCGAGCCGGCGAAGCCCGCCGCGCCGAAGGCGCCGCGCGCGCCGCAGGCGGGCGAGGAGCGGGTGAAGATGACCCGCCTGCGCAAGACCATCGCCAACCGGCTGAAGGAGGCGCAGAACACCGCCGCCATGCTGACCACCTTCAACGAGGTGGACATGTCGGCCGTGATGGCGTTGCGCGCGGAGTACAAGGACGCCTTCGAGAAGAAGCAGGGCGCCAAGCTCGGCTTCATGTCCTTCTTCGTGAAGGCCTGCGTCGCCGCGCTGCAGGAATGGCCGGCGGTGAACGCGGAGATCGACGGCGACGACGTCGTCTACAAGAACTTCGTGAACATGGGCATCGCGGTCGGCGGCCCCAACGGCCTCGTCGTGCCGGTGCTGCGCAACGCGCAGGACCTGTCCTTCGCCGAGATCGAGAAGGCCATCGCCGGCTTCGGCAAGCGCGCCCGTGACGGCCAGCTGAAGCTGGAGGAACTGGCCGGCGGTTCCTTCACCATCACCAATGGCGGCATCTACGGCTCGCTGATGAGCACGCCGATCCTGAACCCGCCGCAGTCGGGCATCCTGGGCATGCACAAGATCCAGGAGCGTCCGATGGTGGTGGGCGGCAAGATCGAGATTCGCCCGATGATGTACCTGGCGCTGAGCTACGACCACCGGATCGTGGACGGCAAGGAGGCGGTGAGCTTCCTGGTCCGCGTGAAGGACGGCATCGAGGATCCGCGCCGCCTGATGCTGGGCGTCTGAAGCGACCGGCCTGTTGCCGGAGGGGAAGGGCGGGGGCTTCGGCTCCCGCCCTTTTTCATGAGCGCCTGGAAAGCCCGCCGGCACGCCTCCAAATGCTCCGGCGGGGCGACCGGCAATCCCGCCGCGTCGCGCGGGGCGATCCTGACATGACCCGACAACTGCATCTGGGCGCCTTCATGCGTCCCGTGGCCATCCACACGGGCGCCTGGCGCTATCCGGGCGCCTGGCCGGATGCGAATTTCAGCTTCGCGCATCTGCGCCATCTCGCGCGACGGCTGGAGGAGGCGAAGTTCGACGCCTTCTTCATGGCGGACCATCTGGCCGTGCTGGACATGCCGGTGAATGCGCTGAAGCGCAGCCATACCGTCACCTCCTTCGAGCCCTTCACGCTGCTGTCCGCGCTGGCGGGCGCGACGGAGCGGATCGGGCTGGTGGCGACGGCCTCCACCACCTTCGACGAGCCCTATCACATCGCCCGGCGCTTCGCCTCGCTGGACCATCTGAGCGGCGGGCGTGCCGGGTGGAACATCGTCACCACCGCGAACCCCGACGCGGCGCTGAACTTCGGCCAGGACACGCAGATGGAGCACGATGCGCGCTATGACCGCGCCCGCGAGTTCTACGATGTCGTGACAGGGCTCTGGGACAGTTTCGCCGATGACGCCTTCGTCCGCGATGCGGAGAGCGGGATCTATTTCGACCCGGCGCGGATGCATGTGCTGGATCACCATGGGCCCTACCTGAATGTGCGCGGGCCGCTGAACATCGCGCGGCCGGTGCAGGGCTGGCCGGTGATCGTGCAGGCGGGTGCCTCCGAGGCGGGGCGACAGCTCGCGGCCGAGACGGCGGAAGTGGTGTTCGGGGCCTCGCCGAATCTGGAGGCTGGCAAGAGCTTCTATCGCGACGTGAAGGGGCGCATGGAGCGGCTGGGTCGCGATCCGGATC
The DNA here is from genome assembly GCF_001941945.1 of Roseomonas gilardii. Lineage (NCBI taxonomy): Bacteria > Pseudomonadati > Pseudomonadota > Alphaproteobacteria > Acetobacterales > Roseomonadaceae > Roseomonas > Roseomonas gilardii. Next base: position 3,521,726 of record NZ_CP015583.1, on the reverse strand, counting down.
ACCTGAAGATCCTGCCCGCGGCCTTCCTGGTCGTGGCCGACAGCATCGAGGAAGCGCAGGCGGAACGGCGGCGGCTGGATTCGCTGGTGCATTACGACAGCGGCATCGCCTCGCTGAACGGGATGCTGGGCTACGATGTTTCCGGCTACGACCCGGACGGGCCGCTGCCCGAGATTCCGGAAACCAATGCCAGCCGCAGCGCGCGGGAGCGGATGATCGAGCTGGCGCGGCGGGAGAACCTGTCCATCCGGCAGCTCGCCCAGCGGGCCGGCAGCTATGCGGGGCTCGCCTTTGTTGGCACGCCGGGCAGCATCGCGGACGAGATGGAGCAGTGGCTCGTGGAGCGCGGCTCCGACGGGTTCAACGTCATGTTCTCCTGGCTGCCCGGCGGGCTGGAGGCCGTGGTGCAGAAGCTGGTCCCGGAACTCCAGCGGCGCGGAATCTTCCGGCGCGACTATGCCGGGACGACGCTGCGCGAGCATCTCGGCTTGCCACGCCCGGGGAACCGCTTCTTCCCGGGTTGAGCCGTCGGGTCTTCGGCGTCGTGCTGTCTGGCTGGCCCCGGGGGAGAGGCGCTGCCTCTCGCCCCGGACCCCCTCTCCGCTGGGGACATGAGCATGCCCCCAGACCCCGGCTTGAGTTGGCGCCCGTGGCGGCCGTCAGGTCTGGGGGCGGATGCCAGCGAAAGCCCCTTGTCCGCACGGATGGCACCCGCAGTCGCCGGAGAGCCATGCTCTCCGGCGCGATCCGGCCGCAGCGAGAACCAGCTTTCGGCAGGTCCAGGAGCCACTGGCTCCTGGCGGATGGGGGGTACGGGGGGAAGGCGGAGCCTTGCCTCCGGGCCACCGGCGCAACGGCACCCCGTTCTACCGCCGGGAATTTCAGCTATCCGGGGAAGTGGCAGGCCACCGGCCAGGGGCCCTGGCGAACGGTCAGTTCAGGGACCTCCGCCGAGCAGCGCGGGAACTGCGCGATCGGGCAGCGAGTGTGGAAGGCGCAGCCGCTGGGTGGGGCGAGGGGGCTCGGCACTTCGCCCGAGATCGGCGCCGGGCGCGGGGCGGCAGAGGGGTCGAGGCGCGGCACGGCGGAGAGCAGGGCGCGGGTATAGGGATGGCGCGGGGCGGCGAAGAGGCGTTTCGTCGGCCCTTCCTCCACCACCTTGCCCAGGTACATCACCACCACGCGCTCGGTCAGATGGCGCACGAGGCGCAGATCGTGGGTGATGAAGACCAGGGTGAGGCCCAGCCGCTCGCGCAGTTCGGCGAACAGGTTCACCACCCCGGCCTGCACGGAAACGTCGAGGGCCGAGACGGGCTCGTCCGCCACGATCATCTCCGGCTCCACCGCCAGGGCCCGGGCGATGCCGATGCGCTGACGCTGGCCGCCGGAGAATTCATGCGGCCGGCGCGAGGCCGCCTCGGGCGGCAGGTTCACCGAGGCCAGGAGCTCCGTCACCCGCCCGGCGATCTGGGAGACGGGGACGATGCCGTGGACACGCAGCGCCTCGCCCAGGGTCTCGCCCACGGTCAGGCGCGGGTTCAGGGAGGTGTGCGGGTCCTGGAACACCATCTGCGCGCGGCGGTGGAAGCGCCGGCGCGCCGCGCCACGCAGGGCGGCCACGTCGTCGCCGCCGAAGCTCACCTGCCCGCCATCGGGGGAATCCAGCCCGACCAGCAGGCGGGCCAGGGTGGACTTGCCGCAGCCGGACTCACCGACGATGCCCAGCACTTCGCCCCGCCGCACCGTCAGCGACACGCCGCGCAACGCCTGCACCCGGCCGCCGCGCGGCGCCTTGAAGCTGCGCGTGGCCTCGCTGACGCGGAGCAGCACCTCCGGCGGCGTGAACTGGAGGACGGCGCTCAACGGTCCTGCTCCATCCAGCGCGGCGGCAGGAGATCGGCGGCGAGGCAGGCGGCCAGGTGGTCCGGCTCCACGGGTTCCAGCGCCGGCACGCCGGCCTCGCAGCCGGTCATCCGCCAGGTGCAGCGGGGGGCGAAGGCGCAGCCCGGCGGCATCCGCAGCGGTGAGGGCGGCGTGCCGGGGACGGGGCTGAGGCGGCCGCCCTCGCTTTCCTCGCCCGGCATGGCACCGAGCAGCGCCGCGGTATAGGCGTGGCGCGGATGGGCGAAGAGGCGGGCGGCGGGACCGCTTTCCACCACACGTCCCGCATACATCACCGAGACCCGGTCGCAGGTCTCGGCCACCACGCCGAGGTCGTGCGTGACCAGGATCATGGCCATGCGGTGCTCCTCCACCAGACGGCGCAGCAGGCGGAGGATGCCGTCCTGCACCGTAACGTCGAGCGCCGTGGTCGGCTCGTCCGCCAGCAGCAGGCGCGGGCCGGGGGCCAGGGCGATGGCGATCATGGCGCGCTGGCGCATGCCGCCGGAGAATTCGTGCGGGTAGGAGCCCAGGCGCTCGCGCGGGCTGGGGATGCCGACCTCGGCCAGGAGCTGCTCCGCCCGCTCGCGCCGCGCCATGCGGCCGAGGCGCGGGAAATGCGCCCGCAGGCTCTCGTCGATCTGTGCGCCGACCGTCATCACCGGGTTCAGCGCCAGCCCGGGCTCCTGGAAGATCATCGCGACCTCCCGCCCCCGCACCTGCTGCAGGGCGCGCGGCGGCAGGGACAGCAGGTCCCGGCCGTTCCACAGCACCTCGCCGGCGATGCGGGCCTTGGGCGGCAGCAGGCTGGGGATGGCGCGCAGGGACACGCTCTTGCCGCTGCCGCTCTCGCCCACCAGACCGAGGATCTCGCCGGGGGCCACGGCGAGGTCCACGCCATGCACAATGGGGATGGGGCCCATGGCGACGCGCAGGCCGCGCACCCGCAGACCCTCGCCGGGAACGGGCGGGGCGGCGGTTGCGGCTGGCGTCAGGGTGCCCACCGCCGTCAACGCCGGATGTCCATGCGGTCCGCCAGCCCGTCGCCCAGGAGCGAGAAGCCGAGGCCGCAGATCACCACGGCGACGCCGGGGAAGAGCGCGATCCAGGGCGCCTGGGTCAGGAAGTTCTTGCCGTCGGCGACGAGCACGCCCCACTCGGCCTCCGGCGGCTGCGCGCCCAGGCCGAGATAGCCGAGCGAGGAGCCCAGCAGGATGGCGAGCGCCATGTCGGAGACGGCATAGGCGAGCACCGGCCGCACCGCGTTCGGCAGGACATGGCGGCCCAGGATGCGGGCGGTGCCGTAGCCCAGGCCGCGCGCCGCCGAGATGTGGTCGGTGGCGGCGACCACCGCGACCTCGCCCCGCATCAGCCGCGCATAGGGAACCCAGCCGGCGATGGCGATGGCGATGTACATGTTGGTCAGGCCCGGGCCGAGCACGGCGACGATGGCGATCACCAGCACCAGGAAGGGGAAGGTGACGACGAGGTCCATGGCGCGGCCCAGGATCGTGTCGGCGATGCCGCCGAGATAGCCGGCCATCAGCCCGAGGAAGCCGCCGACGAGCATGGGCCCGGCCACGGCGAGCACGGCGATCTGCAGGTCCACCCGCGCGGCCCAGACGGTGCGGGACAGGACATCGCGGCCGAACTGGTCGGTGCCGAAGGGATGCTCCCAGGAGGGCGACGCCATCAGGGCGTTGTAGTCGAAGAAGAGCGGGTCGTAGGGGGCGATGAGCTGCGGCACCAGGGCGCAGAGCACCACCACGCCCAGGATGACGCCGCCGAGGGCCAGCTCCCTCATGCGCGCCTCCGCTGCGTGGCGCGGGGGTCGAGCCAGGCCACGGTGAGGTCGGTGACGAGGAAGGTGAGGGAGACCAGCACGGCCAGGACCAGGGTCAACCCCTGCACCACGGGGTAGTCGCGGGCGAAGATGCTGTCCACCATCAGCCGCCCCACGCCGGGGATGGCGAAGACGCTCTCGGTGATCACCGCGCCGCCCAGCAGCCCGCCGATCTGCAGCCCGACCAGGGAGACCGTGGCCGCCGCCGCCGGGCGCAGGACGTGGGAGCGCATCACCACGGATTCCGGCAGGCCCTTGGAGCGGGCGAAGGCCACGTGTTCCGCCCGCAGCGTGCCGAGCAGCGAGGCGCGCAGCGAGCGCGTGGCCACGGCGGTGAAGGAAAGGGCCAGCGTCAGGGCAGGCAGGAAGAGGTGGTAGATATGCTCCAGCGGCGTGTCGCCATAGCCGCCCACCGGGAAGATCCGCCACTGCGCCGCGAAGAGCGTGAGCAGCAGCAGGCCCAGGAAGAAGATCGGCGCGCTGAGCCCGACCTGGAGGCCGCTGCGGACCGCCACATCCTGCCACCGCCCGGCGCGCAGCGCGGCGATGAAGGCCAGCGGCAGGCTGAGCAGGAGCGACAGGATGATGGCCATCAGCGTCAGCAGCAGCGTGGCCGGCAGGCGTTCCGCCACCAGTTGCAGCACCGGCACGCGGGCGCCGATCGACATGCCCAGATTGCCCTGGGCCAGCAGCGTCACATAGGACCAGAGCTGCTCCGGCACCGACCGGTCCAGCCCCAGCTCGGCGGTGATGCGCTTCACGGCCTCGTCGGTGCCGCGCTCCCCCAGCATGGCCGAGACGGCATCCCCCGGCATGGCGCGCGCCAGGAAGAAGACCGCGACCACCGCCAGGGCGAGGGTCGGCAGCATCTGGCCGACGCGGCGCAGGGCGAAGCGCAGCACCGGCGGCTCAGCGCTGGACCGCGGCTTCCGCGAAGAGGTTGTTGCCGAGCGGGATCTGCACGAAGCCGGTGGCCTGCTTGCGGAAGGCGACCGGATAGGGCGTCTCGTAGAGGAAGAGGATTGGCGCGGCCTCGGCGTAGGTCTTCTGGATCTCCTGGTACATGGCGGTGCGCTTCTCCAGGTCCGTCTCCTTGCTGCTGGCGAGGTAGAGCTCGTCCAGCCGCGGGTCGCGGTAGCCGGAGCGCACGTTCTCCACGTTCGGGTAGTAGGCGAAGTAGGAGGTGATCTGCGCCGGGTCGGCGATGTCGTTGGTCCAGAGCGCGGTGCGGAGCTGGAAGTCGCCGGCGCGGTAGCGGGCGACCTTGGTGGCGTTGTCGAGCTGCTCGATCGTCACCTTGATCCGGATCGCCGCCAGCATCTGCTGGATCGCGGTCAGGTCGTTCACGTCGTCCTGGTTGCCGGAGACGGTCTGGCAGGTGACCTCGAAGCCCTCGGCATAGCCCGCCTCGGCCATCAGCGCCTTGGCCTTGGCGAGATCGTAGGGGTAGAGGGCGCCCGAGGCCGGGCCGCTGAAGAGCGGCGTGGTGGAGGACATGAAGGAGCGCATGGGCTTGCCCAGCCCCTGCGTGGTGATCGCGATGATCGCGTCCTTGTTCACCGCGTGGTTGATGGCCTGCCGCACCCGCGCATCGGCCATCGGGTTCTTCCTGCCCTTGTACTCCGAGCGGCAGTTGAGGCCGATGTAGCGGATGCGGGTGGAGGGCCAGAGCTCCATCCGCATGGCGGGATCGGCCTGCAGCTCCTTCACCCGGGCATAGGGCACGAATTCCGTGCCATCCAGCTCGCCCGCCTTGAGCTTCAGCAGCCGGGTGGCGTCATCGGGCACGATGTCGAAACGCAGCTCGTCCAGATAGGGCAGGGGCTTGCCGTCGCCGGCCATTCGCCAGTGGAACGGGTTGCGCTTCAGCAGCATGGTCTGGCCGCGCTGCCAGGAGGCCAGCATGAAGGGGCCGGTGCCGATGGGCTTCTCGGCGAAGGCCTTCATCTTGTCTTCCACCGTCGCACCGGGCGCGGCCTCCACCAGCTTCCGCGGCATGATGCCGGTGTTGAAGGTGGCCAGCGCGGCCAGCAGCGTGGCGTCCGGGTGGTCCAGGCGGATCGTGATCTTGCCCTCGCCGGGCTCCACCGCCTTGATCGAGCCGATCAGGTCCTTCCAGGCGCCGGTGCCGCGGGCGCGGTCGAGCGACCAGACCACATCCGCCGGGGTCAGGTCGCTGCCATCGGCGAATTTCACGCCGGGCCGGAGCGTCAGCTCCAAGGCGAGCTTGTCGTCGCTCCACTTCCATTCCGTGGCCAGGCCCGGCTGCAGCCCCTTGCCGTCCGGGGTGGGGGAAAGGAGCGTGTCGAAGAGGTTGGTGAGGACCCAGATGTCGGCGTTCAGCTCGGTGGTCACCGGGTCCAGGAACTGGCTGTCGGTGTAGCGGCCAAAGGCCATGCGGCCGCCGCGGATGGCCGAGGAAGGCGCCCCCGGCCCCCCTGCGGCCTGGGCCAGTGCCTGGACGGGCAGGACCGGGGCGGCCATGGCCAGCGTCGCGAAGCCGGCCAGGAGGGAACGTCGGGTCAGTTCGAGGGCGTCGGTCATCCGGGGGGCTTTCCTGGGTTGCCCCTAGGCTGTCCCCCGGACGGCGCGGGTGTCAACGCGCCATGCCACCCTGTTTTCAGGGGGTTTTCCAGGCTGCCCGGCCCGGGTTGCACAGATCCTGTGCAACTCGGCCCCCAGTGGGGGCAGTAATGGGGGCAGTCAGCGGGCGAGCTCGTCCCGCATGAAACCCTTCTTCTGCATGTCGGGCATCAGGATCACCGAGATCAGGGCAACCACCAGCATGAAGGTGACGTACCAGCCGAAATAGCTTTCCACCCCGGCATTCTTGAAGCTGAGGGCGACATATTCCGCCGAGCCGCCGAACACGGCATTGCCGATGGCGTAGGACAGGCCGACGCCGAGGGCACGGACCTCGGCGGGGAAGAGTTCCGCCTTCAACACGCCGCTGATGGCGGTGTAGCAGCTGATGATGGCCAGGGCGATCAGCAGGAGCCCCAGGGCGACGGCGGGTGAGGAGGCGGTGCCCAGGGCGTTCAGCAGCGGGATGGTGGTGAGGATGCCCGCCACGGCATAGACCAGCAGCAGGTTCTTGCGGCCGAAACGGTCCGAGATCGCGCCGAAGATCGGCTGCATGCACATGTAGAGGAAGAGCGCCGCGGTCATCACGAGGCTCACGGTCTTCACCGGGAAGCCCGTGGTGTTGACCAGGTATTTCTGCATGTAGGTGGTGAAGGTGTAGAAGGGCAGGCTGCCGCCTGCGGTCAGGCCCAGCACCGTCAGGAAGGAACGCGGGTGGTCGAGCAGCGCGCGCAGCGTGCCGGCACCCTTGGCGCTGCGCGTCTTCTCCGTCGAGGTCTCGTGCAGGGAGCGGCGCAGGTAGAGGGCGATCACCGCCGTGGCGGCGCCGATCACGAAGGGGATGCGCCAGCCCCAGGCGCGCATCTGGTCGGTGGTGATGAGCATCTCCAGGATCACCACCACCAGCACGGCGAGAAGCTGGCCGCCGATCAGCGTGACGTACTGGAAGGAGGAGTAGAAGCCGCGGTTCTTCGAGGTGGCGACCTCGCTCATGTAGGTCGCGACGGTGCCGTACTCGCCGCCCACCGAGAGGCCCTGCGTCATGCGGGCGAGCAGCAGCAGGAGAGGCGCCGCGATGCCGATGCTGTCATAGGTCGGCAGGATCGCGATCATCAGCGAACCGCCGCACATCATGAGCACCGAGACCAGCATGGAGAACTTGCGGCCCTTGCGGTCGCCCAGGCGGCCGAAGAGCCAGCCGCCGATGGGGCGCATCAGGAAGCCGATGGCGAAGACGGCCGCCGACTGCAGCAGCGCAACGGTCGGGTTGTCGTTGGGGAAGAAGGCATGCGCGAAGTACAGCGCGGTGAAGGCGTAGGTGTAGAAATCGTACCACTCGACCAGATTGCCGGAGGACGCGCCGACAATGGCCATGACGCGTTTGCGGACCTCATGGGGCTCGCCAACAACGATTCCACCGCTATCCATCCGATCTCTCCTGTTCGAGCCAAGGCGTTTCCCTAGCGCGCCTGACGGGAAGGCCATAGGCCGCAGGTGGCAGATCTAACTGATGAATGGGCATTGCAGGTCGTCGCTTTCATGGACGCTCGTCCATGAAAGCGATCGGCGCTTCGCGAGGTGTGGTCTCAGGCGCCCCGCATGGCGGGCACCAGCAGGCCGACATTGTGCCGGAACATGGCCTCGTAGGTCGCGGCCGGCCCGTCCGCTGGCGAAAGGGAGTCGGAGAACAGCTCGCCCTGGACCTTGGCTCCGGCATCCCGGGCCAGACGTTCCAGGAGGGCCGGGTTGGTCATGCTCTCGATGAAGACGGCGGTGACGTGCCTTGCCCGCACCTGCCGGATCAGGGCGGCGACCTGGGCGGCAGAAGGTTCGCTTTCCGTGCTCATGCCCTGGGGCGCCTCGAACCGCACGCCATAGGCCGCGCCGAAATAGCCGAAGGCGTCGTGGCTGGTGACGACGATGCGGCGCTCCTCCGGCACGGTCGCGATCTGTTCCCGTACCCAGGCGTCCAGGCCGGCAAGGCGGTCCCGGAAGGCGGCGGCGTTGCGGCGGTAGAGGTCCGCCCCACCGGGATCGGCCGTGGCCAGGGCTTCGGCGATGTTGCCGGCATAGGCCTGGCCGTTCCGGAGATCCTGCCAGGCATGGGGATCGGTCGCCTCGTGGCTGTGGCCATGGCCTTCCTCCGCCATCTTCCGCGGGGTCACGCCCTGGCTGGCGGTCGCGATCGGGGCCTTGGTGGCGGAGGAGCGGACCAGCCGGTCCAGCCAGGGCTCGAAGCCGAGGCCGTTGCGGACCACGAGCCCGGCGGAGCGGATCGCCGCGGCGTCGGAGGGGCGGGGCTGGTAGGTGTGCGAGTCGCCCCCGGGGCCGACCAGGGTGCGGACGGCCACCCGGTCGCCGCCGATCTGCCGCACCATGTCGCCCAGGATGGAGAAGGAGGCGACGACATCCAGGCGCGGCGTGGAAGAGGCGGTCTGTGCCCGGGCGGAGCGGTGGGCGAGGGTGCCGCCCAGGGATAGCAGGGCGGGGGCCAGGAGCAGGGCGGAGCGGCGTCGCATGGCGTGGCCTTCAAAACGTTATAACATATCATAAGGCTGGATGGCTCGGCGGGGCAAGGCGGGCGAAGGGGTCCCGCCCGGCCCACCTCCAGGGCTGGCCCGGCGCCGCTCCGCCACCCCCGCTCGCGCCTCGCGTCGCCATGGGCCGGACCCGTGCCCGGTGCATCCCTGTTTCCCGCCCGCGGGCGCGGCGGCAGGCTGTCATGGCACCCATCTGGCAGGATAAGCGGGGGCCGGGCGTCTTCCTGGCGGCCTGTGCCCTTCAAGCCCGGCGCCAGCCCTGCTACGCCTGCCCGCAACGGCCACCTGACAGGATTGCAGCACCCATCATGTCTGAGAGCTTCGACGTTATCGTCATCGGCGCCGGTCCCGGCGGCTATGTCTGTGCCATCCGCGCCGCGCAGCTCGGCATGAAGGTCGCCTGCGTGGAGAAGCGGGCCACGCTGGGCGGCACCTGCCTGAACATCGGCTGCATCCCGTCCAAGGCGCTGCTGCAGTCCTCCGAGAACTACGAGGAGGCGGCGCACCACTTCGCCGAGCATGGCATCGGCGTGGGGCAGCTCACGCTCGACCTCGCCCGCATGCAGGCCCGCAAGGGCGAGGTGGTCGGCGCCAACGTCAAGGGCGTCGAGTTCCTGTTCAAGAAGAACAAGGTCACCTGGCTGAAGGGAGCGGGCAAGATCACCGCCCCCGGCAAGGTCGAGGTCGAGGGCACGACCTACGAGACGAAGAACATCATCATCGCCACCGGCTCCGACAGCGCGCCTCTGAAGGGCGTCGAGGTGGACGAGACGCAGATCGTCACCTCCACCGGCGCGCTGGAGCTGGAGACGGTGCCGGGCCATCTCGTGGTCATCGGCGGCGGCGTGATCGGACTGGAGCTGGGTTCCGTCTGGCGCCGCCTGGGCGCCGAGGTGACGGTGATCGAGTTCCTCGACCGCCTCGTCCCCGGCATGGATGGCGAGATCGCCCGGCAGTTCGAGCGCGTGCTGTCCAAGCAGGGCATCAAGTTCAAGCTCAAGAGCAAGGTGACCGGCGCCGCCAAGGGCAAGGACGGCGTGACGCTGACCGTGGAGCCTGCCGCCGGCGGCACCGCCGAGGAGATCAAGGCCGACGTCGTGCTGCTGGCCATCGGCCGCCGCCCCTATGTCGAGGGGCTGGGCCTCGATGCCGTCGGCGTGGCGCTGGATGAGCGGGGCCGGGTGAAGGTGGACGGACATTTCGCCACCAACGTGCCCGGCATCTATGCCATCGGCGACGTGATCGCCGGCCCGATGCTGGCGCACAAGGCCGAGGAGGAGGGCGTCGCCGTCGCCGAGATCCTGGCCGGGCAGCATGGCCATGTGAACTACGCCGCCATTCCGGGCGTGGTCTACACCTGGCCCGAGGTGGCCTCGGTCGGCGAGACCGAGGAGACGCTGAAGGAGGCCGGGACGGCCTACAAGGTCGGCAAGTTCCCCTTCACCGCCAATGGCCGCGCCCGCGCCATGGGCACCACGGACGGGTTCGTGAAGATCCTGGCCGACAAGGAGACCGACCGCGTGCTCGGCGCCCATATCCTGGGCCCGGATGCGGGCACGCTGATCGCCGAGCTGGTGATGGCGATCGAGTTCGGTGCCTCCGCCGAGGATGTGGCGCGCATCTGCCACGCGCACCCCTCGCTGAACGAGGCGGTGAAGGAGGCGGCGCTGGCCGTGGACGGGCGGGCGCTGCATATCTGAGGCGTTTCGCGGCCCCCGGCGGGAGGATCTTCCGCCGGGAGCATGCGGTGCCCTCCCGCGTTCCGCGCCGCATGGAACGCACGTAAAGATTGTATGAATAGCGGTTCAGTTACTCTTTGTGGTTGCGCAGCGCAGCAAGCGCTGTGACATCATGCGGGCATGAGTGCCCGATCCATCCAGGCCGCGATCCGCTTCGGGCTGGGACCGCGGCCGGACCAGCCGGTCCCCGCCGATGCCGAGGCCTGGCTCCTCGCCCAGATCGACCAGCCCGCCCCGCAGCCCCCGCCCCCGGCGGGGTTCGACCATATGCCGACCGTCGCGGATGGCTTCCGCGTCTGGCGGGAGCGGGATGCGGCGGGGCCGCCGGGGCCAGTGACGCCAGTGGACATTTATTTCCGATCTGAGAGCATCGCCGCCTGCGCTTGGAGGATCGACACGTCTGCGCCGTTCCGCGAGCGGCTGGTCGATTTCTGGACCAACCATTTCACCATCAGTCGCCGTGCCAGCACCCTGGCCACTGTCGCGGTGCCTTCCTTCATCCGGGATGTGATCCGGCCGCATGTGACCGGGCGCTTCGTGGACATGCTGATCGCCTCCACCACCCATCCGGCCATGCTGGGCTATCTCGACCAAGTGTCCTCAGTCGGGCCGGACAGCCCGATCGGCCGCAAGACGGGGCGCGGGCTGAACGAGAACCTGGCACGCGAGGTGATGGAGCTGCACAGCGTCTCGCCTGCCGCCGGCTATACCCAGCGCGACGTGACGGAATTCGCACGGCTCCTCACCGGGTGGCGCTATGAGCGGGACCGCGAGCCCTATGGCACCGTGTTCCGTGACCCGGCGCATGAGCCGGGCGTGAAGACCATCCTCGGCCAGCGCTTCGGCGGCGGCCTGATGGTGGATGGGCGGGAGGAGACGGAGGCGGCGCTGCGCTTCCTGGCCGCCCACCCCGCGACGCACCGGCACCTCGCCACCAAGCTGGCCCGGCATTTCGTGGCCGATGACCCGCCGCCCGCCGCGGTGGCGAAGCTGGAGGCGGTGCTGCGGGACACGGATGGCGACCTGGGCGCCGTGTCCCGTGCCCTGGTGCGGCTGCCGGAGGCCTGGAACCCGCCGCTCACCAAGCTGCGCGGCCCGCTGGATTATGTCACCGCCGTCTATCGCACCCTTGGCTGCGACGGGGCGCAGTTCGGGGAGATGGCCTTCAAGAGCGCCTTCGGCCTCGGCCAGCAGATCTGGGGCGCCGCGCAGCCCAATGGCTGGCCCGACCGGGGCAAGGACTGGCTGGGCCCCGAGGCCGCGATGCAGCGGGTGGACTGGTCCTTCCAGCAGGCCGGGCGCTTCGCCCGCAAGGACCCCATGGCGGTGACGGAGGTGGCGCTCGGCCCCCTGGCCTCCGCCGAGACGCGCGGGGCGATCCGCGGCGCGGGATCGCCGCAGGAGGCCCTGACCCTGCTGTTCAGCAGCCCGGAGTTCCAACGCCGATGAGCCATCTTCCCTCGATCGGGCGGCGCGGCCTGCTGCTGGGCCTCGCCGCCACGGCGGTCGCCGCGCAGTCCCGCCTCGCCTTCGCCGCCATGCCGGCCGGGGTGCTGCCGGGCGAGAACCGGCTGGTCGTCGTCATCCTGCGCGGCGCCATGGACGGGATGGCGGCCCTGGCGCCCTATGGCGATGCGAACTACCGCGCGCTGCGGGGCTCGCTCGCCCTGCCGGAGCCGGGGCAGGAGGGGGGGCTGCTGGATTGCGGCGGCTTCTTCGGGCTGAACCCGAGCCTGGGCGCGCTGCACGGCATGTTCCGCGCGGGGGAGATGCTGCCCATCCATGCGGTGGCCGGCCCCTATCGCAACCGCAGCCATTTCGAGGCGCAGGACATGCTGGAGAGCGGCGCCGTGGAGCGCGGCGGGCTCACCTCCGGCTGGCTCAACCGCGCCCTGTCCGGCTTCGCGGCGCGGCCGAAGGGGGATGCGGATCTGGGGCTGGCGGTCGGGCTGTCCCTGCCGCTGCTGATGCGCGGGCCGCAGCATGTGGGGATGTGGGCGCCGCCCCGGCCCGTGCGGCCGGCGCCGGACCTTTATGCCCGCGTGGCCGACCTGGTGCATGCCGACCCGCTGCTCGGCCCCGCGGTGCAGGACGGGCTGCGCGGCCGGGGCTTCGCCGCCGAGGTCCTGCCGGAGGAGCGGGGCGTGCGGGGGGCTTCCTGGCCCTGGCCGGGATCGCGGGGAAGCTGATGGCGGCACCGGACGGGCCGCGCGTGGCGGCGCTGGAGATCGGCGGCTGGGACACCCATGCCGACCAGACGCGGCGGCTGAACCCCGTGCTGTCGCAACTGGATGGCGGGATGAGCGCGCTGAAGGCGCAGCTCGGTCCGGCCTGGACGCACACCGCCGTGCTGGTGATGACCGAGTTCGGCCGCACCGCGCGGGTGAACGGCAACAACGGGACGGACCATGGCACCGGGGGCGTGGCCTTCGTCCTCGGCGGGGCGGTGGCGGGCGGGCGGGTGCTGGCGGACTGGCCGGGGCTGCGCGACGGGCAGTTGTTCGAGAACCGGGATCTGGCGCCGACGCGGGATCTGCGGGCGGTGGCCAAGGGGCTGTTGCGGGATCACCTGCGGTTGCCGCCGCAGGCGGTGGCGGCGGCGTTTCCGGGGAGTGAGGGGGTGGTGGGGGAGAGGGGGATGATGAAAGTCTAGAACAAGCGAAGATCCTATGTGAGAATCAATTTCTGTATGCATATGCGGACATGGTGCTACGTGTGATCATATTCCAAGACGAACATTTGCAGGTCATCCGTCGCGTGGGGGCTACACCTTACACGCTTTTTACATTTAATGATCGGGTTACTTTAGCTGATGGGGAAAACATTTTTGCTGGCATGGCCATTAAGAAAGCTCGGATCGATGCAATAGGCTTTATGGCGCGAAAGGCAAATTGGTTTCCTAGAGCTTCAATACAGGCTGCTCTGCCTGCTGTCGAAGAGGTTTTGCAAGGCGACCGCCCACGAGTGGGCTATGGTGGGTCAATGGGCGGATATGCCGCCATAAAATATTCCAGAGCCTTTCAGCTGAACACAGTTATATCACTTTGTCCGCAGTGGTCAATTGAGCCGTCAAGTGTATCGCATTTCGATAAGCGCTATGAAAAGTACTATTTCAATGATCTTTGCGGCATGGAAATTGGAAGAGGAGATATTCAAGGTAACATTTATCTGCTATTTGATCCGTATTACAAGGTTGATGCTCTGCATGCGGCTTTGATCGAGAAAGCCTGTGGTCACATCAATTTTGTGCCTGTCCCTTCTGCTGATCACCACGTGACCAAAATATTAGCGGGAACTAAAACCCTAAAAAATATCATCTCGCTCTGCGGTGACAATCTCACTGATGATTTAATACGTTATCTTTCTCCCATCCGCAGAAATCATCCGCAGCGAGCTGAAAATCTTATCCTACGAGCAGCATTTAAGCATCCATCTACGGCGTTACGCCTGCTCAATGCTAAGTGTGAGCATTTTGCAGCTAGACCATCTGCAAAAATAGCTATCCAAGCATTTATTGGCTGGGGCTTCATCCGCCAAGGCCAGTATAACTTGGCAGAGTCGATATTTCAGGATGCTCTCACTGCGGATCCCAGGAATCTGCGCTCCGTTCTTGGCATGTGCGAACTGAGTACGAGACAAAAGAACAATGTGGGATTGCGCTACTGGCTTGATCTGGCCCGTGACATTAGTCCGTTCGATCAAAAAGTGATGGAGATCAGCCGCCGGGTGCTGGTCGGATAACCGACGCAGCATGAGATGGTCAGCATCTCTTTGCCATTCATAGGCCCCGGCGGATATTAGCCTCTCGACTATCTTTTCAAGTTTTCTGCTGGAATTTCTGTCTGCAAAGGCATTATCGCAGGTGACACTTCGTAGGAGCGCATCGTTACAGCCTCATGCTCAATGGCAATCCCGTGAACCTCAGCTTGGGCTGGATGGTCCATATAGTGTTTTGCAAGCTCTGGTTTGGGGAATTCAAGTACTTCTAGTGATAGGGTTTTGTCGAGAACTGAGATTTCAGGGATGACTCTAATTACGAAAGTAAACTTTCCTGGGTCAGTGTTGAAGTAGCGCTCAGAATAGAAGGCATTGCTATCTCTCGCCGAGGACTGAAAACGCAACAGTGCATTAGTCTGATTGATGTTGATGCCAATTCCAACGACCTTACCTGGACGGATGCCCTCCAAGACAACCTTTTGGTTTTTGCTTAAATGAAGGAATCGTGCTGAGGTCAAAGACGTGTGGCGTTCCACGAAAGTTTGCTCTGGTGCTACCTCAGACATGGGCAAATAGGAGTACTGGGCGCTATTAAGGGAAGGAAAGCTAATAGTGTGCTGTTTCATATCGATGCGAGAAAGGCGATCCGCTAGGTGATAGCCCAGAAGCGATGATGCCCATGGAGCCAGATGGTCAGGATCTCGAAAATACTCTGACGCATCTAGAGCGCTATTCGTAACTTCCAAATCCCTCAGAAAAGAAAATCCATCGAACAGCGGTAATCCTTTAGAGGTGGCGTATCTCAAGTAGAACTCGTGGACCTGAAGAATTTTACCGCGCCCTCTTTCAGTTGGCATAATTAACACTACAGGTAAACATCCACTTTCGGCCATTTGGTCCAAAAGATAGTTTAAGCAACTTTCGATCCTGAAGAGATCTTCTGGCTTCTTGGTGGATGCTTCTTCATTCACCGAAAAATCTAGGACACAGAAATCCCACTCGGTAAAATTGATCCGATGTGCGGTATAAGCCAGAGCAATTGAGGTGCTGTGGCCTAAAGAGAAGTTGCCAACACGTGAGACCGCAGGATGCTGGCTTAGCGCCGGGACATAGCCGCGTGGTCCAATCGAGTTCGACGTGCCTATTATTGCGATTTTCATCGCGCTGTTCATCTCCTTTACTCAGATTATTTTTGTAACTTGAGCATCGAACGCGTCTATGTCGACAGTCCATTGGCTCGGATGCTGAAAACGATCCATCGTCCCTCCGCCACCTATCGCAAAGACAGAGTATTTCCTTTCAAATACCTGAGAAATCGCGAAATACCCTGCATTCATAAAGGAGGACGGCATCACTTCTATCAGTTGCGAATGTGGTGGGGAGTAACCAGTATTTGTCAGGCCAGCTCCATGAAGCCCAACAACTGTTTCGGCATTACTCATGATAATGGCTTGCTGATCGTAGGTGAGGCTGCCGGGGGTGAAACAAAGAAAGCCTTTTTTCTCAAGGTAATTCATGAAATCTGCTTCATTAGCACAAGAGCGGAAAGAAACATCTGTTCGGCTGAGGTAGACTTTTTTGGGCATGCGATGCGCGATAAGCGGCGAGATTCTGAGGTTATTGGTGATTTTTTCGAACAATGCCTTTACAGGCCATGTCATTTCGAAACCATGGCGTGATAAATTGCTCGGAAAGATCAGGGTTTCGACTTTGTAGATTTCGTCGGTGGTTTCCACGATTCTGGCATCTTCAACGCCGATTAGGTTTAATGATCGTCTCTGCCAAGGCCGCAGTGGTGGGGTAAGGAAGTGGGTATTTTTGTCTATATGCTGTAATGCAACGATTGCCGATGACAACACATCGATATGCCAGTGGAAATAGTTATTGTGGTTATGTACGCCTAGGGCGACATGTGCTCCTGATAACTTCCGAATGGGAAGTTCGTTAACAATTAGTTGTTCCTTCGCTGCATCCGGATTCCAACGGACATGGACCGGTAGACTTTCTTTGATGACAACTTTGCGGGAATTGAATACAAAGAACTTGCCACCAAGTACATAAGCGTTGTTGATACGGGCAATTGCTATTTCGGCTGTATTGCGGAATTGCTGTTGAAATACCGCGGTGCCTTTAATGTTTTGGAACTCTGGAGATGTAAACATGAAGGCGGGTGGAATAATCGACATTTTTTGACGGGACGTAACGGGAAATAGAACATCCTCATCACGGGCCTCATCGAAGGTTGTCACCCTCGGCAAGTCGTAGATCGAGTCAGAAATTGCAAAACGCTCGAACTGCACTGGTATGTCCATGATGCTCTCTTTTGCTCGATGTTGTGGCGTTGTGACTAGTTTGGAGGAGAGCATTGCCCTACCAAGCATTCAGTAGACGCGACGTGTCGGTAGAAAGAATTTCATATTCGGCGGGTGTTCCGCTAAAGAAAATCTCTTCCCTGGCTATAGTGCTGTAATGCACTTTATGCCCCACCTTGATCAGGTGCCGATAAATAGGAGCGATATAGAGTTCCGTTGGAGCGGAGTTTTTTGCTAACTCCTCGGCGTAAGCGCTGCAGAAATGAGTGGTCGATCCGAAATGATACAGACCTGAGCAGCACAACGACGAAATCCGCAGTTTCTCCACGACCTCTGCCGCCTGCCCCTCAGATGGATTGCTTGGGTCAGCTGGACGAACAAACGACCAGTGATCCCCTTCCCCCACGAAGCACTCCAGCCACCCCGCCTTCCCGTCGAAGGCCGCCCTACGCACGCCGGGCCGAATGGTGTCGATGTTGAAGATGGTCACCGGCTCCGCATCCGGCACGGCGAGGCGTTCCAGGCCGAGCCACACGGTCTCCGCCTGTCCTCGCGTGGGTTCCGGCAGCGCCACCATCCGCAGGTTCCGGATGCCGATCGCCTCGGCCCGGGCGCGCACGAATTCCGCGACGCCCGGTCGGTCGAGATGGATCAGCAGGAAGGTCTCGCTGCCGAACATTTCGCTGAAGCCGAGCAGGGACCAGTCCAGCAGCGGCCGCCCGGCCAGCGGCAGCATCCATTTCGGCCGGTCGTAGCCGGCTTTGGTGAAGCGGCTGCTGAGGCCGGCCATGGGGAAGACGATCACGCGCTCTCTCCATCTTGGCATAGAGGCGCAGCGCATTGGCCAGGAAGGCGCGCTGGCGGTCGGGCCGGTCGGCATGCAGGGGGAGCATCGAGAGGAAGAGATGCACGGTCAGCGCCCGCGTGCCCGCATCGCTGGTGCGCCGGCCGAGGAGGTCCATCTCCGCCGCGATGTCGGGCAGGAAGCCCGCCGCGCCTTCGCGCGACAGGTGCAGGGTCAGGTCATAGGGCTCCGGCTGCTCCACCTGGTAGCGGCCGGTGAGGATCAGGTCATAGCCCTCGACCGAATGGTTCAGCTTGGCGAGGTCGTAGCGCAGGTCGCCGAAGACCGTGTGCTCCCCATCGCGGACGGAGCCGCGCGGGTCGATCACCTTGATCTGCTGCTGCCGGAAATCGAAGAAGGTGTTGGGGAAGCACAGATCCCCGTGCATGACGCCGGGCAGGGGATCGGTGGCCGCGGCGATGGCGGCGGTCTCGTCCGCGATGCGGCGGAGCGAGGGGAGGCGGCGCCCGCCCGAGCGCCATTCGGCGTCGAGGTCGATCCGGGCGGCACGGGCCCATTGCTCCAGCCGCGCGGCGGTCTTGTCGAGGGCCAGGACGCGCAGCGTGTCGGGCGGCAGTTGCGCGGGGGCGTCGTCGGCGCCGAGTTGCCGCGCGGCGCGGAGGAAGTCGAAGCAGCCTTCCAGGATGCGCGACCAGCTCGCCTGTTCCAGCCGCCCGAAGACGAAGAGCTCGTGCAGGGTCGGGCTGAACTCATAGCCGATGCGGTAGCCATTGCCCTCGCGCCCCAGGAAGGGCGGGGCATGGAGGCGCAGCGGCGCGGGGATGTTCTCGAACCAGTCGGCCTCGGCGGAGAGCTTGTCGCTCTTCTCGCCTGTCTTGAGCACGGAGCGGCCGGCGACCGCAATGGCGTTGAAGGCGCGGGCGGTGCTGACCTTGGCGCGGGACCGGTAGAAGGTCTGCAGGTGGCCGAAGTCCAGCCAGCCGTCCAGCAGGCGGAAGGTCAGCGGGTGGCGGGCGTTGTAGAGGGCCAGGGCGCGCAGGAAGTCGCCTTGCGCCTCCGCCAGGGCACGGCCCAGGGCCGGGGCGGAGGAGAGGGCGAACCAGCCGCTGAGGACCTGGTCCTGCCGGGCGGCGGTGCCGGGGCGGCGGTTGACGAAGCTGTCTTGCAGCCCGCCGCTGAGGACGCCCCAGCTGTAGGAATCGGCGCTGGTAGCCACGCCGACCTCGTCCAGCGTTTCCGGCAGGGCTTCGAGGAAGAGCGTGTCGCCGTGCAGGATGCGGACCGGGCCGCGGGCGTCCGAGAGGGTCAGGGCATAGGCGATGCTCTCGCCGAGGCTGAGCCCGTCCGGGATGAAGAGGAGTTCCACGCCGGCGGCCAGGAGCTGGGCCTGGTCCCAGTCCTCCGGCTCGAAGCTCTGCGGCAGGGTCAGCACCACGCGCTCGCCGAGGCGGCGCAGGCTGGCGATCTGCGGGGTGAAGAGCCGGTTGTGCCCGAAGGGCAGGAAGCAGGGCGGCAACTGGCCGAATTCGGCGCCGATCTCGGCGTTCACATAGGCGGCCGAGGTGATCAGCGCGAGCGGGGCGTCCGGGCTCATGCCGCGTTCCGGCCGAGATGGAGAAGGGTGGCGATCTCGTCGTGGCTCATGCGGACGAACTCGTCGGGGCGCAGGGCCTTGTCGTCCACATGGAAGCCGTCATGCCCGCACCACGGCTTGCCGACATGGATCTCGTCATAGGGGATGTCGTGGCGGCGCAGCCAGTCGGTGATGACGGGCAGGGTGTGGACGTTGATCAGCCCGACATTGCCCTGGTGGGTGCGCATGTTGCGCGCGGTGCAGACGACGATCTCGAAGCCCTGCGCCTTGTACTCCCGCAGCTTCTCCACCACCGCGAGGTTGGGGCGCTTGCTGGGGTAGTCGAGTTGCGGATCGTCGATGGTCAACGTGCCGTCGAGGTCGATCACCAAGCGCTTCATCCGGTTCCCGCCGATCTCCTGGCTTCCCGGCGAAGGCAGCCGAAGCTGTGTTCTCCGCGAGGAATTAACGGCATCTTAAAGGGTGCCCAGTGATCGCTCAACCCATTCGTGATGCGTCACAAGTTTCAGCAACCTGGGATATTTATATCTCTTTTTGGATCAACTTCGAATGCCGGAACGGATTTCCGGCCGCTGGATGCGGCCAGGCGGGGCGCAGGGCGGTGGGGGGGTGGAATCCTTTCCGGCCATCGGGGCCGCGGCCTGTGGAGTGGAAAACGGCCTGCGGCGGCGCTAATCCGGGGGGATGGACCCCATCGCACCCTTCGGCATCGGAATCTGTGGCATCGAGGAGTTGGATGGCCATTGCGAGGCCGGGGTGAGCCATGTGCTCTCCATCCTTGACCCGGAATGGCCTGTCCCGGAGAGCTTCGGCCGTTTCGGGGAGCACCGGAAGCTGGAGCTGCGCTTCCACGACGTGATCGAGGAAACGCCCGGCATGATCCGTCCGGAGCAGGAGCACGTGGAGCAGATTCTGGCTTTCGGCGCGGACCTGGTGGCGGAACCGGAGGGGCGGCTGCTGGTGCATTGCCATGCCGGCATCTCGCGCTCGACCGCGGCCATGGCGCTGATCCTGGCACAGGCCCGGCCGGATCTGGCGGCGGAGGCGATCTACGCGGAAATCCTGCGCATCCGGCCCAAGGCCTGGCCCAACCTGCGCATCGTCGAATGGGGCGATGCCCTGCTGCGCCGGAGCGGTACGATGATCGGAGGGGCCGCGAGCCTGTACCGCCGCCAGCTCGTGGCCTTTCCCCGTGTCAGGACCCTGATGGCCGAGGGCGGCAGGGCGCGGGAGGTCGCGGCGGCCGACGCCGCGACCTGAGGCGGTTCAGGAGCCGGGGCGCTCGTGCAGCTCCGGCATGAAGAGGTCCTGCCACTTCGCCGGCTTGTTGCGGATGGTGCCCACGGCACCCATGAAGTTCGCGTATTCCATCAGCCCGTGCGGCGTCGTGTCGAACTTCGTGTCCGGCTCCTTCAGCATGGCCACCACCGCCTCGTCCGTGCTGCCGGTCGGGGAGACGCGGTTGAAGATCGCCGCCGCCTTCAGGGGGTCGGAGGTGATCAGCTTGTTGGCCTCGTCCTGGGCCGCAAGGAAGGCGGCCATGACCTTCGGGTTGCCGTTGACGAACTGGCGCGGGGCGAAGACCACGTCCAGCGTGGCATTGCCCAGCACCTCGCTGGCCGCGATCACCCGGTGGATGCGGGGGTCTTCCAGTTCCCGGCTGGAATAGGGCGGCGAGGCGAAATGCGCGACGATCTCGGTCTTGCCGCTCATCAGCGCGGTGAAGGCCTCCGGATGCGGCAAGCCGACCGTCATCGGGTCGAGCTTCGCGTAGTTGGCCTGGCCGAACTGCTTGGCCACCAGCATCTGCAGCACCACGGCGGCGAGCGAGGTCTTGATGCCGGGCAGGGCGATCTTGTCGCTCGGCGTGAAATCCGCGAGCGAGCGGATGTTCGGTCGGTTGGTGTTGAGCGACAGGGCGCAGGTGCTCATCCCGCTGACGCCGGTGATCTCGGAGCGGGGGATGCCCCGCGCCCGCGACCAGAGGGTGACGAAGCCCGGCGCGCCGGTGCCGGCGATGTCGAGCGAGCCGGCCAGCATCGCGTCGTTGATGACATTGCCGCCGTCGAGCATCTGCCAGGTGACGTCGATGGGGCCGAGGCCCGCCGCGTCGGCGTGCTTCTCCAGCAGCTTCTGGTCGCGCATCACGATCAGCGGCAGGTAGAGGATGCCGTAGCCGTGGGAGAGGCGGACCTTGCTGGCCTCCGCATGGGCGCGGCGGGCCAGCAGGGCCGGGGCGGCCAGCGCCGCGGAAAGGGCGGCACCGGCGGTGAGGATCTGGCGACGTTGCATGGGACGCTCCCGTTCTGTCTTATCGTTGGACGAGGTTCGTACGACGGCCGGTCAGTGCTGCATGCCCCAGCGGCGGATCGTGCGCTTCTCGATATTGGCGAAGATGAAGCTCTCCACGAAGAGGCCGATCAGGATCACGAAGAACAGCCCGGCGAAGACATTGGCCGTTTCGAGCTGGTTGCGGTTCTCGAAGATGAACCAGCCGAGGCCGCCGGAGCCGGAGGAGACGCCGAAGACCAGCTCCGCCGCGATCAGCGTGCGCCAGGCGAAGGCCCAGCCCACCTTGAGGCCGGTGAGGATCGAGGGGAAGGCGGCGGGGATCAGGATGTCCTTCACCAGCCGCAGCCCGGTCAGCCCGTAGTTCTGCCCCACCATGCGCAGGGTCTTGGACACCGACCGGAAACCGGCATGGGTGTTGAGCGCGATGGCCCAGAGCACGGAATGCACCAGCACGAAGATCACGCTGCCCGATCCCAGGCCGAACCAGATCAACGCCAGCGGCAGCAGCGCGATGGCCGGCAGCGGGTTGAACATGGCGGTCAGGGTTTCCAGCAGGTCCGTGCCGATGCGGGAGCCGATGGCGACGGTGGTCAGCACGGCGGCCAGCGCGATGCCGATGGCGTAGCCGATCACCAGCGTGCGCAGCGAGATCAGCGTGCGGGCGGGGATGACGCCGTTGGCGATGTTCTCGAACAGCGCCTGCACCGTGGCGGTGAAGGGCGGGAAGAGCAGCGGGTTGTCGAGCCAGCGCCCATAGGCCTCCCAGACCAGGGCCAGGACGAGGAGGATCAGCGCCTTGCGCAGCGCGCCGATGCGGTAGACGGATTCCCAGGCGGAGATCGGCTTGTTGATCTCGCCGATGCCGCTGCGGGAGGGCTCGCGGACGATCTCGGGGCGGGCGACCAGAGGGCCGCCATTCACGGTGATGCTCATGGACCGTTCTCCCTCAATGCACGAAGAGCATGTCGTTGATGCGCGTCTCCAGCTCCGCCGCGGCGGCGGTGCCGAGGAGCTCGGGCGGGACGCTGTTCAGCTCCGCCTTCACCTGCCCGGGATGCGGGGAGAGCAGCAGGATGCGCGTGCCGACGCGGATCGCCTCCTCGATGGAATGGGTGACGAAGAGCACGGTGAAGCGGGTGTCGTCCCAGAGGCGCAGCAGCTCCTCCTGCATCCGGCGCCGGGTCAGGGCATCGAGCGCGGCGAAGGGCTCGTCCATCAGCAGCACGTCCGGCTCCATCGCCATGCCGCGGGCGATGGCCACGCGCTGCTTCATGCCGCCGGACAGCATGTGCGGGAAGCTGTCCGCGAACTTCGCCAGGCCGACCTTCTCGATGTAGCTGTCGGCCCGGTCGCGCGCCTCGGCGCCCTTGGCGCGGCCGCTGGCGGTGAGGGCGAACATCACGTTCTCGCGCACCGTCTTCCAGGGCAGGAGCTGGTCGAATTCCTGGAAGACCATCATGCGGTCCGGGCCGGGATGGCGCACCTCGCGCCCCTTGAGCCGGATCTCGCCCTCGGAGGGGGTGAGATAGCCGCCGATCGCCTTCAGCAGCGTGGACTTCCCGCAGCCCGAGGGGCCGAGCAGGATGTAGCGGTCGGAGGGATAGACGTCGAAGCCGACGCGATGCGTGGCGGTGACCACGGAATCTTCGGTCTTGTACTGCAAGGTGACATCCTGCACCGACAGAAGCGGTGCGGATGCGCCTGGGGCTGCATCCATTTCCGGACCCTCTCTTCCCTGGTTTCCCCGGTTCCTTCGCGGCCCGGGCTTGCACCCTGGATATCCTTCCAATCTGTTGCCAAACTGACAGGCGCGCAAAAATCGTTGCTGCGCCGCGGCATGACGGTGCGGTGCGAAGATGGCGGGGCAATGCGGATCCTGTTGGTCGAGGACACGGCGGATGTGGGCGAGGGCATCCAGGCCCGCCTGCAGAGGATGGGGCACGAGGTGGACTGGGAGCGCGACGGCGAGGGGGCTGCGGCGCGGATGGATGTGCAGCCCTATGACCTCTTCATCCTCGATGTGATGCTGCCGCCGCCGGACGGGCTGGCCCTGCTGCGCCATGCGCGGGAGCGGCGGCTGGCGACGCCGGTGCTGATGCTGACGGCGCGTTCCGGCGTGGCGGACCGGGTCGGGGCGCTCGATCTCGGGGCCGACGACTATCTGGTGAAGCCCTTCGACTTCCTGGAGCTGGAGGCGCGCGTCCGCGTCCTGCTGCGGCGGGGCAGCGGCAGTGCCACCAACGCGATCCGTTTCGGCGACATCGCCATCGACCTGTCCGGCCGTATCGCGAGCGTGGAGGGTGAGCCGCTGGACCTGACGCGGCGGGAGCTGGCGCTGCTGGAGATCCTCGTGGCGCGGGGCGGCCGCATCGTCGGCAAGGAGCAGATCGTGGAGCGGCTCTTCGGCCTGGACGGGGCCGCTGGCGCCAATGCGGTGGAGCAGTATGTCGCCCGCCTGCGCCGCAAGATCGCTGCCTCCCGCGCCGAGATCCGCACGCTGCGCGGCCTCGGCTACCAGCTCGCGCCGCGATGAGCGCGGTGCGCTCCCTGCATGCGCGGGTGGCGGTGCTGCTGCTGTTCGTGCTCGGCTCGGTCGGCGCCTGTTTCGCGGTGGCGGGCTGGTACTATGCCTGGGTGACGGCCGGCAGCGCCCATGACACGCTGTTGCGCTACGGTGCATCGCAGATCGCCGAGAACACCTACCAGCAGGGCGCCATGGTGGCGGTGGAGCCACCGGTTTCCGTTCTCGCTTCGCTCTCCGCCATGGACCGTGTGGCCTACAAGGTGGTGGACCCGCGCGGCGTCGTGGTGGCGGGATCGCCCGATCTCGCGCTCGGCCCGGAGACGCCGCGGGAGCAGGCGCTGCTGCGCCAGGGCCGCGTGCTGGTGGAGGATGGGGTCTGGCGTGGAGAGCCCGTGCGCATCGCGGTCACCACGCGCCGGCTGGGCGAGGGCTGGGCCCTGGTGGCGGTGGCGCAGACGCTGCACGCGCGCACCGCGCTGGCGCGCGACATCGCGGGCAAGGCCATCCTCGGCGTGCTGCTGCTGACCGGCCTGGCGCTGCTGGCGACGCTGCTGGCCATCAAGCACGTGCTGGCGCCGCTGAAGCAGGTGCAGGACGCGCTGCGCGAGCGCGATCCGCGCGACCTGAGCCCGCTGGCCGTGGCGGCACCGCCGGAGATCGCGGCGCTGGTCGGCGCCATCGACGGCTTCATGGCACGCCTGGACCGGCGGATCGGCATGATGCAGCGGATGATCGGCGATGCCGCGCACCAGATCCGCACGCCGCTCGCGGGGCTGGCCTCGCAGGTCGATCTTCTGTCGGTGGAGGGCGATCCCGCGCGCCGGGCCACCCAGTTGCGGCGCATCGCCGCCCGCACCGAACAGCTCGGCCGGCTGGTAGGGCAGTTGTTCAACCATGCCATGGTGACGCACCGGCCCGATGTGGTGCCGCCGGAGCCGGTGGACCTTGTGGCGCTGGCGCGCAGGATTCTGCTGGACCTGCCGGAAGGCGATGGCGCCGCGGCGCCGCTGCTGTCGCTGGACGCGCCCGAGGAGCCGGCGATCGTCCCGGGCGATCCGATCAGCCTGAGGGAGGCCGTGTCGAACCTGGTGAACAACGCGCTCCAGCATGGCGCGGCCTCGCGGCTGGAGGTCCGGGTCTTCCGCCAGGGCGGAGACGCCGTGCTGGAGGTGGTGGATGACGGGCCGGGCATTCCGCCTACCCTCTGGGCCCGGGTGCGGGAGCCCTTCCATCCGCGCGGCGAGGGACGCACCGGTGCCGGGCTCGGCCTCGCCATCGCCGACGAGGTGGTCCGGGCGCATGGCGGCAGCCTGCGCTTCCGCAGCGACTCGGCCGATGGTTTCGCGGTGATCCTGACCCTTCCCGGGATCGGCGCCGGCCCCGTGCCTGGGCAGAGGCCGGCGACGGGCAGCGGGCCGGCGAGCCTCGCGGAGCCGGCACGGGAGGAGAGCGCGGCGGCCCTGCCCGGGCGGCGCTGAGGCCTGGCGGACGGTCCCGCCTGGACAGGTGTGGCCTGCCGTTCTTCCCTGGCCCATGACCCAGACCCCACCCCTGGCCAGCCAACGTGCCCTTTTCGAGATCCCCGAGGGGATCGCCTATCTCGACGCTGCCGCCTACTCGCCGCTGCCGCGTTCGGTGCGGGCGGCGGGGGAGGTGGGGGTGGCCAGCAAGAGCCATCCCTGGGCGGTGCCGCGCAGCGAGGCCGCGAACTGGGGCGTGCGGGCCCGTGCCGCGGCGGCGCGGCTGATCGGCGCGGTGCCCGGCGACATCGCCATCACCGGCTCCGTCAGCCACGGCATCGCCACGGCGGCGTTGAACCTGGAACTGCCTGCGGGCTCGCGCGTGCTGCGCGTGCAGGACGAGTTCCCCTCCCTCTGCCTGCCCTGGGACCGGTTGGCGCGGCAGCGCGGGCTGGTGGTGGAGGCGGTGCCGCGAGCGGCGGATGGCGACTGGACCGCCGCGCTGCTGGAGGCGATCGACCGCCCCGGCGCGGCACCCCTGGGCGTCGCCACGTTGACGCCGCTGCACTGGTGCGACGGCGCGCCGATCGACCTGGACCGGGTGATCCCGGCGGTCCGGCGACAGGGCGGGGCGGTGGTGGTCGATGCCACCCAGGCGGTGGGCGTGCTGCCGGTGGATGTCGGGCGCTGGCGGCCGGATTTCCTGGCCTTCCCGACCTATAAATGGGTGCTGGGCCCCTACAGCCTGGCCTTCCTCTACGCCGCGCCGGAGCGCCAGTCCGGCCAGCCGCTGGAGGAGAACGGCTTCAACATGCCGCAAGGCCGGCCCGCGCCGGGCGCGGCGCGCTACGACCGGGGCGAGCGTGATGATCCGGTGGCGCTGCCCATGGCGGCGACGGGGCTGGAACTGGTGGCATCCTGGGGCGCGGCGGCGGTGGAGGCGCGGCTGCGCGCCCTGACGGACCGGCTGGTCGAGCGGTTGGAGGCAATGGGCCTCGCCTGCCCGCCACGGCATCGCCGCGCGCCGCATATCCTGGGCCTGCGCCTGCCGGGCGGGTTACCACCCCATGCGATCGCGGCCCTGGCGGAGCGAGGCGCCTTCGCCAGCGACCGGCTCGGCGTGCTGCGGATCAGCGCGCATGTCTGGGTGGAGGAAGCGGATATCGACCGCTTCGCCGGCCTGCTGGGCGAGGTGCTGGGACGCTGACCCGGAATCGCCGGAGGTCCGGAACGCAACCTCCGGCGACGGCTTCCCGTCAGGGCGATGTGCCGGCCAGCCGCGCTTCCGGGCTGGGGCGCAGGATGCGGCTTTCCCAGAAGCCCACGGCCAGCATCACCAGCGTGGTCAGGGCGCCGATCATCAGCAGGTCAGTGGTGAAGGCGAAGGGCACCATCAGGGCGAGCACGGCGAGGCCCCCAAGATGCGAGGACGGCCAGAGGCCGTAGACCACGCGCTTGTAGAGGCCGGAGCCGAAGAGATAGAGCGCCGGCCCGCCGATCAGCGTGGCCGACGCCGCCACGGTCATGCGCCCGTCGGGATGGGCGATGACGAGGTCGTTGCCGACGGCGGTCACGATGATGCCGGCGAGCAGGATGGCGTGGATGTAGTGGAACAAGGCACCGATCCGGCCGGGGTCGGGGGAATGGGTGATGACCGTGCTGCCGTCCCGGCCGCTGGTGCCGAAATAGACCCACCACATGGCGAGGCTGCCGAGGAAGGCGGAGAGGAAGGCGATCAGGGTGGGCGGGTCCCAGGCCCCTTCGTCGGCCAGGGTGGCGCCGGTGACGAGCACCGTCTCGCCCAGGGCGACGATGACGAAGAGCTGGCAGCGCTCGGCGAGGTGCCCGCCCTCGATGGTCCAGTCCCGCGTCCGGGAACGGCCCAGCCCCGGCAGGGCGAAGCCAAACATGGGGGAGACGTATTCGCAGAGGATGGCCAGGACCCAGAGCAGGTGCCGCCAGGGCGCCGGGACCAGCCCGCCAAGGACCCAGAGCACCGCCGCGATGCAGACCCAGCCCAGCATCCGTCGGTAGTTGGCAGCCAGCGGATGCCCGGCGGGAAGCTGGCAGGCGATGAAGCCCGTGCGCCCCACCTGCATGGCGGCATAGGCCAGGGCGAAGACGAGTCCGCGGTCGCCGAAGGCCTGGGGCAGGGCGGCCGCCATCACCAGCCCGGCCAGCATGGTGCCGAAGAGCAGGCCACGGATCTGCGGCGTTTCCGGGTTGAACCAGTTCGTGACCCAGCAGGTGTACTGCCAGCCCAGCCAGACGGCGAACCAGAGGATCAGCGCCTCCACCGCCCCGGCCGCGCCCAGGTGGTGCAGCAGCCCATGCGAGACCTGGGTGACGGCGAAGACATAGACGAGGTCGAAGAAGAGCTCCTCGAAGGTGACGCGGGCATGGTGGCCGTCGCGCCGCCGCAGCAGGGGGTGATGCGCCTGGCCGCCCGTTTCCGTCCTGTCGGCTGTCGTCATGGAGGATGTCCCGTCATGCCCTGCGGCGATCCTGCCCCGGCGCGCTGCTGTCGCCTACCGATGGAATCGCGGCCGGGGACGGGAGCGCCGCCCCATGCGGCCCTCCGGTGCGCCGGGTGGGGATCACGCGGCCGGCTGGAGGCGCGCGGCGTTCAGCAGGAGAAGGTCGGCCAGGGCGGCGGCGGCACCGTGCAGCCTCTCGCTGCGGCCGGTGACGACGAATTCCACCTCGTCCAGCTCCGGCCCCGGCACCTCCACCAGCGCGCCTCCCAGCAGCAGGCGCGACTGCGCGGTGACGCCGAGCCCGGCCAGCACGGCGGCGGTCAGCCCACTCAGGCTGCCGGAGGAGCAGGACATGCGCCAGCGGCGTCCGGAGCGTTCCAGCGCCTCCAGCGCCAGGGCACGGGTGATGGAGCGGTTGGGATAGGCGACCAGGGGCAGGGGTTCCTCCGGGTCCAGCACGGTTCCGGCGGTGCCGATCCAGGCCAGCCTTTCCCGCCAGACCGGGCGGCCGCGCCGCTCGCCCGGGCGGCGCTTGGCGCAGATCAGGTCGAGCTCCCCGGCATCCAGCCGGTCATAGAGCAGGGCGCTGAGCCCCACGGTCAGGTCGAGATCCACGGCCGGGTTGGAGCGGACGAATTCCCGCAGGATCTCGGGCAGGCGGGAGGAGACGAGGTCCTCCGAGGTGCCGAAGCGCAGCCGCCCGCGCAGCTCCGTGCCGGCGAAGAAGGCGGCGGCGCGGGCATGGGCCTCCAGGATGGTGGTGGCGAAGCCCCGCATCGCCTCGCCATCGGTGGTGAGGGTGACGGAATGCGTGTCGCGCAACAGCAAGGGCCGCCCGGCCTGTTCCTCCAGCCGGCGGATGTGCTGGCTGACGGTGGACTGGCTCAGCCCGAGGCGCTGCCCGGCGGCGGTGAAGTGCCGGGTTTCCGCGACGGCCAGGAAGGTGCGCAGCAGCAGCGGATCGAAGGGCGCCTGGGTCATCGGATTCCACAATGACTGTTAATTCTGTCATTTTTGGTGCGAATGGGCAAAGGAGGCCCCACAACCGAAGTCATTCCTGTGACAGGGGGCGTTTCCCGTGGCCGCAAACCCATCCAGCGCCGCTCCGCCGGCCAGGCGTTCGATCCTGGCCCGCCTGCGGATCGATCCCTATATCCTCCTGATCATCGGCATGGTGGTCCTGGCCAGTGTCCTGCCGGCCCGGGGCGAGGCGGCCGAGGTGGTGGACTATGCCACCAATTTCGCCATCGCCCTGCTGTTCTTCCTCTATGGCGCCCGCCTGTCGCGGGAGGCGGTGATGGCCGGGGTGACGAACTGGAAGCTGCAGCTGGTGGTCTTCCTGTCCACCTATCTGCTCTTCCCGATCCTGGCCATCGGCCTGAGCTATGCGGTGCGCCCGGCGCTGGGCGAGATGCTGGCGCTCGGCATCATCTTCGTCGGCGTGCTGCCCTCCACGGTGCAGTCCTCCATCGCCTTCACCTCGATCGCGCGCGGCAACGTGCCGGCGGCGCTTTGCGCGGCCTCGGTCTCGAACCTCATCGGCATCGTGCTGACGCCGTTGCTGGTGGGCGTGCTGATGACCACGAACGGCGAGAGCGGCATCTCCTTCGGAGCGATCCGCGGCATCATGCTGCAGCTGCTGCTGCCCTTCGTGCTGGGCCAGCTCGTGCGCCGCTGGCTGATGCCGGTGCTGCACCGGCACAAGCAGCTTGTGGGGTATGTGGACCGTTCCTCGATCCTCTTCGTCGTCTATGGCGCCTTCAGCGAGGGCGTGGTGAACGGGCTGTGGCATCAGGTGGACGTGCTGAGTATCGCGATCCTGCTGGTGGCCAATGCCGCGCTGCTGGCGGTGGTGATGCTGCTGCTGCACTGGTACACCCGCGCCGCCGGTTTCTCGCGCGAGGACCGGATCACCATCCTGTTCTGCGGCTCCAAGAAGAGCCTCGCCAGCGGCATCCCCATGGCCAGCCTGCTGTTCAGCGGACAGGCGGTGAGCATGATCGTGCTGCCGATCATGCTGTTCCACCAGATCCAGCTCATGGTCTGCGCCTCCCTCGCCACCCGTTGGGGGCGCGAGGCGGCCGAGGCCGAGCGCATCGCCGCCGCGCCGCCGGCCGTGGCGGCGCAGCGCGCCTGATCGCCGAGGGCTGCCGGGCGGATTGCCCGGCGGCACCCGGCCCCGTGCGGCCCTGGCCATGGCGCCGCACGGCAGGGGCCATGCCCGCCGGTCAGGCCGGCGGGGCGGGGTAGCGCAGGCCGGCCAGGCCGCTCTCCATCTGCCGGGCCAGGGCGGGCGTGCCCGCCACTAGGCGGAAGGCCCGGTCGCGGAGGGAAGCCAGGACGGGCGAGCGGGTGGTCATCATCCGGGTCATCAGATCCGTGGCGCGGATCACCTGTCGCGCGAGCCCGTGCCGCCGCCCGGCCCAGAGGCCGACGGCCCCGGGGCCCTCGGCGAAGGCGGCGGCCAGCGACCATGCGTCCTGGATGCCGAGATTCATGCCCTGCCCACCGGCCGGCGAGTGGATATGCGCGGCATCCCCCAGCAGCAGGCGCCGGTCGATCTGCATCCGGGGGATCTGCCGCTGGCTGATGCGGAAGAGGTTCCACCAGGAGGGCTCGCCCAGCGTCAGGCCCGGGCGCTGGAAGGGGGCCAGGGAGCCCT
This sequence comes from Roseomonas gilardii, assembly GCF_001941945.1. Lineage (NCBI taxonomy): Bacteria > Pseudomonadati > Pseudomonadota > Alphaproteobacteria > Acetobacterales > Roseomonadaceae > Roseomonas > Roseomonas gilardii. The sequence continues at coordinate 3,491,297 of NZ_CP015583.1, read as the reverse complement.
GGGCGGGCGGTGGCGCATCCGGTGGCAGCAGGGCGACGGTCCGCCAGTGGCCGTCGGGCAGCGGAAAGCAGATCAGCGGTGCCGGCCTGTCCGGGAAGACATGCATGCGGGCGCGGTCGAGCCCTTCCAGCGGCAGGTCCGCCAGGACCAGTTGCTGCGGGTAGCGGTGCCCGGGAAACGGAAGCTCCAGGCTGTGCCGCAGGCTGCTATGGGCGCCGTCGCAGCCGGCGATCCAGTCCGCGGCCGCCCATTCCAGTCGGCCGTCCTGGTGGCGAAGCAGGGCGTTGCCGTTCTGCATTTCCAGGAACTCGGTGCCGAACTCCGGTGCCGCCCCCGCGTCCGTCAGGAGCCGCTCGGTCTCGTACTGGGGCAGGACCACCATGGACGGGAAGCGCGGATGCACATGCTGGAAGCGCAACCGGACCTCCTGGCCGGGGAAGTGGAAGGCCGCCCCTTCCAGCGGATGCGCGGCGGCGAGGAAGCGCTCGGCCAGCCCCAGCCGGTCCAGCACCTCCAGCGTGCGGGCCTGCAGCCCCAGGGCACGCGACCAGCGCTCGGGCCCGGTGCGGCATTCGATCAGGCGATAGGCGATGCCGCGATGGCGAAGGGCAAGCGCCAGCGTCAACCCCGTCGGGCCGGCCCCGATGATCAGGACGCGCATGGCGTTTCCATCCCTTCGCTCCCCGTGTGAATCGCCGGGGAATGATCGGCAGACTGCCACCGGCGGCGCGTGGTGGCGACGGGCCGGCGGCGCCGCGCGCCATCGTGAAGGCGGCCCGCATCCTGTCCGGGGGACTTTCCGGAGGGTACGGGGGCCGGGCCCGCCTTTCCGGCTGTCGGTGGGAAGGTTAGGGCCGGGGCGTCACGTCCAGCTTGAACCACTTCTCGGAAAGCCGTTTCAGGGTGCCATCCGCCAGGGCGGAGCCGATCGCCTCGTCGAAGCGGGTTTTCAGCGCCGTGTCGGGCTTGCGCAGGCCCACGCCGATGCCGGTGCCCAGCACGCCGCCGGTGAAGCCCGGGCCCATGATGGCGTAATCCGCGAAGTCCGGCTTGCCGAGCGTTTCCTGGAGTGCCGTGCTGTCGGCGATGATCGCGTCCAGCCGGCCGGCGGCGAGATCGAGGTCATGCTGCTCGGTGGTCTTGTACAGGCGGATATCGGCCACCTTCGCAAGGTAGCGTTCCGCGAAGGCTGCATGGGTGGTGGAGCCCTGCACGCCCACCGCCTTGCCCTTCAAGGCGGCCTGGATGCGGGCGATGCCCTGTTTCGTCGCCTCGGAGTCCTCGTCCAGGCTCAGCC